>JAFYME010000022.1 GCA_017556765.1 Bacteroidales bacterium
CGGTCTAGGAAACATCGGCGTCGAATATGCCAACACCAGACACAACATGGGATTTATGGTATTGGATGCCTGGGCTCAGGCATCCAATATTGTTTTTGAGTCTGGAAGATACGGCAGCACGGCGACTGTTTCATTCAAGGGAAGGAAGTTCACGCTTCTTAAGCCTTCCACATATATGAATCTCAGCGGCAAGGCAGTCCGCTACTGGATGAACGAGCTGAAGATCCAGCCGGAGAACCTTCTTGTCATTTCTGACGACCTGAACATTCCGTTCGGAACGCTCCGTCTGCGCAAGAACGGAAGCGCCGGAGGACACAACGGTCTGACAAACATCAATGAGCTCATCGGCACCCAGGAGTACGCCAGAATACGTGTCGGCATCGGTAACGATTTCGGTCGCGGACAGCAGGTCGGCTATGTGCTGGGAGAGTTGAGCGCGGAAGAAAAGGCGGAAATGCCGGAGGTCTGCAAGAGATGCATAGACGGAGTGAAGGCATGGGCGACCGTAGGTCCGGACAGGGCCATGAATGTCGTAAACACACGTCCAAAACCTAAGCAGGACGAGACCGAAAAATAGCACAATCCCTTGAAAACAACAATTTTAGCAGCAAAAGTTTGTTTTTTCAAGGGATTCTTCATATCTTGGCTGAAGTTTATAAAATTAATAACCGAACTATTTAAAATTCTAACGAAATGAAAGAGCTTGTAGATCAGATCAAGGCGGAGTACGCAGCTTTCGTACAGAATGCTGACGCTCAGGTAGAGAAGGGCAACAAGGCTGCTGGCGCACGCGCCCGCAAGGCTGCTCTCAACCTTATGAAGCTTATGAAGGATTTCAGAAAGGAGTCTGTTGAGGCTGGCAAATAATCCTGAATAAAGAAATTGAAAAGGGGCCGGAAGCATCTCTGCTTTCCGGCCCCTAAACGTGTACTAAAACCTAAACCTGATATATAGATGCATGAATGCATCAAAACGTTGCATGAAAAATGAAAAAATTTGCATAAATTTTCATTTTTCTGCAAAAACTACATCACAACCTGTACATTATCGAGCCAGACCGTGTTGCCGACGCCTCCGTAGAAGGCTTTTCCGCAGCTCGATAGTATGTGAATCATCATGTGCGTAGGCTCTGTTCCGGGCTCTGCCCAGCCGTCCTCGCTGATGATGACATTCTCCCCCTTGCTGTTACGGGCATGAAATGCGGTATCCGGATCGTTATTGAGTCCCATGTATTCCTTATAGTACGGCTCGCCCGTTATGTCGCCGTATCTCACCTTCACTTCATATCCGTTCTTCCAGTCCGGGATATCCTCCATTACGCGTTCAATGGCCGTTCCGACTCTGAGGGCATGGACATTTCCGTCTTCGTCCTCCCAACGCTTCTGGAGTATCATTATGATCTGGGGATAATCATTATAGCCCATAGGCTTGAGCTTCGAGAATCCTGTTCCTCTTATGACCTCGTGACCGACATCGGCCTTGATATCCATCCTGAGGGCCTTAGGACGGCCTGTAAACGGAACTCCATAGAATACCTTCGCCATAGGGTCCTTGGTCGTTGTGATCGGCTCCGGAAGCTCTCCGATGAGCAACACGCCCTGACAGGTCACATCCATGTTCACTATACCCAGAGCCTTGACCTCTTCGATATGGGTCTCGATCCTGGCGCAGTATCCGTCTCCCCTCTTCTCCGGATATACGGTATTGTTGGTCTTCACGACGCCGGCAACCACCGCAAGCACGTTGTTAGTACGCCAGATATAGTCCTTCGGGGCCTTGAACGGCTTCTTTCCCGTCACCAATGTATCCTGATTTCCGTAGAACTCATACAGGTATTCCGTCTGACCTCCGATGATCGCGGACTCCTTGATCTCACGCACACACCACTTGTCGAACTTGCCGCCCTCGTTTATCTTCCTGACTACGTCTTCCTGAGCTTTGGCAGTCACGGCACATATGAGCATAGCGCCCAGCGAAAGCGCAAAAAATATTGTTCGTCTCATAAAAAATGTCTAAATATGCAATTCCATTGCAAAGATAATGCATTTTATGACACATAAGACGATACTTATCCTATTGGCCATATTTATCTCCCTGACGGCCACAGCCATACCGGCCAGAAAAGGTCTGATCCCCCTGACGCAACCTGACGGCACGACATTCAACGCTGTATTCAGAGGAGACGAATCGGTCCGCATCAAGACGACAACAGACGGGCGGGCCATAATCCAGGATGAGGAAGGCTGGTGGTGCTATGCGGAATTCGACGAGACGGGACGTCGCTGGAGCAGCGGATGGAGGGTCGGCGGAAAGGCCCCGCAGGAGGTTCTGAGCCGAAGCATGGAGATCCCTTACAGGAAGGTCGCGCAACTGGCAGGATTCAGAAACATGCATGAAGACGGAAGACTGGCATCCATACCGGGAAAGGCCGTTACAAGAAACGGAGAGACTGCAATCAAGCACGGAATAGTCATCCTCGCCCAGTTCAGGGACGTAAGCTTCAAGCACAGCCGCAGCGATTTCGAAGCCTTGCTCACACAGGAGGGATATTCCGAGCATGGAGCGATCGGCAGCGCCAAAGAATACTTCGACGCACAGTTCGGGGGTAAGGTAGAGTTCAGGTTTGACGTAAGCGACGTCGTGACGCTTCCCGGGACAAGGAAAGATTACGGTGCAAACGACGAAAGCGGACAGGACACGTCTCCGGAAATGATGATAATGGAGGCATGCCGTCTTGCGGATGCGGACATAGACTTTTCGATTTATGACGACGACTCGGACGGCGAGATCGACAATGTATTCGTATTCTTCGCCGGCGAGGATGAAGCCGAAGGAGCGGATGAAGAATGCATATGGTCCCACGCATGGTACATATACAACGGCGCGGGATACAACATGAGTCTTGATGGGAAAAGGCTGAACAGATATGCCTGCACTTCAGAGCTTACCAGGCTGACTGTCGCAGACGGAAAGACGACGACCATCGCCGGTATAGGAACGTTCTGCCATGAATACAGCCATACATTCGGTCTCCCGGACTTCTACGACACGGATTACGAAGAGAGCGGCGGAGAAGCCGCAGGCCTCTGGCACTGGACATCGCTCATGGACGGAGGAAACCAGAACGGAAGAGGCCATGTGCCTCCATATTTCAACGCCATAGAGCGCGAACTGCTTGGACTATGCTCTCCGACAGTGATTGATTCTGACGGCGCCTATGTACTTGACCCTGTGCACCTTGGAGGAATGGCATACAGAATAGACACTGACCATCCTGACGAGTACTTCCTGCTCGAGTGCCGCTCTGGCGACAGTTGGGACAGCAAGGCAGGAGGCAGCGGACTGCTCATATACCATATAGACCGTTCTGACCGCAATTCAGGATATTCAGAGTATTATGGTTCTGACATAACAGCTATCCGGAGGTGGGAAGGTGCAAATGAGGTGAACTGCCGTCCGGACCGTCAGTGCGCAGACCTTCTCGAGGCAGATGGACGTCAGGACAGCTTCTCGGCAGATGAAAGCGAGCTGCACAGGACGAGCATGAAAAACATCAACGGAGTATACTTCCCATACTCAGGTACGACATCGATTACGCCAGACAGCAAACCAGGCTTGACATACTGGAGCGGGGAAAAGAGCAAAGCCTCGATCACCAACATAAGGTGGGAAAACGGAAAGATAGCCTTCAGCGTGATAGGTTTCTCTGAATTCACAACACCTCCGGAGGTAAAGTCGATCAGTCATGAAGTGTTCCCTGACGCCGCCATAATAAATTTTGAAAGCAACAGGGCATTTGAAGGCAACGCAGTCGTTTCATGGGGCAGGACAGGCAAGGAGATGGAAAGCATGACTGTCCGGTCATATGAACCGGGAAAGTTCGCAGCAGTGATAGAGGGACTTGAGCCGGGCAACAAGACATATACAGTGACTGTAGCCTTCGAGATAGGAGGTGTCCTGGGAAAGAGCGAAAGCACGTCGTTCATGACCAAGAAAAATCCCGCAGTTGATTGGCCGTTCATATTTATGAACAATGTGGGTAAAACCGAAAGCGGCAGAATCGCAAAAGGTGCAAGACTGCCTTTGAGGCTAGGCAACGCATCGGATGCCGCCGCCATATCATGGACATTCAACGGCAGTCCGGTGACTGCAGGCGGTGATGGATATTTCATAGTAAGCGAAAACGGCACTCTGAAGGCGGAAATCATTTTCCCTGACGGGTCAGAAACAGTGATAATCAAAGAGATAGTGACCGAATGAAAAGAATTTTCGTAATATTCACAATATTGTTCACGGCCGCAGGCTGCTGCCGATATGACGTCGACGAGGTACTTCTGATGCGTGAGGACATATCAATAACTCAGAAAGGAGAGGTTATGATGAGCTACGACCCGCTCAGATGCCAGATGTCACACGACAAGGCCAAAAACATTTACCGGGTCTACGACGACATGATCGCTGACTGGTTCATTGTAAAATGCAGCGAGAGGCCGGACAACGAAGGTCAGGAACTGACTGCGGATGTGACATGGACCACTTCAAAAGACACAAAGACGGAGAAGGGATTGAAGTTCGTTGTAGAGAAGACTGACGCGCAGGGACATATTTGGATGTGGAACAAGTCCAAGAAGATAGGAATAGTCATAAAAAACTTGTAAATTTGCGCCGCAAAAAGAAAAATACGACAATAATTATAAACGTTTAAAAGTTAAAGAAAATGAGAAAACACATCGTAGCAGGCAACTGGAAGATGAACACAACAGTTGCAGAGGGCGTAGAGCTCGCAAAGGCAGTAGTAGAGGCTTCAGCTGAGGTACCGGCTGACGTAAAGCTCATCATCGCTCCTCCTTTCACTCACCTTTATCCTGTAGCTGAGGTTGTAAAGGGTACAGCTGTAGCTCTTTCAGCACAGAACTGCGCTGATCACGTAAAGGGTGCATACACTGGTGAGGTTGCTGTAAACATGATCTCAGGCCTTGGCGCTGAGTACGTTATCCTCGGTCACTCTGAGAGAAGAGAGTACTATGGTGAGACTGACGCAACTCTCGTTGAGAAGGTAAAGCTCGCTCTCGCTGAGGGTCTTTCTCCAATCTTCTGCATCGGTGAGAAGAAGGAGGAGCGTGAGGCTGGCCGTCACTTCGAGGTTGTAACTGCACAGGTAAAGAACGTTCTTTTCGAGCTTACAGCTGAGGAAATGGCTAAGGTAGTAGTAGCATATGAGCCAGTTTGGGCTATCGGTACAGGTCTTACTGCAACTGCAGAGCAGGCACAGGAGATCCACGCTGAGATCCGCAAGGTTCTCGCTGAGAAGTTCGGTGAGCTCGCTGAGGAGATCTCTATCCTCTACGGTGGTTCATGCAACCCTACAAACGCTAAGGAGCTCTTCGCATGTCCAGACATCGACGGTGGTCTCATCGGTGGCGCAGCTCTCAAGGCTGACAGCTTCAAGGCTATCGCAGTAAGCTTCTAATTCTCGATTGGAATATGACAGCACTGTCATCCTGAGCGCAGGCGAAGGATCTTTATGTTAGAGATTCTTCACTTCGTTCAGAATGACAGTGTTGCGTTATCGGAATTACAGGATTCACCAACAGGACAATCAATATGAAAAAGACATTATTTATTGCAATGGCTGTTTTTGCGGCAGCAGCATGTACCGACAAGTCGGACAGCGCGCTGAAGGAAAAGGTCGAGAGCTATGCTGTTGTGGAGGTTTCTTCTCCGCTTTACGACGCTCTCAATGACAATGACAAGAAGATCGTAGGACTCTTCCGCGAGGCTGCCGACATCATGGACGGCCTTTTCTGGAAGCAGACATATGGCGACAAGGCAGAGATGGAAGCCCTCACTGACGAGTATGAGAAGGCATATGCCATGATCAACTACGGCCCATGGGACCATCTCGACAACAATGAGCCTTTCATCAAAGGATACGGTGCAAAGCCTCTCGGATGCCAGTACTATCCGCAGGACATGACAATGGAAGAGTGGGAGGCGTTCGACGACCCTGACAAGCTCAGTCTCTATACAGTAATCCGTCGCGACGAGAACGGCGCTCTCAAGACCGTATGGTACCGTGACGAGTACAAGGCAGAGCTCGACAAGGTATGCGCTCTTCTCGAGGAGGCAGCTTCCCTCACGACAAACGAGGGTATGCGCACATACCTGACTGAGCGTGTAAAGGCTTTCCGCACAGACGATTACCTCGCCAGCGACATGGCATGGATGGACATGAAGGACTGCAACATGGACTTTGTCGTAGGACCTATCGAGAACTATGACGACCACCTCTTCGAGGCAAAGGCAGCATACGAGTCATTCATCCTCCTCAAGGATGAGAAGCGCAGCGCGAATCTCGCGAAGTATGTGGCTCTCCTCCCTACCCTCCAGCAGATGCTTCCATGTGCCCCTGAGTACAAGACTTTCGTGCCTGGTACATCATCTGACCTCAACGTATACGACGCCATCTACTATGCAGGTGACTGCAATGCCGGCAGCAAGACCATAGCGATCAACCTTCCTAACGACGAGAGGGTTCATGCAGCCAAGGGCGCGCGCCGTCTCCAGCTCTACAACAGCATGATGGCGAAGTTCGACAAGATCATGGCTCCTATCGGAGAGGTCCTCATGGTTCCTGAGCAGCTCGAGTATCTCAGCGCAGACGCATTCTTCTGGAACGTGACCTTCCACGAGGTCGCTCACGGTCTCGGAGTAAAGCAGACAATCAACGGCAAGGGCACAGTAGATCAGGCGATGGGCGACCAGAAGACTTCATGGGAAGAGGCGAAGGCTGACATCCTCGGTCTGTTCATGGTAAGCAGACTCATCGACATGGGTGAGATAAAGGACATCACAAAGGAGGAGTCGATCGCGACCTTCATCGCAGGTATCGTACGCTCGGTACGTTTCGGTTTCGCGTCCTCACACGGAAAGGCTAACATGATGTGCTACAACTACATGGAGGATCACGGTGCATTCACTCGCAACGAGGAAGGTAAGTGGGTGATCGACTTCGAGAAGGCCGCCGCTGCAGTAGATTCATGGGCAGCCCTCATCCTCGAGACACAGGCTACCGGAAACTTCGAGTTCGCTCAGAAGTACGCAGCCGAGAACGCCAGCATCCGCGAGGCTCTCGCTGCTGACATCGAGAAGGTGAACGGTGCCGGCATTCCACGCGACATCGTGTTTGACTTCGTCTGGTAGTATCACCAAACTTCTGCTGAAATGCAGTGAAATCCCATGATAACCATAGGATTTCACTGCATTTTAACGTTTGTTTTATTTGGCCGTTATTCAATAATTTCTTAATTTTGCGTTCAATTCCCGAAGTGCCCCAAGGGCGACTTCTGGATATCTTATTGTATTTCGTTGATATATTGTGTGTTAACTATAATCATTTAAAAGCTATGAGAACAAAAATCATTCTGCTGGCGTTTCTTCTCGTGTTTGCAGCTGGAAACAAGTGTGCTGCACAAAAGGTATCTGTAAGTACCAACCTCGTGGACTGGGCATATCTGTGGACAGTGAACGGAGAGTTGGGATTCAGTGTTGACCAGCATTTCTCACTGGTTGCCGGTGGTAAGGCAAACCCATGGAATTTTGAAAAGCCAAATGGTAAGGACATATATAACTGCCAGTCTACAGTATATGCCGGAGCACGCTACTGGCCATGGTACGTATTCTCAGGATGGTGGATGGGAGCGAAGGTACAGTACTCATCTTTCAGTAATACCGGCCTCTGGCGTCCTGAACTGACTGAAGGAAAGTCAGTGGGAGCCGGACTTTCAGCAGGATATACCTTCATGATAAATGAAAGACTTAACCTAGAGCTCGGCGCGGGCTTCTGGGGCGGCCGTCATTTCAAGTACAATCAGTATGACGCTCCTGAGACCATGAATCTGCTCAGCTCAGCACCTAAGAACTTCATTGCAGTAGACAACGTGACTATTGCATTCATGTACATATTCTAGAAAGCCTGAACGAAACATGAAAAAAAATCACATTGCATTAGTATTTGTTCTGGCGCTGATAAGCGTTTCATGCGCCACACAGCAGAAACTGAAGGATATACGCGAGACCCATCGTGACGCTCAGCTAACCCTGAGTGATGAAGTGAGCAACCTCCCGGAGCTCAAGATAAAGCAGATTACCAGGGACACACTCAAGATCAAGGACGAAGACGGTAGCGAGATCCTGATCATGAAGGCTGTGAAGGATGAGGAGACCGGAGAAATGGTCGCTGCCGACATCCTTGAGGCTGCAAAGGTCACTGCACGATTCAGAAACATCGCGGAAAGAAAGGGTAAGATCGACCTTGCCTTTGACATCATCGTACCTGAAGACATGGTAGACAGCAAATGGCAGCTCAGATTCCACCCTGACATGTTCATCATGGAAGACAGCGTACGTCTTGAGTCTGTGGTGATTACAGGTGCAAAATACCGCAAGGCACAGCTCAGAGGTTACCAGCAGTATGAGCGATTCCTTGCCCGAATCATCTCTGATACCACTAAGTTTGTGAACCTCGAGGCTCTCGAGATCTTCCTCAAGAGAAACATCCCGCAGGTATACGCCTTCAAGACAGATACGACTTTCGTCAGCGACGAGCAGTTCTATTCTATCTATGGTGTAAGCGAGCAGGATGCTGTGGACCACTACACTAACATGTTCGCCAAGAACATGAACGAAAGACGTAAGGCGAACAAGGACGCGATGTACAAGAAGTATGTCAAGGCTCCTATCATCACAGAGGGTCTCAGACTTGATACAATCATCACAAATCCTGACGGAGATTTCGTATACCATTATATACAGACAATCAATACCCGTCCTAAGCTCCGCAAGGTTGACATCATCCTTTCAGGAGAGATGTGGGAGCAGGATGAGAAGCTTTACTCGATGCCTCGCAGTGCGCCTCTGACATTCTACATCAGTTCGCTCTCGGCATTCACAGACAACACCGAAAGATACCTTACAAAGGTTATCGAGAGACAGGTTGCAGCAAACACAGAGGGTAAGATCGACTTCGAGCTCGGAAAGGCTGACGTAAAGCTGGACCTCGGCGAGAACCTCTTCGAGATCCAGAAGATCAAGACTACCTTGGCCGACCTCCTCAACAACGAAACATTCGACCTCGACTCTATCCTCGTAAGTGCGACAGCCTCACCAGAAGGCTCGCTTTCATTGAACAGTTCACTCGCAAACAAGCGTTCTGAATCAGTTTCAAAGTACTTCAACGAGTTCATGAAGGAGTACAGCGACTCACTCATCCTTGAAGGTGGTGTGTCTATGGACCTTGAGGGTAACAACATGGAATACACAAAGCAGGTTCAGGAGATCAGATTCACTCCACGAAGCATTCCTGAAAACTGGGACGACCTTTACATGTTCGTGCAGAATGACCCAGTGCTCAACGTAGACCAGAAGGATGCATTCAACAAGATCTTCGATGAGGAGAAGGATCTCGACAGAAGAGATTCAAAGCTCAAGGGAACAGACTTCTACAGCTATCTTAAGGATGCAGTATATCCAAGACTGAGAACAGTGAAGTTCAACTTCTTCCTCCACAGAAAGGGTATGGTGAAGGATACTGTTCATACCACAGTGCTTGACAGCACATATATGCGTGGTGTTGAGGCACTTAGAGACATGGATTATGAGACAGCAGTAGTTCTTCTCGGCCCATACCGCGACTACAATGCAGCTGTCGCATTCATGGCCCTTGACAGAAACCTCAGCGCTCTTGAGATTCTTGAGGATATGGAAAGGACAGCAGAGCTGAACTACCTCCTTGCAATCCTTTACTCAAGAACAGGCGAGCCTGAAAAGGCGGTAGAATGCTATATGCGTGCATGTAACGAAAACAGATCGTACGTCTATCGAGGCAATCTTGACCCTGAGATATCCGTCCTGATCAAGACATATGGACTGAACGCCGAAGAAGAAGAGGTCTACGACCTGTAACGGCCTCAGACTGATACGAAAAAATCCTCCTTACCTGCGGTCGGGAGGATTTTTTATGTATCTTTGTAGGCTGCAAATAGAAATAGATTAAAAAAGATATATAATGAAGAATTTTGTACAGGAACTCAAGTGGAGAGGCATGATCCAGGACATCATGCCGGGAACAGAGGAGAAGCTTATGGAAGGATCGACTGCGGCTTATGTCGGCATCGACCCTACAGCTGATTCGCTCCACATCGGACATATGGTAAGTATCATGATCCTCAAGCATTTCCAGAACTGCGGTCACAAGCCGATCGCTCTCGTAGGAGGCGCTACAGGTATGATCGGTGACCCTTCCATGAAGTCACAGGAGCGTAACCTTCTCGACGAGGAGACACTCAACCACAACGTGGCATGCATCAAGGCTCAGCTCAGCAAGTTCCTCGACTTCGAGTCGGAGGCGGATAACAAGGCGGAGCTCGTGAACAACTACGACTGGATGAAGAACTTCACTTTCCTCGATTTCGCGCGCGAGATCGGAAAGCACATCACCGTAAACTACATGATGGCAAAGGATTCAGTGAAGAAGAGACTCTCTGGCGAGGCTCGCGACGGTATGTCATTCACAGAGTTCACATACCAGCTCCTCCAGGGATACGACTTCCTTTACCTCTATGAGCACAAGGGATGTACCCTCCAGATGGGTGGTGCAGACCAGTGGGGCAACATCACAACAGGTTCTGAGCTCATCCGACGTATCCTCGGAAAGGAGGCTTTCGCGCTCACATGTCCGCTCATCACAAAGGCTGACGGAGGAAAGTTCGGAAAGACAGAGAAGGGAAACATCTGGCTCGACCCAGAGCGTACTTCACCATACCAGTTCTACCAGTTCTGGCTCAACGTATCTGACTCTGATGCAGAGAAATACATCAAGATCTTCACAATGCTCAGCAAGGAGGAGATCGACGCAGCGATAGCACAGCACGCAGAGGCTCCTGAGCGCCGCGAACTCCAGAAGCTTCTTGCAAAGGAGGTGACTACAATGGTACATGGCGCAGCAGAGTACGAGAACGCTGTCGCAGCATCGCAGATGCTCTTCGGCAACGCTACAAAGGACGCCCTCATGAACCTTGACGAGAAGACTTTCCTCGCTGTATTTGACGGTGTACCTACATTCGAGGTCGCTAAGGACAAGTTCCCTCTTCCAGTGATCGAGCTCCTCGCTGGTGAGTCTCAGGTATTCCCTTCAAAGGGAGAGTGCCGCAAGATGATCCAGGCAAACGGCGTGAGCCTCAACAAGGAGAAGGTAGCTGACATCAACGCCCTGATCGGTGAGGAGTCGTTCATCAACGGCAAGTACATTCTCGCTCAGAAGGGTAAGAAGAACTACTTCATCATAAAGATCCTTCGCTAACGCTCAGGATAACAGAGAAATATGGAAAAGAACATTGAAAGCACAAGGCAGCTGAAGGTTGCCAAGGAGATACAGAAGCATATGGCGGAGATCATCCGCAGCAAGGGCATGGCTGCCTTCGGAGGCGCGCTCGTGTCTGTCAGCGGCGTGAAGATCAGCCCGGACCTTTCCGTAGCGAAGATCTATGTCAGCGTATTCCCGTCAGACAAGGCGGAAGCTGTCATGGGTGCCCTCGAGGAGAACGCAAGACCTCTTCGCGGCGAGCTCGGAAGCAAGGTCGGAAAGCAGCTCCGTATCGTTCCGGAGATCATCTTCTACCTCGACAGCTCGCTTGACTACGTAGAACATATCGAGGAATTGTTGAAGAAATAGCAGAAAGATCCTTCACTTCGTTCAGGATGACAAGCATTCTGTTATTCTGAGCGTCAGCGAAGAATCTCTCAATGACAAAAATGAGGCTGGCAACGTTCATAGCAGGCAGATATCTTTTCGCCAAGAAGTCACACAACGTGATCAATATCATCTCGGCGATAAGCGCTACAGGCATGGCTATCGGAACAGCCGCCCTCATCATAATATTATCGGTTTACAACGGGTTCGACTCGCTCATCAGATCTATGTTGGGCAGTGTCGAACCCGACCTTTTGATAACCCCGTCGACCGGCAAGGTCTTCGTCCCGGAGGGGGAGACATATGACTGGATATATGACCAGCCGGAGGTGAAAAACATGTGCGGAGTGCTCCAGGAGCAGGTTTTCATCAACTACGACGGGCAGCAGGGCCTTGCTAAGGCCAAGGGAGTCGACTGGATATACGAAGAGGAGACTCCGCTGCGAGACCATATAAGGGACGGAGAATTCAAGCTTCACAGAGGAGACGTTCCCATGGCTGCAGTAGGAGCCGGACTGGCATACAGCATGGGTATAAGCCCTCGCTTTGTCTCCCCTATCGAGATCTACTTCCCCTCAAGGACACGCAAGCTGTCCATGTCCAACCCGATCTCGTCAATTGAAGCCATAAAGGTCTGGCCTTCAAGCATATTCTCGGTCAACAACGACGTTGACGCCGAGCTCATGATCATTCCGATTGAGAAGATGCGTGAGCTTCTGGAATATGATGACGAAGTTTCAGCTGTTGAGATAAGGCTGGCGGAAGGCACAGACGGAAAGGTCCTGAAGAATCTCCAGAAAGAGATCAGCGAAAGGCTCGGCCCTGACTTCAAGGTCAAGGACCGCTTCCAGCAGAACGAATCGTTGTACAAGATGATGAAATACGAAAAGGCCGCGATCTACATGATCCTCATCTTCGTGATCATCATCATTGCATTCAACATCTTCGGAAGCCTCTCCATGCTCATCATCGAGAAGAAGTTCGACATAGGAACATTACGCAGCATGGGAGCCCAGGAAAGCCTCATAAAACGCATATTCATCCTTGAAGGATGGTTCATATCACTCGCAGGTCTTGCAGCCGGTCTGCTCGTCGGAACAGGCTTCTCCCTCCTCCAGCAGCACTTCGGCTTCATAAAAATGCCCGGACATTTCGTTGTCCAGGCATATCCTATAATACTTTCATGGTCAGACATCCTTCTGACCGTTGTCGGAGTCGCCGCGATCGGTTATCTCATCGCCCTTCTCCCTGTTGCTTCCTATTACAGAAAGGAGAAATAGCTACATCCTGATGATCAGTTCCTCGGAAGAATAGACACCCTCATTCCAAGTCCCTTCACCATCTTCCGTCTGGGTCAAGCTGACCGTTTCGACCTTTTTACCGAAATCTCCTCCGTTAGCCTCGCCGTCCACATCCTCGAAGCAGACATCAACTTCCTCAGCAGGGAACCACTCCGGCTGTACAAGAGTGAAGGATCCGTCTTCCGATGTCGTGGTCTTGGCCCTAATATGTTCATGGATATCTTCTCCATAGACCTCAATTCCCGCGATCGGATTGCCGTCAGCATCGACGACCTTGCCCTTCACTTCGAATGTCGCATAAGGAACTCCATATTCACAGACTGTATCCTCCTCTATCATCTTGACATCCACACCAAAGGCAGCAAAAAGTCCGTCATACCAGCCTGAGCCTTCTTCTTGCTTCTCCAAGGCCACTTTCCTGTCCTCAGTCATGAAAAGACCTCCATTTTCTTCACCGTCCACATCCTCATAACGGACATCCACCTCACGGCCCAGGAAGTCTACCATTCCCCGGATCTCATAACCACCGTCATCGTCAGTATAAACAGTATCGCATTGATGATGGTACTCATCACCGGCCAAAGACGAGACCTGTATCCCTTTGATAGGAGTACCTGCTTCGTCAGTCACCTTTCCGCTGACCACGTAATCAGCATGAGGAACACCATATTCAGCCACCACATCAGGCGGCGTAGGGTCCTCATTGCAAGCCGAAACAGCAGATATACCTAAAAGGCCCAGCATAACCCTGCAGATATTCAAAAACTTCTCTTTCATAACATGTGTTTTATATATGTACCAACATTGAATCTGACTGCACAAAAATACAAGAAATTTATCTGATTCTGTCCAGATGACAGAGAATAAGGTTTCCGTTGTCGTCGCGCAGATGCATTCCGTTGCCCTCGCAGTAGCGGAACCATTTGCAGTCTCCGCACTGGTCCTTCTTCATCCATGAACGGTCGCGATACGGCTGGAAACGGTTTTCCCATACATCTATGAAATCATCCTTGTAGATGTTTCCCTGATGGTAATCCGCACGGATGCTGCTGCAAGCGGATATTGATCCGTCGATGAGCACAGAAGCCACAGATGTGCCTGCCTGGCATGTATACAGATGGTCCCTGACCTCACCTTCAAACTCTCCGAGGAAGCCTTCGCATCCATAGCTTACATGTATCCTTCCCTCCTTGCGGGTCTTCTGTATGAATTCCATCAGGCCACGGAAACGTTCCTTGCTGAGCTGCAGGTCAGGGTCCTGAGCAGCTCGTCCCACAGGAAAGACTGTAAAGATACGCCAGTTCTTGAGGCCGAGACTTATCAGATACTCCTTGAACTCCTCAAGAGAGTCATAATTCCTGTTGTTCGCGCATGTCACCACATCGAACTTTATCGAAGGCTCCTTCGCCAGGATCTCTACAGCCTTGGAGGCATATTTGAAACCGTCAGGAACGCCTCGCATCCAGTTGTGCTGATCCTCAAAACCGTCGAGACTGATTGTAGCCGAGTGCAGCCCTGAAGCCAGAAGCTGGTCTATCTTCTTCGGAGTCATCAGACGTCCGTTGGACACCATGCCCCATGGAAACTCGAGATCATATATCTCGCGTCCGCACTTGAGCAGATCCTCTCTCATCAGAGGCTCACCTCCTGAGATGATGACCATGATCTTGTGCGAATCATATTTCTCCTTTATCCTTACAAGCACATTGCGGAAATCCTCGAAGGGCATATCCGGATGTAAGGACGACACCTTGCAGTCACTGCCGCAATGGCGGCATTTCATATTGCACCTCAGGGTACTTTCCCAAAACAGCTGGCGAAGGGGATGCTTCTCCTGCATATCCTTCACCAGCTGTCTGTGCAGCTCAAGCGCTATGCGCTGTCTGATTGATATTCCTGACATATCACTTAACTTTTTCAAGTTCCAGGGTCACTTCCGCACCATATATACCATCGCACCAATGCTCTTCCGGATCCGGTTCTCTTATGCGCTGAAGGTCGATTGTATATGTCGTATCCTTATAATGTCCTTTATCATTCGAATCATAGTCGGACAGCTTGAGTATGAGCTTTTCCGGATTTTCCGGTGTATGCATCCGCCCTCTCAACCAGAATTCCTCATAATCAGAACCATGAGATCCCTCAGGGTAAAAACGCCTTGTCTCATTTCCTGCCGTATC
>JAFYME010000023.1 GCA_017556765.1 Bacteroidales bacterium
GATGAAGATTGAAGTAAGAACTGAAGTGATGATACCGATGATGAGTGTAGTTGCGAAGCCCTGTACCGGACCTGAACCGAACACGAAGAGTACGATACCTGTAAGGAGGGTAGTGATCTGACCGTCGATAATTGCTGAGTAAGCGTTTGCATAACCGTCAGCGATTGCCTTGCCAAGACCCTTGCCTGCGCGAAGCTCTTCCTTGACACGCTCGTAGATGATCACATTGGCATCCACTGCCATACCGAGTGTCAATACGAGACCGGCGATACCAGGGAGTGTGAGGACTGCACCGAATGAAACGAGTGTACCGAAGAGGAGAACTACGTTGCAGAGGAGAGCGATGTCAGCTACGAGACCTGCTCCACGATAGAAGAAGAGCATGTAGAGGAGCACGAGGATGAACGCGATCACGAATGAGATGAGACCTGCGTTGATTGACTCAGCACCGAGTGATGGTCCTACAACCTGCTCCTGGATGATTGTTGCAGGTGCAGGGAGCTTACCTGACTTGAGGACGTTTGCAAGGTCCTCAGCCTCCTCGAGTGTGAAGTCACCAGTGATCTGTGAGCTACCGCCTGAGATCTCAGACTGTACGTTTGGATATGAATATACCATACCATCGAGAACGATAGCGATCTGACGGCCGATATTGTCCTTTGTAAGACGTGCCCATACGTTTGCACCCTCAGCGTTCATTGTCATTGAAACCTCAGGTGAACCGCCGTTGTTGCCGTACTGTACGCGTGCGTCAGTCACAGCGCCACCGTCGAGAGGAGCCTTTCCGTCACGTGTAGGAGCCTTGATCGCTACGAGCTCGAAGATGTTCTCGTTAGGATCCATTGCAGACGCCTTCACAGTCCACATAGGCTTGAATTCAGGAGGGAAGAACTGCTTTACCTGCGGCATTGCGAGGAGCTTGTTGATCTGCGCTGTATCTGCATAGTGAGCGTAACCGATGCAAGCGTGACCTCTTGCGCCAGAAGGCTGGAGGAGTGCGAAGAGAGGGTTCTGCTTGAGGAGCTCAGCCTCAGCTGCAGCGTCGTTCTCTGCCTGCTTGAGCTCTTCTGCGAGGATGTCCTCAGACTCAGTCTCCTCAGCAACCTCAGCTACAGTCTCTTCAGCAGCCTGCATCTGAGCGAGGAATGCGTTAGCCTCTGCGAGGTATCCCTCGATCTCCTCGTTTGTGTATGTTGGCCAGAACTCGAGTGATGCTGTTCCCTGGAGGAGCTTTCTTACACGCTCAGGCTCTTTTACGCCTGGGAGCTCCACGAGGATACGGCCGCTGTTTCCGAGCTTCTGGATGTTTGGCTGTGTCACACCGAAACGGTCGATACGGTTTCTGAGGACGTTGAATGAGTTAGAGATTGCGCTCTCTGACTCAGCTCTGATGACCTCGATAACCTCAGCGTCTGTCGACTCAGGTCCGATCTGGTCTCTCATCTCGTATGTACCGAAGATCTGAGCGAGAGGCATTCCGTTTGATGTCTCCTCCCAAGCCTCAGCGAAGAGAGTGATGAAGTCGTTTCTTGAATCTACGCTGCGCTCCTTTGCGAGAGCGAGTGCGTTTGTGAACTCAGGAGCTGTGTTTCCGCCTGCAAGAGCCTTTACAAGGTCATGAAGCTGAACCTGAAGCATCACGTTCATACCTCCCTTGAGGTCGAGACCGAGGTTGATGGCCTTTGCCTGGATGTCCTTGAATGTGTAACCGAGGTAGATCTTCTCGGATGAAATTGAATCGATGTACCTTCTGTTCTCGACCTTTCTGATAGAGTCAAGGTAGAAGGCCTTGTCTGCCTCGGCGATCTTGCCGAATGCAGCTGCGTTCATTGCAGCCTCTGCCTTAGCTTCAGCGTACTTCTCAGCCTTGTTCTCCTGACGGTTAGCCACGAGAGTGAATGAAAGCTGCCAAAGTGACGCAAGGAGAAGGAGAATCGCTACAAATCTGATAGCACCTTTACTTTGCATAATAATTTATTGTTTTAATGATATTTGTATGCATCATTTGAGGACAGCATGGAAGTTGCATTCCATACCATCCGCAAAATAGGGCACAAATTTACAATTTTTTTCTTATAAACGAAGATTCTGTAAATATTTCTTATTTTTGTAGGCTGAAAATGAGGCAAAACAGGCATATGCAGAGGGTGAAATATACCTTTTATATAATATTGGCGGTCATTTTTGCTTTTGCTCAGGAAATTACCGCTCAGAACCGTCAGGTGGACAGTCTGGTCCGCCATGGCGAGGCTCTGCATATGGATTATCGCTTTGACGAGGCGTGTCAGGCCTTCGAAGAGGCCGCTGCCCTTCTTGAAGGCAATGCTGCCGACTCCCTTCTTATCGAGTCTGTCGCGGAAAAGCTTCTGCTTTCTGAAAACGGACTGAACATGGCAGATTTCGTCTATTCTCCCACCGTTATTGACAGGACAAAGTTCTCAATCGAGGATTTCTTCCTGTATTATCCGTTGAGGGACAGGGCTTGGCGACAGGTTCCTGACCAGCTGGACAGCAGCACGTTCCATCCTTTTTCCAAAGCCCTTTATGCTCCGTCTGGCTCTGACAGGATCATTTACTCTGCGGAGGATGCGGCAGGCATCCGTAATCTGTTCGTGACCGAGCTGCAGGACACGCTGTGGACATATCCGTCCATGCTGAATGAGTCTCTTACATCCTTATCTGATGAAATATATCCGATGCTTTCGCCTGACGGAAAGTCTCTGTACTTCTCTTCTGACGGACTTTATGGTGTCGGCGGATATGATCTTTATGTGTCGAGATGGGATGAGGAGGTGAAGGACTGGTCCGAACCTGTGAACATGGGCTTCCCGTATTCTTCTCCGTATGACGACTTCCTCTATGTGTCTGATGATGAAGATGGGCATGTGTTCTTTGCTTCAAACAGGGATTGCAGTGCGGACAGCGTATGGGTGTATGTTCTGGAATATGACAACATGCCTGTGCGTCATTCGGTCGAGGATCCGGCGGCTCTGAAGGAACTGTCTCTTTTGATTCCGGAACATGAGCAGGTGCGTGAGGAAGAGTCGGAAGAAGCTCCGGTGGCGGAAAATGCAGGAATGGATAAGTACAGGAACAAGATGGCGCAGGTGCGTCAGTTGAGGGATTCAGTTTCATTTTATACAACGTCGCTTGAGGAAGACAGGAGTCTTTTTGCATTGAGCAATGATGATACTGAGAGAATGAGGCTCGCTGAACTTATCCGCAGCAGAGAGGCGTATGTGCCTGAGCTTCAGGATTCTCTGAAGAGGGCCATAGCGCAGCTTCAGGAGATCGAGATGGAATTTCTTTCCAGCGGCGTGGTCGTGGATCCGGACAAGATCATGGCAGCTGCGACCAATGAAAGTGAAGACGCTCCAAGATATGATTTCATGAAGAGATCGTTCGGAGGCCCTCTGGATCTTCATATGATGAGGCCGGAAAAGGAGTTCGATTATTCGTTCATGGTGCTTGATGAGGGTCGTTTTGCCGAGGACAATACAATTCCGGACGGAATTATATATCAGATCCAGATATTCAGTGCCGGAGGCAAGGCTGATGTGAAGAGTCTCAAGGGTCTGAGTCCTGTGTTCGAGCGACGTGGAGAAAGCGGAAGATACACATACCGTGTAGGTCTGTTCAATTCATACAAGGATGTACTCTCCAAGCTCAATACTGTCAAGGGTAGGGGATTCAGGAGCGCATTCATCGTCGCTTATGATGATGGCGAGGAGGTATCCGTCGCTACTGCGAGGAACAGGGAGGCTGCCAAGGGTGCCGAACATCATATGTATGAGGTAAGGATCATTCCTGCCGACGGTGTTCTTGATGATGCCGTTACTGCCGGCATCCGTGAGAAGGCTGCAGGAAAGGATATAGCCCGCAGCGAATCTGAGGACGGTACGATAATATTCATGGTCGGTCCGTTTGCCGACAAGGCCCAGGCTGATGATCTGGCCGCAGCTGTCGTAGAGATGGGAATTTCAGATGTTTCCGTCCATGAAGTTGCAAATGATTCTTCAAATAAGTAAATTTGTCCACATGGGATTTGTAATTGTTTTGATATTGGTCGGCCTTGTGCTGATCTTTGCTGAAATCCTGCTCATTCCGGGAGTCGGAATTGCGGGTGTCCTCGGACTTCTGTCCATGGGAGGATCATGTTTCTATGCTTTCATGGAGATAGGAAAGACGGCGGGAATCGTCGTGACGGTCATCAATTCGGCGCTTATAGTCGCTCTGACCATATGGGTGCTCAGGGCGAATACATGGAGAAGGATGGCTCTGGAGACAAACATCGACTCTAAGGCTGTCGGTTCCGAGTCTTCAGTTCTTGCCATCGGTGACAAAGGCAAGACATTGTCGAGACTTGCTCCTATGGGCTCTGCACGTTTCGGTAATTATGTCATCGAAGTCAAGGCTCTCGAGGGCATGATCGATCCTGAGGTGGAGATCGAAGTCGTTCTTATCGAGGATGGCAAAATCTATGTAAAAGTTGTATAATGTATTAAAAATCATACTATTATGGACACAATGATTTTCGTATGGATTGCGGTGTCAATCGTCGGTCTCGTGATCTTTTTATGGTTCTTCCCTGTGACCCTTTGGTTCCAGGCTCTGATTTCAGGAGTTCATATCAATCTCCTCCAGCTTGTCCTCATGCGTTGGAGAGGTGTTTCTCCTAATACAATCGTGATGGCAATGGTGACAGGTACGAAGGCCGGTCTGAAGCTTTATGCAAATGAGCTTGAAGCGCATTATCTCGCAAAGGGAAATGTTCCGAAGGTGGTGAATGCGCTTATTTCTGCTGACAAGGCAAACATTTCTCTCGACTTCAAGATGGCTGCAGCTATCGACCTTGCCGGCCGTGACGTTTTCGAGGCGGTGCAGATGTCGGTGAATCCTAAGGTGATCAACACTCCTCCTGTGACAGCTGTGGCCAAGGACGGTATCCAGCTCATCGCAAAGGCTCGTGTAACCGTACGCGCAAATATCAAGCAGCTTGTCGGTGGTGCCGGTGAGGAGACCGTTCTTGCCCGAGTAGGCGAGGGTATCGTGTCGTCGATCGGTTCTGCAGAGAGCCACAAGCTCGTTCTCGAGAACCCTGACAGCATCTCCAAGGTGGTTCTGAACAAGGGTCTTGACGCAGGAACAGCATTTGAGATCCTCTCCATCGATATCGCTGACATCGATATCGGAAAGAACATCGGAGCTGTCCTCCAGATGGACCAGGCTGAGGCGGACAAGAACATCGCCCAGGCACGTGCAGAGGAGCGTCGCGCGATGGCGGTTGCTCTCGAGCAGGAGATGAAGGCGAAGGCTCAGGAAGCTCGCGCCCGCGTGATCGAGGCCGAGGCTGAGGTTCCTCTCGCAATGGCAGAGGCATTCCGCAACGGAAATCTCGGCATCATGGACTATTACAAGATGAAAAACGTCCAGGCCGACACAGAAATGAGAGAAAGCATTGCAAAACAGTAATGCTGTGATGCAGCTGGATTCTGAGTCTTACGGCTCGTGTGCCTTAAGGCTTTGAAAATAAGGTGGTTACATGAATGAGGGTGGGTAAAATTTACCTACCCTCATTTGCGTAATGCGTTGTTAGTGAGAGAGTTGTCTTGTTGGTTTGGTTTGTCTTTTCAAAGGCTGGATATGCAGAAACTTCCTGATTTGGGTATATGAGGCGGATGTATGTGCCTTTATATCCTGCATCATTGCCAATTTCCTCTCATTATCCATGGAAATGACCGAATGCATGTCCTTTATTCCCTTTTTGTGCAGGAATGAGATAATGTCTCTATAAGGCTTGTCAGATCTGCAGTATTCGGTTTCGATAATCTCATACTCGCTTCCCGTGTTGGAATTTATGGCGATAAGCATTTCTTCGTATGATCCGTAACAATCTGTTGTTCTTTTGATGTCGA
>JAFYME010000024.1 GCA_017556765.1 Bacteroidales bacterium
CGACGGTACTGAGTCTCGAGTCTGGCAATCACCTGAGTGTCAGCCTTGAACTCAATCATGTAATAGAATCCTGTAGTCTTCTTCTGGATAGGGTAAGCAAGCTGACGCAGACCCCAGTCCTCTTCGTACACGATCTCGCCACCCTTGGCAACGATGTAATCGACGTACTTCTTTACCGCTTCCTTCATCTGAGCCTCAGACAAAACGGGAGTTGCAATGAAAACGGTTTCGTACTGTTTGATCATTTTTGTTTGTAATTAATTGTTTAATAATAACTTGAGCCCATTTCAGAGGACTCAATCCACCAAAATGGGCTGCAAATATAGGAATAATTATTTGAATATCAAATTATTTTCTCAGTTCCCGCGTCAATTTCCGAACCTCCATCCCAATCCAAGCATCAGATTGTTAGAACAGTTCTTGTCGCTGACCTTAAGTCCGACATTCATGAATAGTTTGTCTGTAATAAAAGTCTTGAGCGACAGGAGACTATACAGACCTCCAAGTTCTTCTCCTTTATATAATATATTATGTCCCAGACCTACATTTATCGCAAATATCGGCATCTGTAATTCCGCTCTCAAGGAAAAGCCCACGGCAAACTGTTCCCAGAAAGGAGGTCGGTAGAACCGTATCTCATCAGTTACAGGGTTAAAACCTGCTATATGATTCTGGATATTCATGCTTTCATTATACTGTATATCGACAGCCGCACCTACACTCAGGTATGGGAACCACAAATTACACAACGGATTCACATGGATACCGGCGACAGCGAACTTGCCGTCCGCACGATATTCTCTGTCATGATATTCGACCTGTTCCTCATTCCATGCACCGTAAGCAAGCACATCGCATGTCCAGCGGTCCACGAACCATATTGCAGGACGCTTGCGTCCATAATGGCGATTTCCGAGGGACGACTCCCCTGCACAGAAAAAATGCGTGACACCAAGGCGAGCGCCGAGGGTATTCACACCCGAATTCGGGAAGGTCGTATCACCGTTCGAGAAATGAGACATATCTATGCCGGCCGAAAGGCTCCAGCGTGGAGACGGATGCCAAGAAAGCATGAGGCCTGCATTGAGGTACGCATTGACCTTCGTTCCGACGACATGGTTTGCAGGGTTGCCTCCCGCCCCGTCGGGACCTGCTTCTTCAAATGGATTCCAGCCCATGGAAACTCCGAAATTCCATTCGTAATCCAGAGAAAGGCCATGGCCGAAATCTGCGATCTGAGCCCCTTGGAAAAGATAAACGGCAGTTGGAGTACCAACTTCAGCATGGTTTCCAAAAGCATTTGAAGCCACTCCAACACCCTGATATGCAGTCGGATACAACCTTCCGAGCAGGCTTGAAGAAGGAAAACTGAACGAATACTGCAGATGAGCCGACGCAGTTGCTCTCATGGGTCTGCCTAAGGCGTTTACACCCCTGAAAAACTCATGCTGCTGGCTCAGATATCCCGGACGCACATTGATACCGATACGATGTACAAAAGCAGTGGAATCCTTATCCGCCGCTAAGGCGGAAAAAGACACAAGACATAAAAATATCAAAATCAGTCTCTTCATATCATCTGTCCAAAGTCCTTATCCAAGTACCGTCATACGTCTTGCTGCACATGCTGCCCGTAAAGGAAAGCGGCTTTCCTCCGCCGTCATGAACAAGCCATATCGTATAATCCACCCAGTATTCCACATATCCCCAATATACCGTGAGCATGGTCGTACCCGGAGCAAAGCTGAAGGCAACCTTGTCATCCGGAAGTTCGGCAGAAAGTTTTATGTCCTTTGTGGCAAATGGCGCTTTCAATCCATTGAACTGAAGTCCACCGCCTAGGAGAAACGGCTCAGGCAGAGGGACCTCGAAAGGCTCTTCTACATACTTCATGAGTTCATCGTACCACATAGCATTCGGAATATCCTCCGACTGTATCGTGCTCGCCGGAAAACTGACCGTCCTCGCCGCATCGTCATTGAACACTGCCCATTCCTGACTTACATTTGCCTCACCCCCATTCGTGAAAAGCACCTTCCAGCCTTCTTCTACCGCGCCCTCTCCCGATACGCCATACACCTGTCCATACTCGATCCTGTCGAATCGGTACCCCCCGCAAGGTTCAAGGACTATGGTTATCACGACCTCTTCATAGTCATTTGCAAGGAACAGTTCCACCAGCATTTCACGCGTTGCGACAGACTGGCTCAAATATACATGAAGGAAATCGTCATATGGTCTTGAAACAGAAAGAGCAAAGTTGTCATTGCTGTGGATTGCCCGTCCCTTACCTTCAAGACTTAAAGGGCCGCTCCGCTGCACACCAAGATCTTCTTCGATCATTTCTCCGTCAACATCAATATGATTGACAGCGACTCGATCCAATCTCCAATCTCCATGACTGAGATCAACATCGAAAGCGCCGCCGAGCATAGGCAGACGGAACTCCGTCTGAGAAGCCTCAAGCCTTTCGATGAAGACATCATCATTACATCCACACAGCACAAGCATGGAAAGCAAAAAGAAAAGGAAACCGGTTCTGAATTTCATATCAGGATTCTAAAAACATCCCCGGCATGGGCCGGGGATGACTGATTATTTCACAGGGATGTTCTCAAGAACCGCCTTGAGGAACTCCCAGCACTTGGCAACTGAAGGGATGTTCGCGCGCTCGTCAGGAGAATGAGGGCTCATGAGTGTAGGACCGCATGAAACCATATCCCAGTTCGGATAAGCTCCGCTGAGGATACCGCACTCGAGACCGGCGTGGATGGCCATCACAGCCGGCTCCTTGCCATAAAGGTCGTTGTATACCTTCTTCATTGTAGCGAGGATAGCCGAATCAGGGTTTGGAGCCCATCCCGAATATCCGCCTGCGAATGATGTCTCGATGCCTGCAAGAGCGAAGACAGACTCGAACTTCTGAGCGAGAGCATCCTTTGCCGTATCTACAGAGCTTCTCATGAGAGTCTTGACAGAGAATTCACCTGCCTCGATCTTCACCATTGCAAGGTTGTTTGAAGTCTCGACAAGACCAGGCATCTCGCTGCTCATACGCTCTACGCCGTCCGGACATGCGATGATCGCACGTACAAAGCGCACTGCATCGGCCTCCGGAACATACTTGCACTCGTCGCCACCGCAGCACTCACCTTCCGCGCACTCATATGGCTTGAAGATGAACTCAGAATCAGGGTCAGTTCCTGCATATTCAGCCTTGATGGCAGCTGAAACCTCTGCGAACACTTTCTCAGCCTCAGCAAGCTTGTCAGCTGGCACATATACTGTAGCGAAAGCCTCGCGTGGGATTGCATTACGAAGTGTACCACCCTCAAAATCAAGAAGTTTCACATCAGCCTTCAGCATGAGTTCAAGAAGGAGACGGGCTGCAAGCTTGTTTGCATTTCCTCTGCAGAGGATGATGTCCATACCTGAGTGACCGCCCTTGAAGCCCTTGACTGCAAGAGAGTAGCAAAGCCAGTTCTTGTCGTAATCCGCAGGAACATATGTCGCAGAAGCTGAGGCATCAAGACCACCTGCACAACCTACATAAAGCTCGCCTTCGGTCTCCGAGTCGAGGTTGATGAGGATCTCACCCTGAAGCACTCCCGGCTTGAGAGCCATGGCACCTGTCATACCTGTCTCCTCATCGATTGTACAGAGAAGCTCGATCGGGCCGTGCTTGAGATCAGATGACTCAAGAACTGCCATTGCCATCGCAAGACCGAGACCGTTGTCAGCTCCGAGGGTAGTACCCTTAGCCTTCACCCACTCGCCGTCGATCCATGTCTGGATAGGATCCTTCTCGAAATCATGAACAGTATCAGCGTTCTTCTGCGGCACCATGTCGACATGTCCCTGAAGGATGACGCCCTTCATGTTCTCGCAGCCAGGAGTAGCCGGCTTGCGGATGATGATGTTGCCGACCTCGTCCTTGATGGTCTCAAGGCCATGCTCCTTACCCCAGTTATACATATATTCCACTGCAAGCTCCTCATGCTTTGAAGGACGTGGAATCTGTGTCAATGCGTAAAAGTTCTTCCACACTATCTGTGGATCAAGTTCTTTAATGCTCATAATGAATATCAATGTTTAATGTGTTTCTACTTAAGTACCATGTTCACAGGAAGCGACGTCTCCTGGCCGAGCTGGTAGATCGGCATACGGCTCTGAATAATCAGGTCCATGCCGTCGAGAAGCCTTACGGTACATGCTGCAGGAATGCGGAAGTACACTCCTACCTCCTTGTCTTTCTTCTCCTTACCGGCCTCCGGCTGAGCTATGGCCTGAGGGATAATCTCCATGATCACAGGTTTTCCCGAGATGTTATCGGCAGGCACGAGCCCTCCGTTCTCAGACATCCTGAAAGCCACATACATCTGGTTTTCCTTTGCAGGATCCGGAATGACCTCAAATGTCATGTGCTGAGGCTGACGTTCAGAATAGCCTGTGAAAAGGGTCATGTACTCATTCTCAAGCCTTGTAAGCTCATCAATGGCCGCTCCCATCGCCTCACCGCTGTACGTCGCATCTGTATCTCCGGTAACGATCTGGAGACGCTGCTTGCGGAGCTTGAGGATCATTTCCGCCGTCTCAGCCGCCTTCTGTTCAAGAGTCTTCTCTACGATCATGTTCTGCTGGACTCCAATGCGGTTGTATGCTGATTCCTTGTTGTCCTGCTTGTAAAGCGTAGTCGAACCGGATGTAAGGTTTGAAGATACTCCCTTTCCCGAGAAGTCACCTTTTTCCTCAGTCGGGAAACGCCATACGGTCTGGTCGCCATGCTTTGCGTCCGCAAATGTCACAAAACCGGCCGAAGACAGCTTCAGCAACGTACTCTCCTCCACCCTTTTCTTCACATCCACGCTGTACCTTCTTGTCTGGTCAGGCTCCACAAGCGGAGTCATGCGCACCTGCGTGAGATGAACCGTATTCTCATCCTTTGTCCTTGGCTTGATACCGAGGTATTTCTCGGCATACTTCGCATACGGTCCGGCATAGAACTTCTCCTGAACCGCCTCTACATCAATCGATATGACGGTCGAGGGAAGTGAATACGTAAGGTATCCTTCCGGATCGGCCTTCTTCTGTGCCGAAGCGAACAGCGGCATGGCCGCCAATGCCAATGTCGCTATAAGTCTCAAAGAATTCTTCATAATATTCTGTTTTATCATTTCCATCTCTTGTGTGTCCAAAGCCAGTTGTGCGGAGTCTCGTTGATTTCCTGCTCAAGCAGGTCGTAATACTTTCTCATGATCTGCTCAGGAGTCATTTCCGAGGCATTGCTGCAGATAGGGATGAAGGTCATTTCATACCTTCCGCGCTCCACCCTCTTCATCTTCATGTACATAACCGAATGGGACAGCTTGCATGCAACTCCCACACTGCCAAGCATCACGTTTGTCTGCTGGTGCATGAACTCCCCTATCGGGTGCTTTCCAGCCTTCCAGTATGGCGCCTGATCGGTAGGATATATGTACATCTTCCTTTCGCCCTTGTTCTTGATCGCCTGACGAAGTATGTTCGAAGATTCCACCTCGCACTCCGTACCCACTTTCTCAAGCGGAGCTATCCTGTTTCTCTTGAAGACCTCATCCGCGACAGGACTGCTCAACTTCTTGTATACCACCTGTATATCCTCCTCACGGATAATGAATCTTCCGCCTGTCGCAGTCTCATAACCGAGGAGTCCTCCAAGGAGTTCCCAGTTGCCGCAATGCGTACTGAGAACGGTCATGCTCGGAGACGAAAGGAACATTTCGTTCGCATCTTCCGGATTCGTCACCGTCACGATATGGTTTTTGCGGAGCCTCTCATAACTGCTGCCTCCGAACCATATGGCTTCTGCAAAGATTTCTCCGAAATGCCTGTAAAAATCCTTGGCGATCCTGTCTATCTCCTTGTACTTCCTGTCCGGGAAAGACCTCGAAAGATTGACCATCACTGTACTGTAACGATACCTCAGGACCTTTCTGAACAGCCACGCCAAAGCATCCGCCATGAAATAATGAAACTTCAACGGCAGCTTCGAAAGGGCGACCATCAGCCCTCTGACGATATTTACAAGCAACTTATTCATTTTCAAACACATAAGACAAATCTCAGCACCTTCATGCACACAGCAGAAGCACGGATTTGCCCACCAAAAAGCAAATATACCAATTTTCCTGATGATTTACGCTATTTCAGCTTCTAATTTAATTTATTATCTTTGCATGATTTACAACTTATAAAACCACAGAAATCATGTTTAAAGGACATCCAAAAGGTCTATTGGCAGCGGCTCTCAGCAATATGGGAGAGCGTTTCGGCTACTACATCATGAACGCCGTGCTCGTATTGTTCCTCTGCTCGAAATTCGGTCTTGGCGAAGGTACAGCCGGCACCATCTATTCATTCTTCTACGCAGGAATCTACCTCCTCAGTCTCGTCGGAGGTCTTATTGCCGACCGCACACAGAACTATAAGGGCACAATCAAGTCCGGCCTCATCATCATGGCGTCAGGATATGTGCTTCTTTCGATTCCTATCCTTGCGACATCGGGCAACATCAGCTGGCTTCTCCCGCTGACATGCTTCGCCCTCTTCCTCATCGCCTTCGGTAACGGTCTCTTCAAAGGAAACCTCCAGGCAATCGTAGGACAGATGTACGACAACTTCGAGGCTGAAGCTGCAAAGAAAGGTCCTCAGGCACTCGCAGAGGCAAAGGACAAGCGCGACTCCGGATTCCAGATCTTCTACGTGTTCATCAACGTCGGCGGTCTCATCGCTCCTTTCGTTGCGCCTCTCCTCCGCTCATGGTGGCTCGAGACCAACGGAATGGTATATAACGCGCAGCTCCCTGCACTCTGCCACGAGTACATCAACAATGCAGCAGGCATGGGTGCACAGGCACTCGAGAACCTCAGCACAATGATGGCAGCAGCAGGCGGAAACATCGCTGATCTGGCTGCATCATGCCAGAATTACCTCCAGATCTTCAACGAGGGTATCCACTACTCATTCATCGCTTCGGTAGCTGCAATGTGCATCTCTCTCGTGATCTTCTTCCTCTCACAGAAGATATTCCCTAATCCGGCAAAGAAGGAAGCCGTAAAGGGTGTTGAATATACAGCAGAAGAGAAAGCAGCTATGGCAAAGGAGATCAAGCAGCGTCTGTACGCTCTCTTCGCAGTGCTCGGAATCGTGATCTTCTTCTGGTTCTCATTCCACCAGAACGGTATGTCGCTTTCGTTCTTCGCACGTGACTTCGTCGATTCTTCGACAGTCGCCCCTGAGGTATGGCAGGCGATCAACCCATTCTTCGTGATCGTCCTCACTCCGGTGATCATGGCAATCTTCGGAGCTCTCGCACGTCGTGGCAAGGAGATCTCCACTCCTAAGAAGATCGGTATCGGTATGCTCATCGCAGGTATCGCATTCGTGTTCCTCGCAGTGTTCTCAATGCTCAAGGGTTATCCTTCAGCAGAGGCTTACAAGGCGCTCCCTATCGCGGAGCAGATGGCCGGCAAGGCACACTGGTGGGTACTTATCGCTACATACTTCTTCCTCACTGTTGCAGAGCTCTTCATCTCGCCTCTTGGACTTTCATTCGTTTCGAAGGTTGCTCCTAAGAGCATGCTCGGTCTCTGCCAGGGACTCTGGCTCGGCGCGACAGCGATCGGAAACCTCTTCCTTTTCCTCGGACCTCTCATGTACAACGCATGGCCAATCTGGCAGTGCTGGACTGTATTTGCAGCGGTATGCTTCATCTCGATGGGCGTAATGTTCGGTATGGTGAAGTGGCTTGAAAAAGTAACAGCTTAAAATATCTATTGAATTATGTTTAAAGGTCAACCAAAAGGACTCTTTGCCCTTGCGCTCGCCAATACAGGTGAGCGCTTCGGCTATTACACAATGCTGGCGATCTTCCTCCTGTTCATCCAGGCGAAGTTCGGCTTCAGCGCAGCAGCGGCGACCCAGATCTACTCGATCTTCCTCGCCGGCGTATATTTCATGCCGTTCTTCGGCGGTATCCTCGCTGACAAGATCGGTTACGGAAAGTGCGTGACCATCGGTATCGGCGTCATGTTCCTTGGTTATCTCTGCCTTGCCGTACCTACAGCAGCAGACATGACAGGAAAGATCATGATGTTCGGAGCCCTCACACTCATCGCCATCGGTACCGGTCTCTTCAAGGGTAACCTCCAGGTGATGGTAGGTAATCTCTATGACGACCCTAAGTACTCCGCTAAGCGTGATGCGGCTTTCAGCCTCTTCTACATGGCGATCAACGTAGGTTCGATGTTCGCACCTTCAATGGCAAAGGCCATGACAAACTGGTCACTCAGCAAGTATGATCTCGTGTACAACGCAAACGTTCCTGCCCTTGCTCATCAGGTGATGGACGGCACTATTTCTCCTGAGAATATGTCAGTGCTCCAGAGCATCGCAGCAGGTATGCCAGGTGCAGCAAACATGGATATGGCAGCTTTCGCACCATACTACATCGAGAGACTCTCTACTGCTTACAACGGAGGTTTCGCAGTTGCATGCGTATCACTCATCCTTTCAGTGCTCATCTACTACGGATGCCGCTCATGGTTCAAGCACGCTGACGTGAATGCAAAGCAGGCGAAGGCAGCAAACCCAGCAGCAGAAGTAGAGCTCACTCCTGCTCAGACAAAGAGCCGTATCGGAGCCCTCGTATTCGTATTCGCTGTGGTTATCTTCTTCTGGATGGCGTTCCACCAGAACGGCGCTACAATGACATTCTTCGCACGTGACTATACAGCCAGCAGCGTGACAGGCGGTCTCAGGATCGGATTCAACATCTGGTGCCTCGCTATCATCGCCGTTTCAGTATACACACTCTTCAACGTATTCCAGGCTGAGACAAAGAAGGCAAAGATCACTTCAGGCGCGATCACAGTCGCTCTCTGGGCATGTGCAGCAGCACTTTACATGAGAATGCCAGGTACAGTGAACATCCAGCCGTCTGACTTCCAGCAGTTCAACCCATTCTATGTGGTAGCCCTCACTCCTGTATCGCTCGCAATCTTCGGCGCACTCGCCAAGAAGGGCAAGGAGCCTTCAGCGCCACGCAAGATCGGACTCGGAATGCTCGTGGCAGCTGCCGGCTTCCTCATCCTCACCCTCGCGTCATTCGGACTTCAGTCTCCTAAGGCGCTCGGCGGAACAGTAAGCCCTGACCTCGTATCGCCTACATGGCTCATCAGCACATACCTCGTGCTCACATTCGCAGAGCTTCTCCTCTCACCTATGGGTATCTCATTCGTGTCAAAGGTAGCTCCTCCTAAGTACAAGGGTATGATGATGGGTGGATGGTTCGCAGCTACCGCTATCGGTAACTACCTCGTATCTATCCCAGGCCTCCTCTGGATGAGAGTTCCGCTCTGGACAGTATGGGTAGTCCTCATCGTCATCTGCGTCATCGCCGGCGTCTTCATGTTCGCCAACATGAAGCGCATCGAGTCAGCGACAGAGTAACATCCCGCACGGATTCATATCATATCAGACCGGCCACGATGGTGTGCCGGTCTTTTTTTGTCATGTAGAGCCCGCAGTCAGCCAAATGGCACGTCAGCCTTGCCATAACGTCATGCGATATAGTGACTGCTCACCATGTCAGGGGCATGGTTGTGGCTATGATGGTGGCTATGATGGTGGGGATGATGGAGATGGGGATGATGGTGGAGATGATGGTGGAGATGTTGGGGATGGTGGTAGCTGTCATGATGATTGCTCGACTTGTCATGCTGAACGTAGTGAAGCATCTTTACCAGGAAACATCCCGCCCCTTAGTACCGACTAACAGTGAATCCGATAGCCAACACCAGCACAAGACGACAAGCGCCATCATCTCGCTCTGAGGCACATGAAAGCTGAATTACTGTGCTCATCGGCCGTTCTTTGGGTGCCGATAAGCACAACTAACGGCACTTCATGCAATATAATCGGTCCCTATATGCTCATCGTCTCAGCGACCTGTCATTCCTGCTGGCAAAACGGCTCCCCAACAATCATCCTCTCCCGCGATACAGACTATTTAGCGGAAAAATGTGTGTCGCTGCACGAAACACGGCCATATGACAGGAATACTGCTAGCGATACACAGTTTCATGGCGATAAGGGTGTGTCGCGGCATGAGGAAGACGCCTGCACGCCTCAACGATACTACAAACCGTCCCAAACCTGCTCGCGATACAGACTTTTGTGCGGGAAAAGGTGTGTCGCGGCATGAGGAAGACGCC
>JAFYME010000025.1 GCA_017556765.1 Bacteroidales bacterium
CATCGTCCCCATACCATATGCATACCCCCACTGCTCGGTCAACGTGATATTTCAGAAGGAAATGGGGAAAAGGCCACCTGAAAGACTTCTGGCCCAAAAGCATTTCCACAGATTCATCGGAAGAAAAGCCGAATGGCCTTCAAATTACAAGATGACCGAGAGCGGGGTATTCCTTCGGGAGACGGTATTGGATATCGTACAGGTGGAAAACATGTACACGACACCACGGGCATTCAACTTCTACATGTCAAGAAAATCCGGAGAAGAATGGGAACAAGAGCAGGAGAAGGACAGGCTGGAAACCGGACCGATAAGATTGGAAACAATAGAGGATGGCATCAAGGACCAGCCTCTGGAAAAAATGTTGATATACGAATGCGGCCGCTCTGACTACAAAAAGATTTCCGACATCGACCTTTGTACGGAAATAGACAGGGACATCGTCCCCAGATACGGAAAGCCGTCCGTGTACCACCTCTCACGCTCGGAAAAGCAGGAGATCGGAAATCTTATTTACAGAAAATACCATATTCCGGAAGCGCAGATCCGACGATGCCTGGCGATGTAGCGGTGCAAGAAGCCCCGAAAGAACTCCTGACGAGCGGCGTGGGTACACAGACGGGGCGATTAACGTACCGACGCTATACCAAACCGGGCACACAACAGGGAAATGGACAGCGTCGGTGCACGGAAACGGGAATCCAGGTACCGACGCCAGTGCCAGGCCACACCCCACAACATCAGCAAAGCATCCCCATCATCACCAGGAATCACTTCCAAAGAGACATCTCCAGGGGACGAGGGAAATGAGGCAAGGATTTTGCAAGATATGGAGCTTTTGCTAAATTTGCAGTCTCGGGAAGAGAAAATGAGACAACTCCATACATACATGACGATTATCGCAGCGGCGCTTGTGCTGAGCATGTCGCTGCCGGTGGATTGCCATGCGCAGTTCTGGAGGAAGAAAGCGAAGAAGGCCGGAAAGGATGAAAAGGTATCTGTACAGGAAGTCAGGGACGGCATACAGAAGAACATACCCGAGCAGCAGCAAGCCCAGGACGGAAGACTCGCATTCTTCGTGGAAGGAAACGACACGATATATTACGACACGATCACGGCCTCAAAGATATATTCACGCATCCCGAAACAGAAAGGCCGCGAATGGAGGGAATATTACCGCCTCGTGCATAACTTCAGCAAGGCATACCCATACGCCCTGGTGGCCAAGAAAATGGTAGTAGAGGCCGACAGCATCATCGCAGCCGACAAACTCAAAGGCATAAAGAGGGAAAAATACATCAGCAAGGTACAGAAGGAGCTCTTCGACGTCTTCGAAGGGCAGATGAGAAGCCTCACCGTGAGCCAGGGAGCATTGATAATGAAGCTGATAGACCGAGAAGTCGGCAAGTCCTCCTATAATATCATCAAAGGTTACAAAAGCGGAATCACAGCAGGATTCTGGCAAGGAGTAGCCAAGATCTTCGGCTCAGACCTGAAGAAACCGTACGACCCGGAAGGAGAGGACGAAGCTACGGAAGAGCTCGTAAAGATGTGGGAAGCAGGAGATTTCCCTGCCTTCTACTGGTCAATCTTCTGGAAGGATCCGCCTGAAATGCCTATTCCGGAAAAGTATCGATAATCAGCAACTTATCTTATCACCATCGTAGCAGAGGTATGGAGAAGACTCCATCCAGTCTTTCAGGACGAGAAGTCGTGCTCCTGAAGGCAGAGCCATGTCTACCGACGTATGGTAATGGCCGAATATGAAGTAATCCACGGCGTTTTCAGCCGCATAAGCCTCAGCAAACTTATACAGAGGCTCCTCAGCCCCCTTGAACACATATTCCTCGTGACGCGCCAGACGATTGCCCCGCGACCATCCGTTGCCGAAGCCGAAGGCTATACGAGGATGAAGCATACTGAAGAGACACTGAGCCAGACGGTTATGGAAGAGCCCGCGAAGGAAACGGTATCCGAAAGGAACCGGGCCCAGACCGTCTCCGTGCCCCAGACAGAAACGCTTGCCCCCTATCTCGACCAGAGCCGGCTGCACAAGTTTCTTCATGCCCAGCTCCTCGAAATAGCTGTATGTCCATACATCGTGGTTTCCCTGGAAGAAATACACCTTCACACCCCTGTCCATCAAATCCTGAAGAGCGGAAAATACACGGACATACCCTTTCGGCACTACATCCCTGTACTCATACCAGAAATCCCATATGTCGCCAAGCAGATAAAGAGCCTCCGTATTCTCGGGAAGAGAACGCAGGAAGCCGGAAAAGCGCCTCTCGCGGTCCGCAGGGTCATTGACCTGAAGACCGAGATGGACATCCGAGACAAAATATGTACAGCCGCTCTGTTTCATGTTATGGTTGAAGATCCTTCACTTCGTTCAGGATGACAAAAAGGTTCAGTACTACAATAGGACTATGCGAATATGAATATGCACACGGCAGCCACAAGACAGTAAAGCGCAAACCAGCTGAGCTTGGCCTTCTTCACAAGCTCGATCATGACCTTACATGCAAAAAGTCCTGAAAGAAAGGCAGATACAAAGCCGATGACAAGCGGCAGAGCCCCGACTGAAGACGCCCCGAACTCACCACCGACAACCTCCAGGAAAGTCTCGCCCAGAATCGGCACAAGGACCATAAGGAAAGAGAACTGAGCCATCACCTCTCTCCTGACGCCACAGATAAGACCTGTAGAGATAGTCGTACCAGAGCGTGAAAGTCCCGGGATCACAGCGAACGCCTGACCAAGACCCACCGAAAAAGCCTGCCAGTAGGAAATTCCGTTTCTATATGTGTTTTCCGGAAAAACCGACTTTCTGCCCGGCCTCGAAGCATAATCCGAAAAGAAGAGCAGGAGAGCTGTCGCAACGAGCGCAAAGCCTACCACATGTATCGAACCGAAGAGCGACTCGACCTGATCCTTGAAGAAGAGCCCGACCACCATAACGGGAATCATGGACACGACGATCTTCAACAGATAATCCGTCTGGTCGTTGCACTCCAGACGCTTTCCCCCGTTTTCACCAGACACGACCTTCAGTCCCTTGAGACCGCAGAAGAATCCCTTGAGAAGGTCCCATATCTGCTTCCTGAACACGACTATAGTACTGAGGACCGTAGCGGCATGGACCATTGTAGTGAACAGAAGATCATCAGTCGTCTCAATGCCGAGAATCTCCTTTCCAATCTCAAGATGGCCACTGCTGCTGACAGGAAGAAACTCCGTAAGTCCCTGAATCAGACCAAGTAACAATGCTTCAAACCACTCCATGAGCCTACTCTTTGAAAACCTTCATGATAGCAACAACCTCGATCACAATGCCAAGGATTATGACGATCGGAGCCGCAACCATGCGACGGAAATCAAACATGGCGTAGTTGAAGACCTGCGGATCATCGCTTCCGCCTCCGGTCATGAGTATGTATCCTGAAACCATTACGATAAGTCCTACGAGAAGGAGCTTGAGTCCACGAGGGGTGATTGGCATTTTTGTATTCTCTTCCATCTTTCTAATAATAAAGTTCGTCTTTATGTAATGATATGAGTTTGTTAACGACAAAGTATGTGCTGATCAGGCATATGGCCAGACCGCTCACAAGGACTATGCCCATGACCAGAAGCAGAAGTTCCATACGGAAGATCTCGAAAAGCTGCGCAAAGCTGCTCCTCATCAGGAACATCAGACCAAGAAGCACGATGATCGCCAGAAAAGCGGCGAATACGCCCTGGAAAGCCGACTGAAGCAGGAACGGCGCTCGGATGAACGAACGGGTCGCACCCACAAGCTTCATGGTATGGATGGTGAATCTTCTGGCGAAGACACTGAGTCTCACTGTGTTATTGATCAGCACGAAGGATATGAACAGCAAAAGCGCTATGAATACGCCCAGGACCATCGATATCCTGCTGAGGTTCGCATTGAGCGCATCCACAAGCGACCTCTGATACACAACCTCCTCGACAAGCGGACTCTCCGCTATCTCCGCTCTGACGACTTCAAGGCTGTCCGACGAAACATAGGCCGCCTCGAGGGTCACATCAATTGAAACCGGGATCGGAGAAGTCTCGAACACATCAAGGAAATCCTCGCCCAGCTGTTCGGCCAGCTCCTTCCTTCCCTGCTCCTTGGAAACGAACGTCGTACTCTTGATATATCTCTCACCATCAAGCAGTTCCCTATACTCAAGAGCATCCTCATCACTGACATTCTGCTTCATCAGCACCGAGATCTGCATGTTCTCCTTGAAGTAGTCCGAGACGCTCTTGGCATTGACCAGAAGCATGCTCGCCACCCCCACAAGAAGAAGCACCAGACTGATGCTTATCACCGAAGACAGGTAGGCGTTTCTGAGCCTCCTGCGCATTATCCTGTTATCACTATTGGCCATATCGGGGTCAAAGATAGTGAAATTCAAAAATATTTCTTACCTTTGTACTGATTTTGTCATTAAAAATAAGCAGTATGGGTAATTCGGTAAAAAGGGTTCTTTTCGTCAATTCGGAGATATTTCCATATCTTCCGGAGACAGAGATCGCGAACATCGGAAGATACCTCCCGCAGGGTATCCAGGAAAGAAAGAAGGAGATAAGATCATTCATGCCGAGATACGGCTGCATCAATGAAAGAAAGAATCAGCTCCATGAGGTCATCAGACTTTCCGGAATGAACATCGTGATCAACGATGTAGACAGACCATTGGTGATCAAGGTTGCCTCAATATCTGCTGCGAGAATGCAGGTGTATTTCATTGATAATGAGGACTATTTCCACAGAAAGAGCATCTACCATGACGAGAACGGCGAGTTCTTCAAGGACAATGGAGAAAGAGCCATATTCTTTGCAAGAGGAGTTCTCGAGACCGTGAAGAAGCTCCGCTGGGCCCCTGACGTGATCCATTGCCAGGGCTGGATATCTCATATCCTTCCTATCTACCTCAAGAAAGCTTATAAAGATGACCCTATCTTCTCGGAAAGCAAGATAGTGCTTTCACTCTACGACGACACGCCGGGAGCAGGCTTCCCTGAAGACTTCAAGGAAAAGATTGTATTCGGAGGAGTTACAGAAAATGATGTCGAGGTTCTTACCGACCCTACTGGCATAAATCTTGCGAAACTGGCGGCGAGCTACTCGGACGGCATCATTCTCGGCGCCGAAGGAGTTGATCAGGAGCTCGTGGACTACAGCAATGAATTGGGATGCCCTGTACTCCCATACAATGCTGAGGCCATGAAGAACGGCTCATACATTGAAGATTACAACAGTTTTTACGACAACTTATAATGAATTTCAAGCTTTTTGGCAGAGTCTGCCGCATTGCGGCTATCGGTGCGATACTGTTCGGCTCTGCGTCATGCATCACTGTAGACGAAACTCTGGGAGAGAACTTTATACCGACAGAACACCAGTGGGATGTGTTCGCCCCGGCAGCCGAAGACCTCGAAGACATCTGCCTGCAGATGGCGGACAGCCTTACGGCATACAGTTCTACAAGATTCACATTCGGAGCGGTCAATGACGGAGTACTCGGCACGAGCGTAAAGAGCACGAGCTTCACGCTCGTCCCTCTTGTGGACTCTATAGACTTCGGAAAGAACACAAAGATCCGACAGTTCCACTTCACGGCAGTACGCGACACGCTGTCTGTTGTGAATGAAGACCAGCTCAAGATCCTTCAGAATGTATATGTATCAGAGCTGAAGCAGCCTCTGGATTCAAACGTGCTTTACGCCGGAGCATTCATGCAGCCTGAGATCCGCGACAAATATCTGGATCCCGACAACAGGATCACAGTCGGAGTACCTGTATACGACGGAGGCGACTCACTGTCATTCGACTTCAGTCATGAATTCGCAAAATCATTCATGGACAGGGTAAGAAACGCCCGTCTTGACAGCATCGACTACTACATCGATGACCTTCCGGGAATCTACATCACCACCGATGAGCCTGCCGGACATGGAGGACGAATCAACATGTTCAACCTCAAGTTCAAGACCGACTCATACGGATACCTCACAGGAAACTACGCAGAGCTCAAGATCACTGCGGAATATGAAGGATTCGAAGAGCCTGTGGATACATCGTTTCTCTTCTTCTTCGGCCCTGCCGACTTCATGAAGGAGGATGCCAAAAGCTACCCTACCCAGCTCGCATTCAACGCAAGCAGCCACGAATCATCAGCTGAATTCATCAAAGAATGGGAAGCCGGAAGCCGCGACAAGCTGTATGTAGAGGGAGGCAGCGGATTGAAACCTGTAATCAAGGCGGAAGAAATAAAGGACATCGCAGAGAGACTCATAGCTGAAGCCGGAATCAAGAATCCGAGCGAGGTTGTCATAAACAAAGCTACGATCATCCTGCCATATGATGTGAACGGCAACTATGGATTGCTCGACAAATATCCAACGGTTCTCAGCCCTACGGTAAGGCTCAGGAGCTCCGAAGGAAAATATGTATCATATGCCGGTCTCACAGATTCAAGCGTCAGCACAGAAAACCAGGGAGATATAAACAGATCCCTCTGTATTTACAGCCCTGACGTAAGCCACCACGTGCAGGAGATTGTCAAGCTCGACAGGAACGACAAGGATTACGCCAAGAATATTGAGAAATACGACATCTGGTTCCTTATCATGGCCGATGAAATCATAGAGCAGGAGTCTACGAACAACTCAAACAGCCTCTACAACAACCTTCTCTACAATTCATATTATAATAATATGATGTATGATCCATACGGATACGGATATGGTTACGGAGGTTATGGCGGATATGGAGGATACGGTTATGGTGGTTACGGCGGCTATGGCGGATACGGCGGATACGGCAGCAACTACTACAACTACTACATGATGGCCATGTACGCAAGCATGTATAACAACTCGTCGACTCAGACAGAAACGTCTACAATGCTTGACAAGGACAGGTTCTACAATGCCGTCCTTCAGGGTCCGGGAGCCGAAACAGGCCCTAAGCCTCAGATAAAGATAACATTCTCTGCTCCGAAATCAGCAGAATAAGAGATACAAGAAAGGGCTGGTCAGTTGACCAGCCCTTTCTGTCTTTTGAAAGACAAAATTATTTTGCATTTACCTTGTCCTCGATGTACTTGATAGCGTCGCCTACTGTAGCGATCTTATCACCTGCGTCATCATCTGGAATCTCAATGTCAAACTTCTTCTCGAAATCCATGATAAGCTCTACGATGTCAAGTGAGTCTGCACCGAGGTCGTTAGTGAAGCTAGCTGTCTCAGTAACTTCTGAAGCATCCACGCCGAGTTTCTCAACGATGATTGCCTTTACGTCTTCTGCAATATTAGCCATAACGTTAATTTTTTAAAATTTATAATTAGTTTTTATTACACGTATTTGCGCTAAAACGATGCAAATTAAATAAAAAAAATCGAAAAATGAAAATTTTGAGGCCAAACCTTACTTGCTGAGCTTCATCCACACCCTCATGCCGTTGATGGAATTGAGCAGATAAAACACCCACATGATTACCATAACACCCGCGTGAGCCTCGCCACGGGACACACATACGCACCACATCACCACGCTGACAATGTTGGTTATTATCCAGAGAGCCCACTGCTCCATGAATGCAAGGGCCATGAGCATCTGAGCCACGATGCTGAGCACTGTTGTTGTCGAATCCTTGAATGGCTGAGGGTCACCTACATGCTTGAGCAAGAATCCTACTGCCACAACAGCAACCGCACATCCAAGGAATAAAATTGCCCTTTGTTTCCATGTGAAGCGTCTCGCCTTGACCTGCACACCGCTGTCTCCGGCCTCAGCCGCCGACATTGCCGCACCCCTTCTTCTCCACTGCCACCATCCTACGAACTGCATCGGAAGATAATACAAGGCATTCAGCGCCGCATCGCCATACAGCGAAGCCTTATATGAGATATACGCATACAAAGACACATTCACCAGTCCGAAGAGATAGTTCCATATGCTTCCTTTAGCGACAAGGACCACGCAGAGAACTCCGGTGATTGCCGCCATGGATCCAAGCACATCCATTGTGCCTGTCAATAAAGAATAAACCACATTGGAAACGATGACTCCAGCTATCAGGAACCAGTCGTAAAGAGACAAAACCTTGTTATTCATTATCTTTTACTTGATTTAAAGATTCCAATATCAACGCAGCCAGCTTCGGGCCAACGACTTCCGAAAGTTCCTCCAACGGAGTCGCCGCGATCCTCGCGACACTTCCGAACCTCAGCAGCAGCCTCTGCTCCGTCTTCTCTCCCACTCCTTTTATAGAGCTCAGTACAGACTCTACCTGAGCCTTGCTGCGCAGCTTCCTATGGAAGGTTATACCGAATCTGTGCGCCTCATCACGAATCTGCTGGAGAACCTTCAAGGCGGGCGAATTACGATCTAAGAACATAGGATATGGATCTCCCACCATGTAGACCTCCTCCATACGCTCAGCCAAGGCTATTACGGTAAGTTTGTCGGTCAGTCCCAGCTCGGCCAAGGCCTCATACGCAAAGGCCAGCTGGCCCTTTCCTCCGTCGATCACCACGAGCTGCGGAAGATCATCCGGATTTTCAGCAAGCATCCTCGAGTATCTCCTGTTCACGACCTCTTTCATGGTCGCGTAATCGTTGGCGCCGACGACGGTCTTGACCTTGAAATGTCTGTAATCCTTCTTCGACGGCACGGCATTCCTGAACACGACACATGCGGAAACCGGATTTGTTCCCTGGATATTCGAGTTGTCGAAACATTCGATATGTTCCGGAAGGACATCCATTCCGAGCTGCTTCTGAAGCGATTCCATGACCATATGCTTATATGCATCCGGATCGGTATGTTCCTGCTGTTTCAACGCATTCAGACGCATTTCCTTGGCGTTTCTCGCGCTCAGCTCCAGCAAAGCAAGCTTGTCGCCTCGCACAGGCACGCGGAATTCCACGCCTTCTATCTCCATGTCCGGCATGAAAGGAACCACAATCTCCTTTGAAAGCCTGCCGAACTTCGCCTGAATCTCGCCAATGAACGTTGCAAGGACAGTCTCCTGCTCCTCCTCGATCATCTGCTTGAAACCAAGATTGAGGGACTGGACGACTGCTCCACCACGGATACGCATGAAGTTTCCGAAAGCCTCCTGGCCGTCAACCACCAACGAGAACACGTCGACATCCCCAACTATCGAGCTCATTATCACCGACTTGCTGTAATGCTGCTCGAGCGACAGCATCTTCTCCTTATAGACCTGGGCCTGCTCGAAGTCCATCCTTTGCGCAGCTTCGGTCATCAAGCCCTTATAATGCTGGATGATCTCTCTTCCTCCGCCTTTGAGGAGCTTTACAATCTCCTCTATATTTTCATTGTATTCCTTCTGCGAAATGCCTCCAATGCAGCATCCAAGGCACTTCCTGATATGAAAATTCAGACACGGACGGAACTTTCCACGCAGAATCGCATCCGATGTGATCTTATGCTTGCATGTACGCAAAGGATACACATTATGAAAGAACTCCACAAGGTTACGCGCATGCACGACGCTGCTGTACGGACCGAAATACCGTGATCCGTCGCGAACCATACGACGCGTCAGGAAGACTCGAGGGAACTCATCCGCACTCACGCATATCCACGGATAGGTCTTCGAATCCTTCAGAAGGATGTTGTATCGAGGCTTGAACTGCTTGATGAGGTTGTTCTCAAGCAGGAGGGCATCAGCCTCCGAATCCACGACAGTATATTCCGCATCAGCGATTTTAGAGACCATCACGGCCGTCTTGTGCGTGAGTCTCTCCGCCGGCACAAAATACTGCGCGACCCTCTTATGCAGGTCTTTTGCCTTACCCACATAAATCACATTCCCCTCAGCGTCATAATACCGATAGACGCCAGGGGAATGCGGAAACAACTTTATTTTCTCCTTTATATTCATCATTGTGGCAATTGGCATTGGTGTGTAAGTGACATTTTCCCACCCCCGGGTAGGGGGAGGGG
>JAFYME010000026.1 GCA_017556765.1 Bacteroidales bacterium
CGCTGCAGCAAAGATCTTCAAGACAGACTACGCAGACAACGTCGGCATGCTCTGCGGCAGCATGGCCAATCCGTTTGCCCTTGATATCGCCAACCCTTCCGGCGAAGGCGATGACCCGGCCGTAGCATACGCCACAGTATACCCCGCAAGCATCTTCCTGAGGGTCATCTCCGCCCAGATCATCATGCTGATGCTGGGATAAGATAATAGATTAGCCGCAACACAATGAAGAAAACCATTATCCTCACGGCATTTGCAGCTGTTCTGGCAGCCTGCGCACCTGCCCCCGACAACTCAATCAACGTCGTCCCTTATCCAAATGAGGTGAACATCAAATCAGGCTCATTTGATGCAGCCGGAGCTGAGTTCCATTATGCTCCGGAGCTTGATGAAGCCTCAATAAACATCATCGAAGGCCTTGCCGGCCAGCTTTCGCTGGTGAGCGGCAAGAACAGCACCGTCGATGCGGACGGGTCAAGAGACGGATTCATATTCACCGTCAACCCGCAGCTTGCAGAAGAAGCTTACCGACTGAATATCAGCAAGAAGGCAGTATGCGTAGAGGCATCTTCACTCAGGGGATTCAATTACGCGGTACAGACGATCAAGCAGATGCTTCCGGCCGAAATCTTCGGAAAAGCAGAAGCCACCGCTCTTGACTGGTCGCTTCCATGCTGCGAGATCAATGACGCTCCGCGTTTCGGATACCGCGGAATGCACATGGACGTTGTGCGTCATTTCTTCGACATGGACATGGTCAAGAGATATCTTGACATCATGGAAGTGCACAAGCTGAACACCCTCCACTGGCATATCACCGATGACCAGGGATGGAGAATAGAGATCAAGAAATATCCAAAGCTCACAGAAATCGGATCCATAAGAAAGGAAACTCTCGTAGGCCATCTTTTCGAGAGCGAGGTATATGACGGCACTCCATACGGAGAAGGCTGCTGGTTCAGCCAGGAGCAGATCCGAGAAATCATCGATTACGCTGCCGCAAAGGGCATCGACATCATCCCGGAGATCGACCTTCCCGGCCATATGCTCGCTGCTCTTGCCGCATATCCTGAGCTCGGATGTACCGGAGGCCCGTATGATGTCTGGGGAAGATGGGGCGTTGCCGACGAAGTTCTCTGCGCCGGAAAGGAGGAGACAATGGTCTTCCTTGAGAATGTGCTTGCAGAGGTTGCGGAGCTCTTCCCGTCGGAATATGTACATATCGGAGGCGACGAGTGTCCTAAGGTATATTGGGAGAAATGTCCTCATTGCCAGGCGAAGATCAAGGAGCTGGGACTCAAGGACACCGAGGAGTTCCAGGCAGAGCACTACCTCCAGAGCTATGTGATGAAGCGTATGGCCTCTTTCCTTGAAAGCAAGGGCAAGAAGGTGATCGGTTGGGACGAGATCCTCGAAGGCGAGGTTGCGGAAAACGCGACCGTGATGTCATGGAGAGGAACTGCCGGAGGCCTTCAGGCCGCACGCATGGGCCACGACGTGATCATGACTCCGAACACATTCTACTATCTTGATTATTATCAATCACTTGACAAGGAGAATGAACCGCTCGCAATCGGTGGCTATGTACCTGTAGAGAAATGTTATTCATATGATCCTTCGGCCGACGGCATGACAGCAGAGGAGCAGAAGCGCATCCTCGGCGTGCAGGCAAACCTCTGGACAGAATACATCGCATCTGACGACCATCTCGAGTACATGCTCCTTCCAAGACTTGCCGCGCTCAGCGAAGTGCAGTGGTGTCAGGCGGAGAACAAGAGCTGGGAAAGATTCCTTGACAGCGCCGACGATTTCTGTGCCATCTATGATGTGATGGACTATCAGTATGGAAAGCATATCTTCGACACAAGGGGCACGGTAAGCATCAACAAGGAGAAGTGTTGCGTCGAGGTTACCCTCGAAGCGCAGGGAGATACTCCGATCAGGTACACCATGGACGGAAGCGAACCTGATGAGAATTCTCCACTGTATGCCGGTCCGATCGAAATCCGCGAAAACTGCATCCTCAAGGCAAGAAGCGAGAGAAACGGCATGTCAGGCAGGACCTACGAGAAGACATTCGCAGCCCACAAGGCCATGGGACGCCCAGTACAGGCCCTCACACCGACCCACCACAACTACACATACAATTGTCCGGACCTGCTTACCGACGGAATCAGGGGCGAAGGCCCATACAACAGCGGCGACTTTGCCGGCTGGTATGACAAGCCGTTCGAGGCTGTAGTGGAGATGGACGGAACCGCATACAGCAACGTTTCCCTCAGCACCATAGCATTCAGACACGACTGGATATTCGGTCCTATGGACATGACCGTATACACATCCGAAGACGGCGAAAACTTCACTCAGGTCGCTCATGCCGACTACCCTGTCACAGGTCTTATCGACGACGGCAACGTATGTGAGGCATACACATTGAACTTCCCGGAAACATCAGCGAAGTTCCTCAAGGTGACGGCTTCATGCATCGAATCCCTCCCCGACTGGCACCCCGGCAAGGGCAGCCCGGGCTTCCTCTTCGTAGATGAGGTGATCGTCAGATAGCCTCTGCCCGATAAACGCATATATATCAGCAACTTACACAAACCGCGTGCTGCCAAAGGGGAGCACGCGGTTTTCATATATCATTGAGCAGTAAGCAGTTACTGGGCAGACTATTTTCGGATTACAGCCCACGCGGAGGCGAGGTAGGCCAGGATGAGCACGGTATGGACGCCGAGCTTGAGAGCGAGGAGGCCGGCGGACGACTGGCCGAGTGCGACGTCTGCGAAGAAGGCACCGTCGATCAGGAGGGAGAGGCCGTACGCCGCGCCCATGAGCAGGAAGATGCCGGCAAGGCGGCTCCATCGGTATGGGATCGGATAGTATTTCGCGCCAAGGACGGAGCTGATCGCGAACATGACCACATAGCTGGCGAGGTGGCCGTAAGCCGCGGCCCAGTACGAGTAGCGAGGCATGAAGATGACGATGACAAGAGCCGTCACCGCAAGGCCTGAGAGGGTGATCCATATTGCCATGTTGGTCTTGCCGGAAAGCTTGTACCACATCGATACATTGAAGAGCATTCCGAGGATCATGTACGAAAGGAGCATGACCGGAACAATGCCGACTGCCGAACGGAACTGCGGGCCGAGGATGAGGGCAATGATGTCGATGTACAGTATCACGCCAAGGAAAACGAGGCCGCAGAAGGCTGTAAAGTATTCCTGCACAGAAGCATACAAAGCCTTCGAGTCCTTTTCACGGGCACGCCTGAAGAAGAATGGCTCTGCCGCATATCGGAACATCTGTATGAAGAGGTTCATGATCACGGCCAGCTTCACAGCTGCCTGATATAAACCGAGCGAAGATCTCCATGCATCCGCATTGGTATCGAAGAATCTGAACAGGATCCTGTCGAGGAAGTCGTTGATGACACCCGGGAGGGCGGCGACCATGAGCGGAAGCGAATAGGCGAGCATCTGGCGCATGAGCTTGCGGTCGAGCCTGAAGCTGAGCTTCATGAAATCCGGGATGAAAAGGAGGCCGCATACGATGCAGCTTATGAATATCGCGAAGATCACATAGCTGAAGTCCGGAGTCTCGGGAATGAAATGAAG
>JAFYME010000027.1 GCA_017556765.1 Bacteroidales bacterium
GGCGACTATGTCCTTACAGTTTCTAGCGCTGACGCAGTTGTAGAGATCAGCTGCATCGGTTATGCTTCTCAGACATTCGTAGCATCACAGGTGCCTGCGACAGTAACTCTCGGCGAGGACACTCAGTTCCTTGATGAGGTTGTCGTAATCGGTTACGGTACAGTGAAGAAGGAGGACATGACCGGATCTATCACAGCAATCAAGAGCGAGGAGCTCAACCGTGGTGCAATGGTAAATACCCAGGACATGCTCAAGGGTAAGGTTCCAGGTCTCCACATCATCCCGGGTGACGGTGGTCCTGGTTCAGGATCTACAATCCGTATCCGTGGTGCGGCTTCCCTCAACGCATCAAATGACCCTCTCATCGTAATCGACGGTGTTCCGATCGCAAGCGACGGTGGTTTCGGTATGTCTAACCCTCTCGATATGATCAACCCTAACGACATCGAGTCATTCACTGTCCTCAAGGACGCATCTTCAGCTGCGATCTATGGTTCACGTGCATCAAACGGTGTCATCATGATCACAACAAAGAAGGGTAAGGGCAACACTCCTAAGGTTTCATACAGCGGTAGCGTGAGCGTTCAGCAGAACTCAAGCAAGCTCCAGGTTATGTCTCCAGAGGAATTCCGCGGCTTCATCAAGGATTCTTACGGAATCTACTGGGAAGGCGACAAGCTCATGGGTGATACTTCAACTCCTGCTGGAAAGGCTATCGCAGCAAGACTCAGCAAGGATTTCAACATGGACTATCAGGACGTGATCTTCCGTACAGCTTTCACTCACGACCACAACGTGAGCGTGAACGGAAACGTCAACAACCGCATGCCATACCGTGCATCCATCGGTTACACTGACCAGTCAGGTACACTCGTTGGTTCTACTTATGACAAGGGAACAGCTGACGTAAGCCTTTCTCCAAACTTCCTTGACAACCACCTTACACTCAACCTCAACGCAAAGGGTGTATATACATATTCAAACTACGCTGACAGCGGTGTGGTAGGCAACGCAGCCTTCTTCAACCCTACTCAGGACCCATATTTCCGCAATGAGGACGGTTCTATCGACTACGATACATGTAACGGTTACTTCAACTACGGTACAGGCCGCGGCAATAACTTCGCTCCTAACACCCTCCTCGGTGTAGGTCCTATGTCACAGCTTTACGACCGCATCAGCTACGGTAAGTCACGCCGTTTCATCGGTAGCGCAGGCGTTGATTACAAGATCCATGGTCTTGAGTCACTCAAGCTCGTCGCTACAGCTTCTGTAGACTGGTCTGACTACAACAACAAGAACGGTGTAGAGGTAGGTTCATACCAGGCATGGTCAGATACAGAGAACCGTGGTGTGGGTCAGTACTCTAAGGAGTGGCAGATGCGCCGCAGTACTGCTTTCGAGGCATACGCAAACTACAACGAGACTTGGGGAATCCACAACCTCGACCTTATGGCAGGTTACTCATGGCAGCACTTCTACGGTTCTAACCGCAACATCTCTTACTTCAATGTAACTGATGAGGTTAAGCTCAATTCAGGTGAGACAGTAGACGGACGTTACCCAACATGGAAGTGGGAGAGCTATCTCGTTTCATTCTACGGACGTATCAACTACTCTATCGCTTCTAAGTATCTCTTCACATTCTCTCTCCGTAACGACGGTTCGTCACGCTTCTCTCCTGCAACACGCTGGGGTCTCTTCCCATCAGGAGCGTTCGCATGGAACATCAAGGAGGAGAGCTTCCTTAAGGATGCAAAGAAGCTTTCACAGCTCAAGCTCCGTCTCTCTGCAGGTATGACAGGTCAGCAGGACGGTATCGGTGAGTATGCTCACCTTGCACGCTACGGCCTCTCTACTGACGTTTACCAGCAGTACTTTATGGGTGCAAACGGCTTCCAGTTCATGTGGACTCCAGCCGCTTACGATCCTAACATCAAGTGGGAGACTACAACTACATACAACGCCGGTATCGACTTCGGTTTCTTCGGTGACAGATTGACAGGTAACGTTGATGCATATCTCCGTAACACTGACGACCTCCTCAACAACGTGCTTACTCCAATGGGTTCTAACTTCGGTAACCAGGTGCTTACAAACGTAGGTTCTATGCAGAACAAGGGTATCGAGTTCGCTCTCAACGTTGTTCCAGTAGAGACTAAGGACTGGCATCTTTCAGTAGGCGTTAACGGTACATTCCAGGATACCAAGATCACTAAGCTCAACGCTACAGATCAGGAGGGTTACTACATCCAGACTTCAGGTATCTCACACGGTACAGGTTCATACGTAGGACGTCACCAGGTAGGTTACGCTCCATACAGCTACTGGGTGTTCCAGCAGCTCTATGATGCGAACGGCATGCCTATCCAGAACGCATTCGTTGACCTCAACGAGGACGGCGTCATCAACAACGACGACAAGTACTGCGCAGGCGATGCAAACCCTGACTTCTACTATGGTCTCAACCTCAAGCTCTCTTACAAGAACTGGGACTTCGGTTTCAACGGCCACGGTTCATTCGGATACAAGGTATTCAACGACTTCGCGTCTAACAACTCTACAGCATACTTCGACGTGAACGCAGGTAACCTCCCTAACTTCGCTACAGCAGTGAAGAGAACAGGCTTTACCCAGATCAGCGGTGACTACCAGTACTTCTCAGACTTCTATCTCGAGGATGCATCATTCTTCCGTCTTGACGACATCAACCTCGGATACACATTCAAGGAGATCGGCAACTGGGGCGGCAACATCCGTGTAGCTGCATCATGCCAGAACGTATTCGTGATCACAAACTACTCTGGTATCGATCCTGAGGTCAACAGCGCTGACGGCGTTGACAGATCATTCTGGCCAAGACCTCGTACTTACTCAGTTCGTCTTAACATCAACTTCTAATGAGGAGAGAAATGAAAATGAATATTAAGAACATATTTTCCGCAGTGGCAGCTGCTGCTATGCTCACAGCCTGCGTCGGCGATCTCAACACCATTCCGTTGAACCCAACCGACGTGACTTCTGAGACTGCATACGGTGCAGAGGAGGAGGGCTATGTGCAGGGTCTTACAAAGATCTATTTCCAGCTCGTATCGAACAACACTCAGGACCTTCAGGTCGCTGACGGTGGTGCATCGGAGTTCATCCGCGCATTCTGGTCTACTCAGGAGGTTACCGCTGACGCTGCAAAGTGCGCATGGGGTGACGCATGGGTAAACGACCTCAACAACAACACATGGAAGGGCGACGTCCTCAACGACGCTGTTTACGCAGTGTATGTACGTACTCTCCAGGGTATCACTTATGTAAACGAGTATCTCCGTCAGACTTCAGACGCAAACCTTTCTTCAAGAGGCTGCTCTGATGCTGTGAAGGCTAAGGTTCAGGAGTTCCGCGCTGAGGCTCGTTTCCTCCGTGCATTCTTCTACTGGGCTGCAATGGATACATTCGGACAGGTTCCTTTCTCGACTGAGGATTCACCTTTCGGTGGCGGATACAACCCTCCTCAGACTTCACGTGCAGAGGTGTTCAACTACGTTATCGGCGAGCTCGAGGCTCTTGCAGCTGACGACAGCGCAATGCCTGCAGCACAGTCTAACTACCCACGCGCTGACAAGGGTTCCGTTCTCGGTCTCCTCGCACGTATGTACCTCAATGCTGAGGTTTATACAGGTACAGCAATGTGGGCTGAGGCAAAGACAACTTGTGAGAAGATCTTCGGTCTCGGTTACAAGCTTGCTCCTACACACGCTGAGCTTTTCCGCGGTGACAACGGCGAGAACGCTGATGCAAAGGGCGAGTTCCTTTTCGCAGCTTCTTACAACGCAGAGCACACTCAGTCATACGGTGGTACAACATACCTCACACTCTCTACTCTCTCAAGTGACGACGGCGCTGTGAACATCACTGGTATCAACGGTGGTTGGGCAGGTAACCGTGTTCCTTACGAGTATGTCGCAAAGTGGTTCGAGGATGTGAAGAACCCGAACTATGAAGAGGGTACATATGAGTACAAGGACGCACGTGCAGGCTACTTCTACATCAAGGGCCGTACAGAGTCTATGCAGGACAACCTCAACACATTCCTCAACGGATGGTCATGCATCAAGTTCAACAACGTTCCTCACGATATGGACGCAGTTGACTATGCATCTACTGCAGCTACAAAGAACTTCTCAGACATCGACTGGCCTCTCATCCGTCTCGGTGAGATCAACCTCATCTATGCTGAGGCATGTATGCATGAAGGCGGAGATGCTTCTGCTCAGGTAAAGGCTCTTGCTGACCGTGCAGGTGTTGCAGCTCCTAAGGCTGTCGACGCAGACTGGCTCATGGCTGAGCGCGCACGCGAGCTCATGTGGGAGGGTCATCGTCGTACCGACCTCATCCGTTACGGTAAGTGGATCAGCGGTTACAACTGGACTTACAAGGGCGGAAACTTCGGTGGACAGGATCTTCCTTCACACTTCAACGTATTCCCTGTTCCTTCTACTGAGCTTGCTACTAACCTCGAGCTCGAGCAGAACCCTGGTTATGCTAGACCATAAAACTGTTTAAGAATATGAAGATTACAAAATATTTTCTTTCAATGGCTGCGGCGATCGGCATGATCGCCGGCTGCCAGAAGCCAGAGATGGTTCAGATTTCTGCACCGGAGGATGTTGTGGCTCCAGTACTTTCACCTGTAGCTGACATCAACATCACTGCTGCAAATCTCGGACTTGAGTCTGTTACTTTCGAGTGGAGCGCAGCTGATTTCGGCGCTCAGACTCAGGTGAACTACGCAATCGAGGTTGCTGCTGCCGGTCAGAGCGACAAGGTTGTGGTTACTTCAGGTGTTACAGAGACTTCAGCAGTGGTTTCTTATGAGTCTCTCAATGCTGTTCTTCTCTACGACCTCGGTCTTGCATCAGGCATCGCTGAGAACGTTGACTTCTATGTAAGCGCAAAGGTAGGTGAGTATGCAAAGGTATACTCGGCTCCTGTAACTGCTTCAGCTACAGTAACTCAGGCTGAGAAGGAGTATCCTAAGCTCACTGTTGCCGGTAGCTATGCATACAACAACTGGTCTCCAGGTAAGGGTCAGTTCGTTTACGACTTCGAGGGCACTGATGCCAAGTACAGTGGTGTGATCGATTTCGGTGAGGATGTGTCTGCTCTTCAGTTCAAGTTCGTAGGTGCTGCATGGGGTGAGAATGAGTTCTCTGTTCCTGCAGGTGAGGCACAGGCTGCTGAGGCTGCCGAGCTTCCGCTCGTAGCAGGTGGCGGTGACAACATCTCAGCTTATACAACTCACAGATTCTACAGCCTTACACTCGACAAGAGCACTCCTAAGGTTATCAAGAACTTCTCATTCAACTCTCTTGGTGTGATCGGTGACGCAACTCCTACAGGTTGGGATGCTGATACTGACATGGAGTTCAACGCTGCAAAGCAGAGATTCTATGTTGACCTTACTCTCATCGATGGTAAGATCAAGTTCCGTGCTGACGATGACTGGGCTGTAAACTGGGGTGGAGCAGACGGAGTTCTTTCTGCAGGCGGCGCAGATATCGCTGTAGCAGCAGGTAACTACCGTATCTATGTAAACCTCAACGATCCTGCAAACCCTACATACGAGCTCAACGCAAAGATGTACGGTCAGGACGAGAACGCTGGTAGTACAACTCCGGAGCCGGAGCCAGAGCCAGAACCAACTCCTGTAACAGGTTGGTCACTCATCGGTGCATTCAACGAGTGGTCAGGTGACCTCATGCTTGCTTCTGACGGAACATTCTATGTAATCAAGGGTGCAGAGCTTGAGGGTGAGCTCAAGTTCCGTAAGGATGGCGCATGGGAGGTGAACCTCGGTCTTGCTGAGGGTGCTGAGTTTGCTGCTGACACAGAAATCGCACTTTCTGCAGGTGGCGCCAACATCAATGTAGCTGCCGGTACTTACGACGTATACCTCGACGAGGTAAACGCTAAGGCTTGGTTCATCACTGACGGTTCATACCCAGGTGGAGGAGTTGCTCCTGAGGCTTCAGAGTGGGGTGTTGTAGGCCAGGTTAACGGCTGGGCTGCACCGGACATCACAATGTACAAGACCGCTACAGAGGGTCTCTTCGTAGCTTACAATGTAGCAATGCCTGACGGTGGTTTCAAGATCCGCGCAAACGGCGAGTGGAACGACGCTGCAAACTACGGTCTTGAAGGCGGTAAGGGCAATGTGGAGGTTGACCATGCTTACGACGTGATCACAAGCGGTGGTTCAGGTGATATGATTCTCGTTGCAGGAAACTATGACATCTGGTTCGACCTTACAGATACAAAGGTTTACATCATGACTCCAGGCAAGCCTATTTCTGAGGCTGAAGGTGGTACAGCTGTAGCACCGGAGCCAGAACCAGAGCCAGAGGTTCAGGATTGGTTCCTCGTAGGTGATTTTAACGGCTGGACTGCAGCAGATGCTGCTTATAAGATGACTCTGGAGGGTGACTGGTATGTATTCAAGGGCTTCGTGGCAGACGGAAACGGTGTGAAGTTCGTTGCTGATGCAAGCTGGTCTGCAAACCGTGGCGGTACATTCGTTTCAGCAAACGAGGCTATCGAAGTTGTACAGGACGGACCTAACGTTGCTGTAGCAGCCGGTACATATGATGTATATCTCAGCAAGGACGCTTCTGTAGCATACTTCATGACTCCAGGAGAGGCACCTGCAACTCCAGTACAGCCTTGGTACCTCGTAGGTGACTTCAACGGCTGGGCAGCTGCTGACCCTGCATTCGAGATGCTTTTCGAGGGTGGCTGGTATGTGTTCAAGGGCTTCGAGGCTGACGGAAACGGCGTGAAGTTCGTTGCTGATGCAAGCTGGTCTGCAAACCGTGGCGGTACATTCGTTTCAGCAGACGAGGCTATCGAAGTTGTACAGGACGGACCTAACGTTGCTGTAGCAGCCGGTACATACGATGTATACCTCAGCGCTGACGCTTCTGTAGCATACTTCATGACTCCAGGTACAACACCTGCAATCTAATTGATATTTCGGCATGTGGCCCCTGACCGGGCCACATGCTGCCAATTATAGCAACAGCAAAGAAATGAAAAGAATACTTTATGTACTTGTTGCAGCCGCTGCTCTTCTTGCAGTAAGCTGTAATAATGAACTCGCTCAGTTCTCTGTCACTCCGATGGAACTTAATTTCAGCGGTGAAGCCGGTACTCAGACTGTATCTGTGACTGCCGATGATACATGGGCGTTGAAAATCGAGAACGGAGGTTCATGGCTTTCGACATCGCGTACATATGGCAAGACTTCCGCTGATGTCGAAGTATCCGTTACAGCCAATGCTCCCGAGGCACGCTCGGCTCAGATCGTGTTCAGCTGTGCCGGACAGTCGATTACGGTAAAGGTAAGCCAGGCTGCCGGAAATGCCGAAGTAGAGGTCGAAAAGGGTGAATTCTATCCTGACCCAGCTTCATGCATCGAGGTCGATCCTGTATGCCCTGATGCTGACAAGCCATGTACGATCAAGTTCAATCCAGACGCCGCAAACCCTCTTTACGGCCATTCAGGCGAGCTTTATGCCCACCTTGGCGTTGTTGTGGACGGCGAATGGAAGTTCGTTCCTACAGAGTGGGGTTCGACAGACGAGAAGATCCATTTCAAGAAGGTTGCCGACAACTCATGGGAGCTCAAGCTCGAGCCTTCAGTGCGTGAGTATTTCGGCAGCGGCGAGACTCCTGTCACTAAGATTGCAATCATAGTCAGGACTGCAGACGGAGTCAAGAGCCACGATGCTGACCAGTTCTGCTCGGTTACTGACAACAAGTATCAGGCAGAAGAGTTTACTCCGGATCCGCTCGTGACCAAGAAGCTTCCAGAAGGTGTAAAACATGGAATCAACTACAATGCAGACGGCAGCGTAACATTCGTATTCTATGACAAGGATACAGCCGGCCAGAGCCACAAGTACTGCTACATCGTAGGAGAGTGGAACGACTGGACCCGCAAGACCGAGGGAGCGATGTACTTCGACGGCTCACAGAGCTGCTGGTGGATCACCCTTGACGGCTTTGATCCTGATAAGGAATACCGTTTCCAGTATCGTCTGGGCAATGCTTCCGGCAATGATACATACGTCAGCGACCCGTATACTGAAATCGTATACGATGAGTGGAACGACAAGTACATCGACGGTGTACCTGCATTCCCTGCAGGAGCTAAGCAGCTCATATCTGCTTTCCAGATCAACAAGCCTGAGTATGCATGGAAGCACAAGGACTTCAAGGTCGAGGATAAGAATGACCTTGTGATCTACGAGATGCTCTTCCGTGATTTCACAACTACGCAGGATATCGCAGGAGCTATGGCTCAGCTTGACCATATTTCTGACCTCGGCGTGAATGCAGTGGAGGTCATGCCTATCCAGGAATTCGACGGTAACCAGAGCTGGGGATATAACCCTAACCACTGGTTCGCCCTTGATAAATATTACGGAACACGCGAGGAATACAAGGAGTTCATCGACGAGTGCCATGCACGCGGTATGGCCGTGATCGTGGACGTTGTTTACAACCACGCTACAGGTTCTCATCCATGGGCAAAGATGTGGTGGAACTCTTCATCCAACTGCACTGCAGACAACAACCCATGGTTCAATGTGACTGCAAAGCACGAGTTCAACGTGTTCCATGACATGAACCATGAGAATGAGATGGTCAAGGAACATGTCAAGAAGAGCCTCGAGTATCTCCTTACTGAGTACGATGTGGACGGATTCCGCTTCGACCTTACCAAGGGATTCACTCAGAACAACACCCTCGGCGATGTCGCTGCATGGGGCCGCTATGACCAGTCCCGCGTCGACATCCTCAAGGGATATGCAGATCACATCTGGTCGGTGAACGAGAATGCTGTGGTTATCTTCGAGCATCTTGCCGACTGGTCAGAGGAGAAGGTTCTTGCCGAGCATGGTATTCAGCTCTGGAGAAACATGAACGGATCATACCGTTCGGCCGTGGGTGGTGGTACCGGCGATTTCTCAGGCTCATATGAGAAGACTTCAGGCCTTTATGGAGGCTGGGTAAGCTACATGGAGAGCCACGACGAGGAACGTATCTGCTATGGTGCAGGTGCCGATGCTTCTACAGTTACATGGGGTATCTGCGGTACGCTCACATCATGGGGCGGTTCTCCGGATATTTCATTGAAGGCGGACGGTGCATTCTTCTCTGCCAAGAGCGTTTCCTTCAAGGCGGATGATATGTTCAAGATCCGTGGAAACGGCATGTGGAACGATTCATTCAACTACGGTGCTTCTTCAAAGGGATATAAGCTCCCTCTCAATACTGAGTATAAACTTACTCTTGGCTCAGGATCGCAGGATATGGCGGTTCCTGCGGCCGGTACATATGATGTGTACTTCAGCCTTGCAGCTGAGAAGGTATGGCTCATGGAGCCGGGCAAGCGTCCGTCAGACCCTTCGGTAAATCCAGGTGGCGGCAGCGGCGCTTCTGAGGATCCGTTTGAAGTTGCCATGCGCCGTGCAGGTGCTTCAGCAGCATTCTTCCTCACTGTCCCAGGCCCGAAGATGATCTGGCAGTTCGGTGAGATCGGTTATGACTACTCGATCGAGTATAATGACCGTACAGGTGAGAAGCCGGTCGTGACAGACGAATACATGGCCGTTCCTGCCCGCAAGGCCCTTTACGACACATATGCTGCGCTTCTGAAGTTCCGTCGCGAGAACCCTCGTTTCTTCGACCAGGATGCCAAGTTCGAATGGACTCCGAGCGGCGCCATGAAGAAGATAACCTGCTCAGTGGACGGCAAGACCTTCCATGTGGTAGGAAACTTCGGAAAAGCATCGGCAAACTATGCGGTACCTGCAGGTTCATGGAACGATTACATCAACGGCGGTACTGTTTCAGGAACAATCACCCTCAAGCAGGGCGAGTTCCGACTTCTTACGACTTTTTAGAATTACCTAAATATTTAAACTGTGTGTGTTGTGTCCCTGCCGCCGAGATGGTGGCAGGGATTTTTTATGCCCGTATGTGTCCTTTGGTCTGAGGATTGTTTGTGACGGCTCATGGATAATTTAGAATAATTACAAATGGGCTTTTATGGACATGATTAGAAAAACATATTTGTCGCTGCTCCTGATGGTGGCTGGCGGCATTGCCCTCTCTGCCCAGGGAGGGTATGGGGTATCCGGAACGGTTGTCGATGAATACGGCCCTGTCATAGGTGCGGCTGTTGTCGAGCAGGGTACTTCCAACGGAACATCCACAGGAATCGACGGAAGCTATTCGCTGACTGTGACAGGACCTTCGGCCATGGTCGAGATAAGCTGCATCGGATACGCTTCGCAGACCTTCGAGGCGGCTGCCGTTCCGTCGACAGTGACTCTGAAAGAGGATACAGAATACCTTGACGAGGTCGTCGTGATCGGCTATGGAACCGTGAAGAAAGACGATATGACAGGCTCCATTTCAGCGGTCAAGGCAGAAGACATCAACAGGGGAGCGGTCGTGAATACCCAGGACATGCTCAAGGGCAAGGTCGCAGGACTTCTTGTGACCCCGGGAGACGGAGGACCTGGCTCAGGTTCGCGTATCAGGATCAGAGGATCGGCTTCTCTGAACGCCTCCAATGATCCTTTGATCGTCATCGATGGAGTGCCGATAGCGCAGGGAGCCGGCGGAGCGATGTCCAATCCTCTCGATCTCCTGAATCCTAATGATATAGAATCATTTACAATCCTCAAGGACGCATCCTCGGCCGCGATATACGGCTCGCGAGCCTCGAACGGAGTCATCCTGATCACGACTAAAAAGGGAACGGGAACCAGGACTCAGGTCGCATACAACGGCTCTGTAAGCCTCCAGCACATTTCTTCGCGGGTTCCGGTCATGAGCCCTATGGAGCTTAGGTCGTTCTATGCCGAGGTATATCCGGCCGGCACTCCGACGGGAGACAGGATAGCGCAGCTGATGGGCAGTACCGATACGGACTGGCAGGACATGATCTTCCGCACGGCATTAGCTACCGAGCACAATGTAAGTCTCTACGGAAATGTGAAGGACAGGATGCCGTACAGGGCTTCCATGGCCTACAGCGGCCAGCAGGGAACACTCAAGGAATCCCGCTATGATCGAGGTACATTGGACCTTAACCTTACTCCGAACTTCCTCGACAAGCATCTGAGCTTTGACATAAGCGCCAAAGGAGTCGTTACATATTCGGACTATTCAGACGGAGGAACGGTTGGCAAGGCTGCGTTCTATAACCCGACTCAGGATCCATACTGGAGGAATGAAGACGGATCCATAGACTATACCACGACCAACGGCTACTGGAACTATGGAAACGGCCGTGGAGTCTACTTCTCGCCTAATGTCCTTGTCGGCCCAAGCCCGCTTTCCATGCTTTACGACAATATCAGCAATGCCTTGTCCGGAAGATTCATAGGCAGGATTGCTGCGGACTATAAGGTGCATGGATTCGAAGCCCTCAGCTTCAATGTGAGCGCAGGTCTGGACATAACCCGTACTGAATCCTACAACGGCGTCATGCCCGGATCTTTTCAGGCTTATACAGATACCGACAACCTTCGTATAGGACGTTATACCAGAGGACGAAACCTCAGCCGAAGCCAGCTTTTCGAGGCATATGCAAGCTACAACGATACATGGGGCATCCATAAGCTTGATGCTGTGGCGGGATACTCATGGCAGAACAATTTCTGGGCGCAGAGAGACATAAAGTATTTCAATGTGACCGACAAGGTCGTGCTCAACCCGGGCGAGACCGTGGATTCAAGATACCTGACGTACAGGCATGAAAACTACATGGTATCCTTCTATGGACGTGTCAATTATTCGATCGATTCCCGCTATGTGTTCACGTTCACGGCCCGCGGAGACGGCTCCAGCAAGTTCGCCAAGCCTTACAGGTGGGGATTCTTCCCTTCGGGAGCATTCGCATGGAACATAGCCCAGGAACCGTTCATGAAGGACGTGAAGTCGGTTACCACCCTCAAGTTGAGGTTCTCGGCCGGTCTTACCGGACAGCAGGACGGCATCGGTGATTATGTACATCTTGCCCGTTACAACATCTCCAATGACCCCTCATACATGTACAACATGGGCAGCGGAGATTTCGTCCATCCAGTGACTCCGCAGTCGTATGATCCGGCTATAAGATGGGAGACCACGATGACATATGATCTCGGACTCGATTTCGGTTTCTTCAAGGACAGGCTCAGCGGAAGTATAGATGCGTATGTGCGTGATACCAAGGATCTTCTGAATTCTGTACAGGTGCCGATGGGCTCTACTTTCGGCAACAAGCTCATGACCAATATCGGCTCTATCCGGAACATGGGACTTGAGTTCGCTATCAACGGAGTGCCTGTCCAGACCACAGACTGGGGCGTCCAGCTGGGCTTCAACGGAACATTCCAGAACACGGAGTTCACCAAGCTCAATCCTACCGAAGACGAGAACTACTACATCGAGGTCGGAAACATATCCAAGGGCACCGGAGGATATCTCTCACGCCAGATGGTCGGTTATGCTCCTTATACATACTATACCTACAAGCAGAAGTATTATCCTGACGGCAACCCGATACAGAACGAGTTCGTCGATCTCGACGGTGACGGAGTGATAACTGAAGGAGACAGGTACATGACAGGAAAGAGTCCTTCGCCGAAGTTCTTTTACGGACTCAATGTCAAGGTGACATATAGGAACTGGGATTTCGGCCTTAACGGCCATGGAGCAGCGGGCACATGGGTCTTCAACGACTTCGCCTCTGCCAACTCCACAGCCAGTCTGGACCTCAATTCCGGAGCGCTTCCAAATCAGGCAAAGCTTGTCAGGAAGACCGGATTCACCGCCCCTAACAGCGCCAGACAGTGGTACTCGGATTATTTCCTTGAGAATGCATCCTTCTTCAGGCTTGATGACATCAATCTCGGCTACACATTCCGCGGCATAGGCCGCTGGGAGACCGATATCCGACTCGCCTTCGGCATGCAGAATGTGTTCATACTTACCGGCTACAGCGGCATGGACCCCGAAGTCATTTCCGAAACAGGCATCGACAACACGATCTGGCCACGGCCACGTACCTATTCCCTCCGTATGAATGTGACGTTCTGACGTCATTCCCGGCTTGACCGGGAATCTAAAAACAGATTAAAAATGAAAAATATAACATACATTGCGGCCTTGACCGCCATATTGACCTCCTGCGTCAATGACCTCGACACCCTCCCTCTGAACAAGACCGAACCCATTGCGGAATACGTCTACGGCAATTCGGAAGAGGCCTATCTATCCGGTCTGGGCAGACTTTATTTCCAGTTCGTCACCAACGATCTGACGGATCTGCAGCAGATGGACGGAGGTGCATCCGAGATAATCAGGGCCTTCTGGTCGGTGCAGGAAACGACGACCGATGAGGCGAAATGCTCATGGGAAAACGACGCATGGGTCCGTGCGCTGAATACGAATACATGGACGGAAGTCCAGAACGATGCGGTCTATGCGGTCTACGTCAGGACACTTCAGGGCATTGCCTATGTGAACGAATATCTCCGCCAGACAGCCCCTTCGAAGCTGAGTGACAGGGGAGTTTCTGCCGAGCTGGCCGCGAAGATCGATGTGTTCAGGGCGGAGGCAAGGTTCATCAGGGCCTATCTGTACTGGATGGCCGTCGACTGTTTCGGAAGTGTGCCTTTCACGACTGAGAATTCTCCCTTCGGAGGCGGATATTTCCCTAAGCAGGCTTCCCGCTCTGACATCTACGACTACTGCGTAAGTGAGCTGTCTTACCTGATTTCAGACGAGAGCCCGATGCTTGCCCCGCGCTCGAATCCGCCCCGTGCAGACAAGGGTTCGGCAGCTGGCCTTCTTGCCCGTATGTATCTGAATTCCAATGTGTATACGGGTGTTCCGAGATGGGCTGAAGCCAAGGCTCTTTGTGAGCAGATCTTCGCAATGGGATACTCGTTATGTCCGGATTACGCCTCTCTTTTCAGAGGCGACAACGGAGAGAATCCGCAGGTTGCGGGAGAGATGCTCTGGTCCATCGATTACGATGCGGACAATACCGAATCATACGGCGGCACGACATACATCCTCAGTGCATCCATGGCCTCGACAGACATCACCGATGAGTCCCGTCCTAACGGCCAGACCAACGGCTGGGCAGGCCTGAGAGTGCCGTATGAATATGTATCGAAGTACTTCGGCGTCAGCGGACAGGACTATCAGACAGGCGCATATGAAGTCGCGGATAAGAGGGGAGAGGTCTTCTATATCAAAGGCCGCTCGGAGTCGATGGAAGGAGCACTCTATTCGTTCATGAACGGATGGACATGCCTGAAGTTCAACAACATTCCTCATGACCAGACCGATGGCTCCTATATCAATGTGTCCGCGACATTGAACTTTTCCAATGTCAACTTCCCGATGATCCGCCTTGCGGAGATCTGTCTGATCTATGCCGAGGCGTGCATGAACCTGGGTCAGGGGTCTGCGGCTCTGCCTTATCTTGCCGAGCTTTCCGCACGCGCCGGAGTGCCCGCCCCTTCAGAGGTGACGGCGGAATTTCTGGTGGCGGAACGTGCCCGCGAACTCATGTGGGAGGCCCATCGCCGTACCGATCTGATCCGCTTCGGACTGTATGATTCCGCGGACTTCCTATGGCCGTACAAGGGTGGTGATTCCTTCGCCGGACAGGGCTTTCCGTCGTACAAATGCCTCTTCCCGATCCCTCCGACAGAGCTCGCCGCCAACGACGCCCTCGTCCAGACCCCGGGCTACTGATCCTCTGTCCCGTAAGCTCTTATCCCTCAGGATTTTGCAGAAACCGCGTGCCGCCAAAGGAGAGCACGCGGTTTCTGTAATCTGCTGTGGCTGAGCGGTTTGCCGGGCAGCGCTGTCGAGGTGTTTTCGTCCTCTAAATCCGACCATTCATCAGAATCTTCATGCAGTTCGTCTTATATATTATAATATATAAGAAATTTTGCGTATTTTCGTAGGATGTGTAATTATACACGCTGAAATTGCTAATCATTAAACATTGTTATGAAGATATCATTTAAGACTTTTCTGATGGGTACATTTGCCGTTGCCGCTATGGCGTCATGTGCGTCGGACGGCGCAATCGTCGTACCTGAGGCTCCGCTCGAGGAGTGCGTCTACATGGGCGACAAGACAGAATTTGCAGTATGGGCTCCGGATGCCGAAGCCGCTAAGCTGAGACTTTACCATGATGCTATGGACGAGACTGCCTTCAAGACCGTTGACATGAAGCTCGGAAAGGACGGACTCTGGAAGGCGACTGTCAAGGAAGATGTGAAAGGCTCTTTCTACACATTCCAGGTGCAGAAGAACGGCCAGTGGCTTGAGGAGACAGAAGGAATCGCTGCAAAGGCGGTGGGAGTGAACGGAACACGCGGCGCGGTGATCGACTGGACAGAGACCGATCCTGAAGGATGGGCAGAGGACAAGAGTCCTGAGATCAAGCCGTCAGACATCATCGTATACGAGATGCACCACAGGGATTTCTCGATCCATGAGACTTCCGGCGTGCAGAACAAGGGAAAGTACCTCGCGCTTACCGAGGAGGGAACAAAGAACCCAGACGGCCTTGCGACAGGTATCGACCACCTCAAGGAGATCGGAGTGACATATGTCCAGCTCCTTCCTTCGACCGACTTCATCACAGTTGACGAGGCTCATCTTGAGAACAACCAGTACAACTGGGGATATGATCCGTACAACTACAATGCTGTCGAGGGATCATATTCGACAGATCCATTCAACCCTGTCACCCGTATCAAGGAGTTCAAGCAGATGATCCAGTCTCTCCATGCGGCTGGCTTCCGCGTGATCCTCGACGTGGTGTACAATCATACTACAGACGCATCGAAGACAGGTTTCGAGCGTACCATGCCGGGATATTTCTACCGCATGCGTGAGGACGGCACATTCTTCGACGGCTCAGGATGCGGCAACGAGACTGCTTCAGAGCAGGAAATGTTCCGCAAGTACATGATCGAGTCGCTCGAGTGGTGGATGAAGGAATACCATATCGACGGCTTCCGTTTCGACCTCATGGCCATCCATGACATCGAGACCATGAACATCATCAGCGAGCGTCTCCACGCGATCGACCCTGCTGTTGTGATCTACGGCGAGGGCTGGGCTGCGCAGGCTCCTGCATATCCGGCTGAAGAGATCGCCCTCAAGGCGAACACATACATGCTCGATGGCATCGGCGCATTCAGCGACAACATCCGTGACGCTGTCCGCGGTCCGCTCGGCTGTGAGAACGCTGGTTTCATGGACGGAGTTGCCGGTAACAAGGAGAACATCCACTTCGGTATCGCAGGCGGTGTGGAGCATCCTCAGGTTACGGTTGAGCGCTGGACAAACAGCCCTCTCCAGCACGTAAGCTATGTCAGCTGTCACGACGACCACTGTCTCCGCGACCGTCTTGAAGAGGCGACAAAGGCTACTGAGGCAGAGCGTCTCAAGATGGTAAAGCTCGCTCAGACAGCAGTTTACACATCACAGGGTATTCCGTTCATCTTCGCCGGTGAGGAACTCTACCGCCACAAGCAGGGCGTGAAGAACAGCTACAACAAGCCAGACTCGATCAACGCAATCGACTGGACATACAAGACACAGTACAAGGATCTCGTGGACTACTACGCCGACCTCGCAGCCATCCGTCACGCTCATCCGGGCTTCTGCCTCGGTGATGCTGACCTCGTTCGCGAGAAACTCGAGTTCATAGATGTTGACGACCCATGCGTTGTTGCATTCCGCATCAACGGACTCGAGGGAATTGACTCTGCAAAGTCTCTTACAGTCCTTCTCAACGGATCGAAGAAGAACGTCAAGGTAGAGATCCCGCAGGGCAACTACACAGTTCTCGCGCAGCTTGGCTACGCTGACGCTGACGGTATCGGAGCATACTCAGGCAACACAATATCAGCCGGCGCGACATCGGCGACAATATTGGCAGAGAACTAAGATTGCCGGTCGAGCCGGCAATGACGGTATGAATGTCATCCCCGACTTGATCGGGGATCTTGATGAAAAACAAGTAACCGAAATATGAAGAAAATAGCAATCGCAATCGCAGCTGCCCTCATGGCCCTGTCATGCGCACAGACACAGGAGCCTCAGCAGCAGCCACTTGAAAACTCAGTGGTATATGAAATGAATGTACGTCAGTACACTCCTGAAGGCACATTCGCTGCCGCGCAGCAGGAACTTCCGCGCCTTGCCGAGATGGGCGTGGACATCGTATGGCTCATGCCGATCTATCCTATCGGCGTTGAGGGCCGCAAGGGAACCCTCGGATCTTATTATGCAGTGAAGAACTACTGCGACATCAACCCTGAGTTCGGTACGCTCGAGGACTTCGATAACTTCGTGGCAGAGGCTCACAGACTCGGTCTCCGCGTCGTGATCGACTGGGTGGCTAACCATACATCACCTGACGCAGTCTGGACAACAGAACGTGCTTCGGAGTGGTATGAGCGTGATGCTGAGGGAAATACGACTTATACAGCAGACTGGTCGGACACTGCAAACCTCAACTACGAGAACAAGGACGTATGGAAGGGAATGCAGGACGCCCTCCGCTTCTGGATGGAACGCGGCATCGACGGATTCCGCTGCGACATGGCGTGCGAGGTTCCGCTCGAGTTCTGGCAGGAGGCGATCGCAGGCCTTCGTGCAGACTATCCGCACATGTACTGGCTTGCAGAGGGCGAGGAGCCGCTTCTCCACTCTCTTTCTGACTTCAACGCTTCATATTCATGGGAACTCCACCACATGATGAACGATATCGCGCAGGGCAAGAAGAACATCCCTGAACTGCTCGAGTACATTGCGAAGGACGCGGAGAGACAGCCTGCAGATGCATTCCGCCTCATGTTCACATCAAACCATGACGAGAACTCATGGGCAGGTACAGAGTTCGAGAGAATGGGTGACGCCGCAAAGGTGATGGCAGTCCTCACATTCACTCTCCCTAACGGCCAGCCGCTCATCTACACAGGCCAGGAAATGGGCTGGAACAAGAGATTCGAGTTCTTCGAAAAGGATCATGTCCCTGCATGGGAGAAGAACGAGTACTTCGACTTCTACAAGGAGCTCATCAGCATCCGTCACGCTAACCCTGCTCTTGCTGCAGGTGGCAAGGGAGGCAAGTTCGAGGTCGTTTCGACTGAAGACAGCACCCTCGTGTTCACACGTACTCTTCCTGAGAACAAGGTGACCGTGAAGGTAGAACTCAAGGCTCCATGGGGCTGGGAAATCATTGCTGAGTAGGGATTGCCGGTCGAGCCGGCAATGACGTCATCCCCGACCTGATCGGGGATCTAAAAAAGAAAGATATGAAAAATATATTGACAATATTTGCGCTAATGGCCCTTGCGGCATGCTCGGGCAAGCCGGCTTTCGATCCGGCGACAGTCGCAGACGCTACTGCAGAGCAGGTTACACGCGTCGAGCCGCTCTCATGGTGGACCGGCATGAAGATGCCTCTCCAGCTTCTCGTGCAGGGAGAGGACATCTCTGAGTATGATGTCGCTATCGAAGGCGGCGCAGGCGTTTCAGTAGAGAAGATCAACAAGGCTGACAGCCCGAACTACCTCTTCGTCGACGTGAAGATCGCCGCAAACGCGCAGCCCGGCACATACTACATCGTCTTCTCGAAGGACGGACAGTCTTTCAAGTATCCATACGAAATCGCCTCACGCAGAGAGGGTTCCGCAGAACGTACAAGCTTCACTACTGCGGACATGATCTATCTCATCATGCCTGACCGCTTCGCAAACGGCGCCCCTTCCAACGACACTGTAGAGGGCATGCCGGACAAGGCAGACCGCAGCAAGCCGTTCGGACGCCACGGCGGCGACATCCAGGGTATAATCGACCACCTCGACTACATCAGCGAGCTCGGCGCGACAGCGATCTGGTGTACTCCGCTGATCGAGGACAATCTCGAGAAGACTACATACCACGGCTACGCATGTACAGACTACTACCATATCGACGGCCGTTTCGGTGACAACGACCTCTTCAAGACATATGTCGAGAAGGCCCATGAGAAGGATCTGAAGATCATCATGGACATCGTTCCGAACCATGCAGGTTCAGGTCACTGGTGGATGGCTGACGTTCCGTTCAAGGACTGGTACCATGTCTTCGATACATACACAGGCTCGAACATCGTCTTCTCGACCAACATGGACCCTAACGCTTCAAAGAAGGACCTCTATATCCAGGAAAGCGGTTGGTTCGACACCTCGATGGTAGATATGAACCTCGACAACCCGTTCATGCTGAAGTACTTCCAGCAGTGGGCGATCTGGTGGATCGAGTGGGCTGACCTCGACGGATTCCGTGTGGATACATATCCATACAACGAGAAGGATCCTATGTCGCAGTGGTGCAAGGCCGTGATGGACGAGTATCCGAACTTCAACATCGTGGGTGAGTGCTGGACAGCTTCCATCCCTCAGCTCGCATACTGGCAGGGCGGAAACGAGAACAAGGACGGTTTCGACTCGAACCTCAAGTCGATCATGGACTTCCCGCTCCACGATGCCCTCCGCGCAGGCCTCAATGAGGACAATCCTGGCTGGGGCGAGGGTATCCTCCGCGTATACGACATCCTCTCTCACGATTTCGTGTACCACGATCTTTCTAACATGATGATCTTCCCTGGAAACCACGATACAGCGCGTCTGGGAGACGTTCTCCGTAAGAATCCGAACCGTGTGAAGATCGCCATGGCCATGATGGCCACAATGCGCGGCTATCCGCAGATCTTTGCCGGTGACGAGCTCATGTTCGTGTCGAACAACCTCAAGGACGCTGGCGATCACGGCGGACTCCGCGTGGACTTCCCAGGCGGATGGGAGGGTGACGAGATGAACCTCTTCACAGCTGAAGGACGTGCGAAGGCAGCAAAGAACACAGACGGTCTTGCAGTGCCTCAGGGCCAGGCTGCCGAACTCTTCGACTTCGTGAGCCACCTCTTCCAGTGGAGAAAGACAAAGGATGTCATCCATAACGGAAAGACAATGCACTTCATGACCCGCGACAACACATACGCATATTTCCGTTATGACGACGATGACGTTGTGTTCGTATACATTAACAATTCGCTCGAGCCTAAGAACATCCCTTGGACATACTACAAGGAGATCGCAGAAGGCCTGACAGGCGGTGTGAACGTCATGACAGGCGAGCCATGCGAGGTTTCGGACGCTACTGTCGTAGAGCCGCAGAGTGTACTTATCGTAGAATATACAAGGTAAAGATCCCCGGTCAAGCCGGGGATGACGTCATGCCCGACTTGATCGGGCATCTCCATGAAACAATAAACAATACTATAAATGAAAAGAATACTTTCAGCAATCTCATCCCTCGCCCTTCTCGTGGCATGCAGCACATCGCAGCCAGCGGGCGAAGTGACTGATGTACAGACACTTCAGTCACCAGACGGAGTAATGGAAATGACTTTCCAGCTCACAGCAGAAGGTACACCTCAGTATGCCCTCAACTATGACGGCAAGAAGGTGATCCTCCCTTCAGACCTCGGATTCGAACTCCGCGGTGTACTCAAGGCTCAGCAGCTTGTCTACAACGCAGACGGTACCATCTCAAAGGAGGACCGCGAGCCATGCAACTCATTCTATGACGGTTTCTCAGTGGAGAGTGTCGAGACTGCGACATTCGACGAGACATGGGAGCCTGTATGGGGTGAGGAAGCACGTATCCGCAACAACTACAACGAGCTCCTCGTGAACCTCATTCAGAATTCTACAGAGAGAAAGATGGCGATCCGTTTCCGCCTCTACAACGACGGCCTCGGTTTCCGCTATGAGTTCCCTTACCAGAAGAACCTCAGCTACTTCGTTATCAAGGAGGAGATGACTCAGTTCGCTCTCGCTGGCGACCATACAGCATGGTGGGTACCAGGCGATTACGATACTCAGGAGTACAACTTCACAGAGTCTCGTCTTTCTGAGATCGCAGGCAAGATGCAGGCTGCCCTCAATCCTAACGACTCGCAGACTCCATACTCTGTGAACGGCGTGCAGACTTCTCTCCAGATGCGCACAGACGACGGTCTCTACATCAACATCCATGAGGCCGCTCTTCTCGACTACCCATGTATGCACCTCGAGCTCGACCCTGCTACAATGACATTCACTTCGCACCTTACTCCTGATGCGCAGGGCTGGAAGGGCCGCATGCAGACTCCATGCAACACTCCATGGAGAACAGTCCAGGTCGCTCCAAGCGCTACCGCGCAGCTCGCTTCACGCCTCATCCTCAACCTCAACGAGCCTTGCGCTCTCGAGTCTACAGACTGGATCAAGCCTGTGAAGTACATCGGTGTATGGTGGGAGATGATCTCCGGAAAGGGCTCATGGTCATATACAAACGACTTCGCGTCAGTTCAGCTCGGCAAGACAGACTATGCTTCTGCAACCCCTAACGGAACCCACTCGGCAAACAACGAGAACGTACGCCGTTACATCGACTTCGCTGCTGAGCACGGCTTCGACCAGGTGCTCGTTGAGGGCTGGAACGAAGGCTGGGAAGACTGGGCTAACTGCAACAAGGACTATGTCTTCGACTTCGTGACTCCATATCCTGACTTCGACATCGACGCGCTCAACAAGTACGCGCGTTCAAAGGGAGTGAAGCTCATGATGCACCACGAGACTTCGTCATCGGTTCGCAATTACGAGCGTCACCTCGACCAGGCTCTCGAGCTCATGGACAAGTATGGCTACAACGCTATCAAGAGCGGTTATGTGGGCGATATCCTCCCTGTCGGAGAGCACCACTACAGCCAGTCCCTCATCAACCACTACATGCATGTGGTGAAGAAGGCTGCAGAACATAAGGTAATGCTTAACGGTCACGAGATGGTACGTCCTACAGGTCTCTGCCGTACATATCCTAACCTCATCGGCGCTGAGGCTGCCCGCGGTAC
>JAFYME010000028.1 GCA_017556765.1 Bacteroidales bacterium
AATTATCAGCAGATAATGGAGTCTTCTGATATCTCTACAATATATCTCCGCGACAATCTTTTCACAAACATTTCCGGTGGTGTCGGAATATTCGGGGCCCGGATATCGCGCAAATACCCATGGACTTCGTCATATACATATGTTGACGCAGGCATTACGCGAAATCTGGCGGACGAAATAGACAGAGTGCGTGATCTTTGGTTTAGTATGCATCCATGACAAGCTTCTCAAAATATCTGGTTTACGCAGTTCTCGCAGCTGTTTCGTGCATGTCTCTGCATGCGCAGGAGCATGCAGTCCAGGATACGCTGAGTCCGGCAGTGAAGACAGATTCTAGGAGGATTGAAATGACCATAGGCAATATCAAGACGGATATTGAAGGAATCAAGGCCGTCATCTCGCCTATGGGTGAGGGCGATCCGATCCGCTGGGCGCAGGGAATGCCGGGAGTGACGACAGGTGCTGACGGTACTACGTCAATGTATGTACGAGGAGGAAATGCCGGCAACAATATGTTCACTCTTGACGGGGTACCGGTCTATGGATATTCTCATATACTTGGCCTGACGACCATCATTCCTAATGATGTGATAGATGATGTCTCCCTTTCCAAGGGAGGATTTGACGGCTCGGAGAACAATTTCACGGCAGCGCATATGAGGATAGTGACCAAGGATACTGTGAGTCGATACAGGTCTTCATTTGCCGTCAATAACTTTCTGGCCAGCGCATATACTGAAGGTCCGATAGGGAAGAAACTCTCGTATGTACTTTCTGCCCGTGTATCTCCTTTGACATATGAATACCGCGCTGTCCGAAAGTTCCTGTCTCAGATGCTGGGAGGACTGGACAATTTCAATGCAAAGGTCGGAGACCTGTATGGAAAACTCCATTTTCAAGTAAATGAAAAGAGTGCTCTTGATGCCTCATTTCTGGGCAGTGTGGATAGATATGGGTATGATACTCAGGGAGATTCTCATGATGAAATGAGCTGGGACAATCTCCTGGGTATACTACGTTACCGCTATGATGGTGAAGTCACAAGCTTCAACCTTACTGCATCTGCAAACCGATACGGAAGCAGGCAGAAGCAGGAGAAGACATACCGTGGGGAAGTATCACATTATTCCCTCCGCTCTTCGCTCATGGAATATGGCCTCAAGGCCGGTCTGCAGCATCGTTTTCTTGATGATCGTCTTGTCATCGGCGAAGGACTGAATCTCCGGTACGGACGTTTCGCCCCTGGCCAGATCGGAGAAGATACGAGGATTTCCAACACAATGCTTTCGACGCTTTGGCTTCAGGCCGAGTACAATATTCCTGAGAAATTGTCAGCAAAGGCCGTGATCAGAGGAAACAGATTCCGCAATTATAATCTTCTGACGGAAGAAAAACGTCCCGCACCATATCGTAAGAAGGGATCTCATATGGATCCGGAGTACAGTCTTTCGCTTAAGTGGAATTTCATCCGTAATCTTGCCCTTGAGGCTACTTTCGACAAGATGATGCAGTATTACCATACTCTTGAAGGAATGCCCGTAGGATGGTCTCTGGACATGGTTGTGCCTACAGGAGAAAAGGTCTTGCCGGAATCATCTGTGCAGGGGAGTGCGGGCTTCTCAGGACGTTTCGGCTCACATGAAATTTCAATGGGCGGTTTCTACAAAAAGATGGAGAACCTGATTTATTACAAGTACTCGCAGGCCTTGTTCAGCGGCGTGCTTGCTGAATGGGAAAGACATGTAGAGCTTGGAAACGGACGTTCCTATGGCCTTGAGGCCTTGTATGAGTTTGAACATAAGGATTGGTATGCCCGTGTATCCTATACCTTGTCCAAGACCACAAGAGAAGACTTCCCGTCCTTCTATGAAGGAAAACCTTTCCATGCACGTTTCGACAGAAGACATGTCCTGAATGCAGTGGCACAGTGGAAAGGGGTAAGCGCATCCTTCATCCTTCAGAGCGGACATTGGGAAAACGGAGCGGCAGAAACCTACAACATGCCGTTTTTCGGACCTGATCCGGAATGGACGGCCAATTACTATTCAGGAGTCAGCAATTATCAGATGCCTATGGTCATGAGGCTTGATCTCGGATATCAGTTCGGTTTCAGAACGGGTAAGGTAGAACATGACGTAAACATCGGAGTCTGCAATGTGACTAACCATTTCAATCCGTTCATGCTCTATTATGATACGGAAACGGAAGGATGGAAGATGATTTCTCTTCTTCCTATCCTCCCGAATTTCAGTTACAGGATAGCTTTTAGCGAAGTCTATTCGAAGGAGATGTATTCTTCAACGAAAGCGATAAGGTTTTCGAGCTCCTCATTGTCCGCTGCGCTTGTAAGGACGGTGAGGAGTTTTGTTTCACCAGCCTTTTCCGCACCGATGCAGATGAAGCAGTATGAAGCTCCGTCCTCGGTCTTGAAGTCGAATCCGTAAGCCTCCTGGCCCTTGAATTCGCATGTGTAGATCGGCTCGTCGTTTTCAGTGTCGACATCCTCGGCAAACTCCTCGAATGTTCCGTTGACCTCCATAAGTGCGTCAGAACCCTCCGGCATTGGGCCATAGCTGATCATGATGCTCCTTATGTCGCCTTCCTCAGCCGAAACGTCGATGCATGCACACTGGCGGCCGTCAGGCTCGTCATACATTTCTGTTTCAGCTGTCCATACCTCCGGAATCTGGAGTGTCACTCCTCCGAAGTAGATCTGTTTGAGATTGATTTCCATATTGTTGTATTGTAGTTATTTTACTGCTGCAGGTGTCCAGTTGCTGAAGAAACGCATTACCTTGGACTTGTTGTAGCCGTTGCCTTCTTCAAGCAGGCTTGAATCCTGGATATGTATGACCTTTCCGTCGCCATCGAGAACCACAAATACCGGATATCCGAAACGCCCCGGATTTCCGAGTCTTGCAAGCATAGTCTCGGCCTTTTTCATCTTAGCCTCATCGTTTCTTTCGCGAGGATTGAAATTGACATGGATGTATTCGAAATTCTTGTCGATAAGTTCTGTTATTTCGCTGTCTTTTGAAATGAAATCAGCAAACATCAGACACCATCGGCACCAGTTGCCTCCAACCTGACAAATTACAAACTTGCCATCCTTGTCAGCCTTGGCGATCGCCTTGTCAATCTGAGTCATCGGATCAATGCTCTCGTCATATACCTTCTTCAGGTCAGACTGAGCCTCTGCAGCAAAACACAATGCTGCAGAGGCCAGGATAGTCATTATAAGTCTTTTCATCTTTTAAAGACACATTTCGTAAATCTTCTCCACGTCTGCTGCTGAGAGGGTCTTGAAGCCGTTGATGTTTCCGTCACGGCATGCCTTTGTAGCCATCATGGCGAAGTCCTCAGCCTTGATTCCTATCTCAGTGAAGTTGCTCTTCAGGCCAAGATCCTTGAAGAAGAAGTCGGACAGACGCTTGATGCTCTCCTTCGCTATCTCCATAGGCTCGAGGTTCTTGTCGATGCCGAATACGTTCACTCCGAACTGTACGTATCTTGGGAGTCGTACCTCGTCGAGACAGTACTCAAGCCATCTTGGAGTAAGGATCGCGAGGCCGAGTCCGTGGGTGATGTCGTATGTTGCAGAAAGCTCATGCTCCATAGGGTGGCAGCTCCAATCGCACTGTCTTCCGCATGCGATGAAACCGTTGATGGCCCATGATGATGCCCACATGAGGTTTGCTCTTGCCTCATAGTTGTCAGGCTCTGCGATAGCGATAGGAGCGTACTTGATCACAGCTCTGAGCATACCCTCCATGAATCCGTCGATCATGTCCATGCCCTGCTCTGTGTCGAAGTATACCTCCATAAGGTGCGAGAGGATGTCTGCAGAACCGCAGGCAGTCTGGTATGCGTTTACAGAGTAGGTGAGGGTAGGGTCGAGGAATGATACTCTCGGACGGATCGGGCCTGCGAGACGGCCGAGCTTGTCCTCTGTCTCAGGGTTGCTGATCACTCCTGCTGTGTCCATTTCTGAACCAGTAGCGGAAAGCGTAAGGATTGTCACGAGAGGAAGGGCAGTCTCGATAGGCTTTGCATTCGCTCCGAAGAACTCCCATGGATCATGGTCTACATGAGCGCCTGCGCACATGAACTTGGCTGCGTCGAGAGTAGAACCGCCACCGACAGCGAGAACTACATCGATCTTCTCAGTCTTGCAGATTCTTACGCCCTCGCGTACAGAACCGATTCTTGGGTTAGGCTCGATGCCTGAAAGCTCGAAAAGCTCGAGACCTGCATTCTTGATCTCTTCAACAACCTTGTCGTAGAGGCCCATCCGCTTGATCGAACCGCCGCCGTATGTGAGGAGCACGCGGTTACCGAAGCTCTTGAGCTCTGCTCCGAGGTTTGAAAGCTGGTCTTTACCGAAATATACCTTTGTAGGAATATCGTATACGAAATTGTTCATGATGTGTTTTAAAGTTTTAAATAGTTGATTATTTGTCCATTGGATACTTCACGCCCCATTCCTTGCGGAGCTCATCCATCTCTTTCATTATGTTGATTGTCTCTTCATGAGGCATCATAGGAGACTCAAGAAGACCTTCCTCGAGGCATCTGCGACACTCGATTACCTGATATTCATAGCCGTTCACCATGCCTTCAGGTCTTGTGTATCTTTCCACAAGCTCGTAGTTGCGGTATACTTCCACAACCTCCGGACAATTGATGTTGTCCACTCTGATGTAGCCTTCTGTTCCGTTGATTATGCCCTGACGGTCGTTCAGGCAGAGACATCCGGCCTGGAGGTTTGCCATCTTTCCGTCTGCGAAGCTCAGTGAGATGCACTCATGCATATCCATTCCGGTAGGTCCAAGATGGACATTGCTCACAGTCTTGACTATGTCTGTACCGAAGTACATCCTTGCGAAATTGAGAGCATAGACTCCGAGGTCAAGCAGCGCGCCTCCGCAAAGCTCCGGCTTCACGATCCTTTCCTTGAACTCCATCATGTAGCAGAGGGTCGCAGTCAGGGCACGTGGCTCTCCAATGATTCCGCTTTCCATCAGTTCCTTGACCTTGTGAGACAGAGGCATGTATCTTGTCCATATGGCCTCAGTGATGAAGATGCCTTTTTCGCGTGCCGTACGGATAAGGATCTCAGCTTCCTGCGCATTGGCTGTGAATGCCTTTTCCACGAGTACCGGCTTGCCGTGTTCGAGAGCAAGCATCGAGTGCTGGAAGTGGTGGGAGTGCGGAGTCGCTATGTATACGAGGTCGACCTGCGGGTCTGCGACCAGTTCCTCATAGCTTCCGTACGCCTTCTCAATATTGCGTTCCTGTGCGAACTGCTGTGCCTTCTCAATTGATCTTGAGGCGATTGCGTAGACGCACATATCTTTAAAAGGAGCTATGGCTTCTGCCATCTTGTCGGCTATCCACCCAGCTCCTATTATACCTATTCTAAACATTTGGGATAGTTTAAGTTATTGGCTCCTGTTACTTTGCAATCTTCTTTGCAAGCTTGAGCAATGCCTTTGAAGGCTCGTTCTTGAGGTCGTGAGCAACAAGGTACCATGTAACTGTCCAGTCGAGCTCCTCGCCGGCTGCGAGAGTTGTGTATGCTCCCTGCTCCTCGATCTCTACGAATGTCTTGCCTGGGTTTGCGAAGATCTGGATCTCAGCCTCAGCTGGAGCTTCCTCTCCGGCCTTGAGGTCCTGGAACTTCTTCACGAAAAGGAGACCGTTGTCGCTGAATGCGAGCCAGCCCTTACCGTCTGCGTTGATCTTTCTGTTCTCCTTGTCCTCGTCGAGAGTGAACCATGCGGCCTTCTGCTCGAATACGAAATTCATTCCCTTCATGTTGTTTGCAGGAGTAGCTTCCTTTGCATCGAAGAAAAGCATACCGCCGTTAGGCACGCGTGAAATCTCCCATGGAGCAACCTTGCGTGTTTCGCCGCTCTCGTTTACGATTGTATAAGTGATGGCGATAGAGTTGTTCTTAGCGTCAGCCTTGAACTCCTTTCTTACTCTGTATCCGAAACGCTCTGACTTCTCTCCTGTGAGCACGAGTACGTTGCCGTTTACTTCAGCCTTGAAAGCCTTTCTGTCATATTCTGCTACAGGCGGCCAGTTCCACTCAGACTGAGGGCTTGTCCAGGATGTGCTTCCGAAAGAGTTAGGGAAACGGGTCTGCGAGAGGACTTCCTTGTCACCGAGTCTGTATGACACGATCTTGCCACCCTGGGCCGCATTCACGGTCATTGTGATGTCTCCGACCTTGATGTCGTACTTTCCGTCTTCTACAGCTTTGACTGTCTGTGCTGAAAGCGCTGCGCTTCCGAGGCTCAATGCTGCGAACAGCATGATGATGTGCTTTTTCATAATTTTATGTGGTTTGATTTATTTGCATTAAAGGTGATAAGGGGCAGGGAAGTGCATTCCGTATACCTTGACTCCTTCCTCGGCCATCTTGAGGATCGCTCTGCGTGTCTTGACAGACATTTCCTTGTCCATATCGAAGCCGGCGCTGAATTCCGGATATCTTGCCTGAAGGGCTGTTCCGTGCATCACGTCGCCTGCGATGAGGGCGTCTCCGACACGGTATGCTGTATGGCCTGGAGTATGTCCATATGCCTCCACAGCCTCGATTCCGCATGGAAGTTCATCCTCAAGAGTGAACGTCTTGACGCGCTCACCGTATGCGTTGCATATGTTGCGGAGGCCTTCCGATTGACGGCCTTCCATGGCCATCCATGCGTCGTATTCGGTTTTGTTGATGTATACCAAAGCATTGCTGAAGACCGCTTCGCCTTCTTTCAGGAGGCCTCCGATATGGTCTCCATGAAGGTGTGTGATGAAGATGTAGTCCACCTCATCAGCAGTTGTCTGGAGAGATTCCAGAACCGGCATGAGCTGTGAGTCAGGAGCTCCGTTCGCTGCGTCGAAAAGGATCTCGTTTCCGTCTGTCTTTACCAGGAATGCGCTTACGGAAGCAGGGATGCCTTCCTCGAGCCCGAGCTCTGCGATAAGGCTGTCCGGAGCGTCAGGGAAGAGCGTTCTGCCCATCATTCTCGGCGAGAGGTTGTCCTGGATAGGGAAGATTTCATAGTCGTTCTGTCCTGAGCTGCACGCTGTCATTGCGCATGCTATAAGGGACAGCAGTGATAGGTTTCTGAGTTTCATTTTATCTGTTTAAGAATTCATTCACTTCTTCAAGGTCGTCGCTTATGAGGTCGAAGAGCTTGTACATCAGCTCAGGCTCCTGCATCTGAGGGATGTAGACTATCGTCTTCTTGCCCATTCCTTTCATCCATCCTGCCTCGGTGTGCGCGCTGCGTCCGCAAGGGAGCACGAGCAGGCATGTGTCTGCCCAATGCAATGCGTCCAGATCAGTCTGGAACTGCAGCTCGGACGAAGGATGCTTCAGACCTTCCTTATAGTCCGCGACTGACCATTTCTCGAAATCCGGGTCCAGATTCTTCCACATGAACCCTCCTTTTCCATGAGGAGGATTGCGGAAATCGTATACTTCATGTCCGAATTCGCGCAGCTTTGCGACCACATCCTCATAGAACATGTTCCTCCAGCTGCTCGCTACATATATCTTTGCCATAATCAGTCGTGCTATATCTTTGCAAATATAGGAAAAGTCTGGTAGAAATTAAATATCTTTTGTACTGGATTTACTCGCCTTCCTTACCCTTTTCCCAAGACGATGAGCACGGCTATCCCTGATAGAAGTCGTATAATCATCTTTGGCGTGCTCAACGGTAGACACAAAGATACCGATGAGCACTCAAAGTGGCTATATACATGCTACAGCCAAGATTGATGTGCTCATCGGCTTGGGATAGCTCACAGGGGTCGCTGGAAATGACTCCTGTGTGCGCTGCTCTATTTCTTCTCCCAGTGGAACGGGGCGAATTCGGCAGAAGGGTCTCGCCATGACGGCTTGCGGAGGGCGTAGATGATGAACGGGATCACGACCATCACGATACATCCGACGATCAGTACCGAATACCATACCGCATTGCTTCCCGTGCTGATCTGTCCCGGAGGGATGAAGCTGAGGATGAAGGCGAGGAGAGAGCCGGCGAAACCGACCACTCCCAGGATCCACATCAGAGCGTTGCCTTTGCCGAGACGGAACGGGCGAGGGGTGTCCTTCATCTTGTATCTGAGCACGATCGCAGCTGCGAACATGAGCATGTACATTATCAGGTAAAGCAGGATCGTAAGCTGCGAGAGTATCTGGTAGAAGGACTGCACCGACGGCATGACGACGAACAGGAGGGAGAGCAGAGTGACGATTCCTCCCTGGACGAGAAGGATGTTGCGCTGGACTCCGTTGCTGTTGGTCTTCTGGAAGAACGGCGGGAGATAGCCGGCCTTGCCGACGGTGAAAATGCCCTTGGAAGGGCCTGCAACCCATGTCAGCACGCTGGCAAGGACTCCGAACATCAATGCTACGGCTATCAGCGGACCGGCCCAGGCTACATGGAAATGTCTGAAATAATTGTCAAATCCGATGAGCAGCGACTGGGTCAGGTTGATGTCCTTTGCGGGGATGATGAAGCCGAGGGCGAACGTGCCCAGGACGAAGATCGCGACAGTCGCCAAGGATCCGATGATTATCGCTTTCGGATAGTTTCGCGACGGATTGTTAACATCCATGACATGGACACCCATCATCTCCATACCTGCATAGAAGAGGAAGATGCTGCTGGCCAGAACCAGGTTGTCAAATTTCGTGAGATCCGGGAAGAATCCCTGCGACATGTCCATGTAGTTATGACCTCCTGAAGCTATGTATATTATTCCCAATACAATCAACAGTCCGGCAGGAATGATTGTTCCGATCAATCCGCCCCACTTGCTGATCTTGCCGACCCAGCCGAGGCCTTTCATGGCAATGAAGGTCGCTATCCAATATATCGCAAGGACAGTCACCAAGGTGAATATCTTGTTCGAGGCCAGGGCTGCGTCTGATGCTCCGTTCATGCCGATGTATGCGAATGATACCGCTCCGAATGTGAGTACGGTCGGATACCATATCGTCGATTCGATCCATTGAAGCCATATGGCCAGGAAGCCTGTGCGCGGGCCGAATGCCTCTCCGACCCAACGGAAGACTCCGCCCTGCTTGTCGGAAAACATTGCGGCCAGCTCTGCTGCGACCATGGCTGTAGGGATCAGGAACACTATGGCTGCGAAGAGGTAATAGAAGGCTGAAGATGGTCCATATACCGCCTCGGCCGGTAATCCTCGCAGACTCACCACGGCTGTGATGTTCATGATCGCGAGGGTGGCTACGCTCAGCTTGAATGCTTTTCCTGGGGTTTTATTGTCATTTTTCATATTCAGTTCGTTTTATATCAAGATTGCCGGTCTGGCCGGCAATGACGCTAATGTGTATAAACTTTTCCTTTCTGCTTTTCACTCTTCTGAGCGGCGATGCGTGTCGGGGTAGGATATTCCAGCTTTTCCAGTTCAGCCACAGCGTTGGTGATGTCCTCGATAAGCATGTCGGCCATGTCTCGGGACATTCCCTGCCGCACGACTATCCTCATCACGACCATTTCTTCGATATCCTTCGGCATAGTGTACGCCGGCACCATCCATCCGCTCTGCATCAGCTTGTCCTGAAGGTCGAAAAGGGTCCATTTCGCTTCCTTCTCATAATCGGGGTCCATGGTCCAGATGAAGAGGGGATTCTCCAATGTATCGGAATAGTTCTTAAAGCATGGCATCTTGCCGATCGCCTTGTGGCAGTATTTCGCGATGTCCATAGAGTTGGAATGGATCTCCGTATAGCCTTCGACTCCGAGGTGGATGAAGTTGTAGTACTGGGCGAGGATCTGCGCTGCAGGGCGTGAGAAATTTAAACCTACCTGTGAGATGCTCGCTCCCAAGTAGTTGACGCTGAATGACATGTCTTTGGGCAGATACTTCTTGTCTTTCCATACGACCCATCCGAGTCCCGGATATACGAGTCCGTATTTGTGGCCTGATGTGGAGATGGAATATACCCATTTCAGCCTGAAGTCCCACTTCTTTTCCGGGTAAAGGAACGGCAGGATGAAGCCTCCCGATGCGGCGTCGATATGGATCGGAATATTGTATCCGGTCCTGCCGTTGTACTCGTCCAGAGCTGTGTTCAATGCCTCTACGTCATCGTTCATTCCTGTCCATGTCACACCCATTATAGGTACGATGCAGATCGTGTTTTCGTCGCATATGTTCAATGCCGCATCTATGTCCAGCGTAGGGTGCTCGTGCGTGATCGGAACAGTACGCATCTCGATCTGCCAAAGCTGGCAGAACTTCTCCCATACGACCTGGTACGCCGTGCTCATGACAAGGTTCGGCTTGTCGTACGGCTTACCCTCCGCCTTGCGACGCTCGCGCCATCGAAGCCAGGCAGCAACGCCTCCAAGCATGCACGCCTCTGATGAGCCTATGCCGACTGCTCCTGTCTTCCAATCTCCCTTTTCCGGTGTGTTCCACATGTTCGCGACCATATTGATGCAACGTCCGCACATCACCGCCACGCGTGGGTATTCGGTCTCGTCGATGTAGTTGATTCCGACCGCCTCGTTCATCAGTTTCGTACCATAGTCGTCCATATATGTAGTCACGAATGTCGCAAGATTCAGCCTCGGCTGTGTCTGCGGGAAGGTCTCGTCCTTCACCATCCGGTATGCGATCTCGGCACGTGTCCTGTGCTTCGGTATCCTTTCTGCAGGTGCCGGTTGCCTCATCACCTTCGATCCGAAGATGCTGACGTCGCCTTCCTGTGTTTTGTCTTTTGTGTCCATATTTTTAAATATTATAAATTACATTCGAGCGTCCGAGGTCATAAACTGTGCCATCTGCGCATGTTTATTCATCGTATTTCAGGTTTCAGTTCCGCATCGTCCGATGAAATTCGTATATTTGCATCAAACTCGTATTTCATCATGAAGGTACTTATAACTGGAACGTCGCAGGGCATAGGCAAAGCAATCGCGGAATTGTTTCTCGAGAACGGACATGTTGTCGTAGGAATCGACAGGAATGATGCATCATTGGTGCATGAGCATTATTCCCATATCGTTTGCGATGTTCGCGGTGAACTGCCGGAAGTCGCTGATGTTGAGGTTCTTATCAATAATGCAGGTACGCAGAATGAGGATGACATAGACATCAACCTGAAGGCTCTGATCCGTGTCACAGAGAAGTACGGAGTCCAGCCCGGCATCAAATCCATCCTGAACATAGGCTCAGCCAGCGGCCATACCGGTTCGGAATTCCCGGAGTATTGCGCCAGCAAAGGTGGAGTGATAGCATACACAAAGAATGTGGCTCTGAGGGTCGCCAAATATGGAGCAGTATGCAACAGTCTCGATCCCGGCGGTGTCCTTACACCTCTGAACGATTGCGTTGTAGATGATCCTGCGCTTTGGACTGAGATAATGGAACAAACTCCGCTGAAGAGATGGGCAACGCCCCGCGAAATCGCCTCCTGGGCATACTTCCTTACAGTAGAAAACCGCTTCTGCACAGGCCAAAGCATCATCGTAGACGGCGGCGAATCCATCAACTCCAAGTTCGTCTGGCCGGAGTAGGGTGGGGGCTTTTCTTTCTTTCTTTCTTCCTCTTTTTCTTCTCTACTATTACTACTCTATTCTTTTCTCTTTTTCAGGCTTATTCTGTTCTTTTCTGTTCTTTTCTGTTCTTTTCTGTTCTTTTCTGTTCTTTTCTCGTTCCCGTTCCCTCGTTCTGGTACTAGTTCGCTTTCCTGTACTCGTTCTCGTACCTGTCTCAAGCTTTCCTTTCGCTTTTCGCGACACAGGTTTTCTGCTCGGAAAATGTGTGTCGCTGCACAACTTACTGCATCTCGCCCCTTTTCTGAGCCGCGATACATGTTATTTCGTGCAAAATGGTGTGTCGCTGCATGGATGTATGCCTTTGTGGTGTGATTTCTGTCGCGATACAGAGTATTCCGCCGAAAAGAGTGTGTCACTGCATTGTGCATCTGTTTTTCCTGGATCCGGCTGTCGCGATACACGGTTTTTCTCTCGAAAATGTGTGTCGCTGCACAACTTACTGCATCTCGCCCCTTTTCTGAGTTGCGACACAGGTTATTTCGTGTAAAATGGTGTGTCGCTGCATGTGTTTGCTGTTTTGCAGTCTGTCCCATATAGAGATACAGGTTATTCGCTCAGAAAAGTTTGTCGCTGCATTGTGCATCTGTTTTTCCTGGATCCGGCTGTCACGATACAGGTTTTCTGCTCGGAAAAGGTGTGTCGCTGCATGGATGTATGCCTTTGTGATGTAATTTCTGCCGCGATACAGGGTATTCCGCTGAAAAGAGAGTGTCGCTGCATTGTGCATCTGTTTTTCCTGGATCCGGCTGTCGCGATACACGGTTTTTCTCTCGAAAATGTGTGTCGCTGCACAACTTACTGCATCTCGCCCCT
>JAFYME010000029.1 GCA_017556765.1 Bacteroidales bacterium
GCCTTGCTGGCATGCTTTTCTGAAATTTCGTCATAGGCAAGCTGTACAGCGGCATAACCATCTTTCTCAACTGTACGAATCTGCGTAACTACACATGGACCAGCCTCAATAACGGTGCATGGAATATTTCTTCCATCGGCACCGAAAACGGAAGTCATTCCGATTTTCTTTCCAATTAATCCAGGCATTGGTTTGTTTAATTAATTGATTATAAATACTTTACATCCCGCTACACATTTTTGCGGGCTGCAAATATACGAATAATATTTTCATTTTCAACATTTTATGTAAAATTTTTGTTGATAACTTTTTTCTAAGTCATTGTCACACCGTGCTTTCCATTCAGGGATTCCGAGCCTTTAAAGGATACCCATACCTTTTACAAGAAATATTACTATCTTTGCGCGGATATATATAAAGGTATATGATACTGGCTATTTTCGGCTTTCTTCAGGTGTCCTTCGCCGACATCCTCGACATACTCCTTCTGGCCCTTCTGATATACATCATATTCAGATGGATCAGAGGCACTTCGGCCATGAGCATCTTCCTGGCCATCATATCGCTGTATGTCATCAGGGTCATAGTGTCCGCATTCAACATGAGGCTCATGACCAACATCATGGAGACCGTCCTTGATGTCGGACTCATAGCCCTCATCGTGATCTTCCAGCCTGAGATCAGAAAATTCCTCATGCAGCTCGGAAGCAGATACATGAACAGCGCGAAAGGCCGTGCCCTCCTCGACAAGCTCCGTGGAAAGAACCAGAAAAGCACCAACATCAGCGGCAGCGAAGCCGTGAACGACCTCACCGAGGCATGCAGGAGAATGTCCGAAGACAAGACCGGAGCCCTGATCGTGATAGCCCACAAGGCGAGCCTCGAGGAGATCATCAGCACCGGAGACCGCATAGATGCAGCCATCCACCGACGCCTCATCATGAACCTGTTCTTCAAGAACTCGCCGCTTCATGACGGAGCGCTCGTCATCTCAGGAGGACGCATCGTCGCAGCAAGATGTACCCTTCCGATCACGGAAAGGACCAACATCCCGGCGAGCTACGGAATGAGGCACAAGGCGGCCATAGGTATAACCGAGGAGACTGACGCAGACGCGATCGTAGTATCGGAAGAGACCGGAAAGATATCCTTTGTAAAGGCGGGCACGGTAACGCCTATCGGTAACATCAACGAACTGAAGCTTCTCCTGAACACATCGCTCGGAGAAGAATAAACGCAAAAGAATTGGAAGACAAGAAGAGAATCATAGACACAAGACTCGAGCAGAAGATAGGATTCGACCGCATAAGACAGATCATAGCGGACAGATGCTCGACAGCATATGCAGCGGAAAGGACAGCGACTGAAACCTTTTCGACAAATCCGTCACACATACGCAAGAGACTGCTTCTGACAGACGAAATGCGCCTCATCATGATGTTTGAGGACAGCTTTCCGTCAGGAGGCTTCATTGACTGCATCGACTTCCTCAAGCCGCTCGAAAGAAGCTCAGCGGCGATAGATCTTCTGTCCCTGAGGAAGCTCAAGACCATGCTGGAGACCCTCAGAAAGGTCACATCATTCTTCGACGGCATCAAGGACGGAGTATACCCGAACCTCAAGCGAATGAGCTCTCACATCCTCAGTTTCCCTGAGGTGCAGCGCAGGATAGACCTGATCCTCGACCGCTACGGCGACGTCAAGGACACCGCTTCGGACGAGCTCTACAACATACGCAAGTCGCTTCGCGAGAAGGAGGGAACCATATCCCGCAGGATGAGCGCCATCCTCAGGAAAGCTCAGGAGGAAGGCATCGTGGACAGTGATGCAGGCGTATCCATCCGCGACGGAAAGATGCTCATCCCTGTCAGCGCAGCCAACAAGAAGAGGATCCCGGGATTCATCTACGACGAGTCCGCGACAGGAAAGACAGCGTTCATCGAGCCGGCTGAGGTAGTCGAGCTTGACAACCAGATAAAGGAGCTCCGCTTCTCGGAGCAGAGGGAGATAGTGCGCATCCTCATGGAATTCACGGATTTCCTCAGGCCGTACATCCCGGACCTTCTCGACGCGGCGCGATATCTCGGCGAGATCGACTTCATAATGGCCAAGGCTCAAATAGCCCTGGACTTCATCGCCGGCATGCCGATAATCTCGGAGGACGGTCAGATGAACCTTCGTAAGGCAAGGCATCCGCTTCTGGAAAGAGCCCTTCGCAAGGAAAAGAAGGAAATCGTCCCTCTTACCGCAACGCTTACTCCTGATAAGCACATCCTCCTGATCTCAGGTCCTAACGCCGGAGGAAAATCCGTATGTCTGAAGACTGTCGGCCTCCTCCAGTACATGTTCCAGTGGGGAATGCTGATACCGACGTCCGAGACGTCTGAAATGCTCGTCTTCGACAGGATCATGGTGGACATAGGAGACGACCAGTCCATCGACAATGACCTCAGTACATACAGCTCCTTCCTCGGCAACATGAAGGACATGCTCTCAAGAGCCGACGAGAAGACCCTCGTGCTTATCGATGAGTTCGGTTCAGGAACCGAGCCTGCAGCCGGCGGAGCAATCGCGGAGGCGATCCTGAGCGAGCTTGACAAGAGAGGCACATACGGAGTCATCACGACCCACTACACAAACCTCAAGCTTTACGCCTCGGCAGACACGGGAGTCATGAACGGAGCGATGATGTTCGACGTGAAGAACATAGCGCCGCTCTTCAAGCTGGAGATGGGACTTCCGGGCAATTCGTTCGCATTCGAGCTGGCACGCAAGATGGGACTTCCGGAGAGCATCATCAAGGACGCGGAGAACAGAGCTGGAGAGGAGTTCGTGGGCATAGAGCGCAACCTGCGCAAGATCGCGCGAAACCGCAAGGCCCTCGACGAGAAGCTCGAGCGCATCAAGCATACCGACAAGACCCTTGAGAACATCACTGACAAGTACCAGAAGGAGCTCCAGCAGATAAAGCAGCTCAAGAAGGAGATCCTCGACGACGCTAAGAAAGAGGCCGAACAGATAATCAAAGGAGCGAACAAGCAGGTAGAAAACACCATCAAGACTATCAAGGAGTCTCAGGCTGCAAAGGAGGAGACCCAGGAGGCGCGCAAGGAACTTCAGGACTTCATGTCCATCCTCGCGGCAAAGAAAGAAAGGGAGCAGAAGGAGAAGGACGACTATATCGAGCGCAAGATAAAGCAGATTGACGCCCGCAGGGAGCGCCAGAAGCAGAGAAAGGCCAGAAAGGCCGACGACAAGGCCGCAAAGGAGTTGATGGAGCAGCAGGCGGAGAGAGAGAGGATCGAGGCATTCAGGTCGGCTCCGCTCAAGGTCGGAGAGAAGGTACGCGTAAAGGAGAACGGCATGGTCGGAGAAGTGCAGAAGGTGTCGGCGAAGGCCGTCGTCGTAGCGATCGGAAACATCAGCAGCAAGATGCCGCTTGACAAGGTCGAGAGGATCACATCGAACGAGTTCAAGAGCGCTGTGAAGGAGACGTCAAAACCTGTTTCCACAATCCGATACGATTCTTCGATAAGCGAGAGGAAGCTGAACTTCAGCACCGAGATGGATGTAAGGGGCGAGAGGCTGAACGATGCCGTGGACAAGGTCACAAGATATGTCGATGATGCCGTGATGCTTGGGGTGCCGAGCGTGAGGATCATCCATGGAAAGGGCACGGGAGTGCTTCGTGACGAGCTTCAGAAGCTCATCAGGACAATCCCGGGAGTGGCATCGGTGCGTGATGAGCACATACAGTTCGGAGGAACAGGAGTCACGATAGTGACATTTGACTAATACTCAACTGTCATCCTGAGCGGAGCGAAGGATCTTTAAACTGATAACCAAAAGAAAATGAAAAATAAGATATTTATTGCTGCACTGGTCGGAATCTGTACCCTCATGCACGGGTGCAAGGACGCAGAAGAGAAAAAGGCGATGGGGCCGGAAGAAGTAGCGGAGAGTTTCTGCAGGGCTGTAGCCGGAGGTGAGTTCGCACAGGCATGGGCTCTTTGCGACACAGTCGCGATGAAGGACTATATCGATGGACGGGAAGAAGAATGGGCCATGAAAGAAAAGCAGGACAGCGGCGCGTTCCGCATCGCATCGCAGATGCTTTCTGAGGTCGAGTTCACCATCGATGACATAGTCAAGGAGGGCGAGGAAAGACATCTGTTCTGCTCTATCGGCTTCGATGGAAACAAAAAAGGCAAACTGATCATACTGAAGAAGGAGGAGGGAGAATGGAAGGTGAAGGAAACAGCAGACAGACCTTAGGCAAGAGAGGAGAGGACATCGCATGCGAGATGCTCCGGGGCATGGGCCACACCATTCTGGAAAGGAACTGGAGGATCGGGCATCTGGAGATAGATATCATATCCTTCGACCCCGATGGAATACATTTTGTGGAGGTAAAAACCCGCAGACAAAGCATCCAGGCGCCTCCTCAGGAAAGCGTCGATAGGGCCAAACAGAGCCGCATAATCAAAGCAGCACGAAGCTTTTTGAGAACGAGTAAAGGATTGCCATACGGAAACCATGAATGTCATTTTGACATAATGGCAATAACATTCAAAGGCGACACATGGACGCACGAATGGTTTCCGCAGGCATATATACCTATATATTTATAAACGATAAAAGACATCATATGAACAGGAACAATTGCTACTGCGTCATTCTTGCCGGAGGTCTGGGAACCCGTTTCTGGCCCATCAGCAAGGCGGCCATGCCGAAGCAGTTTCTTGATGTAGCCGATACAGGTGAGACGTTCATCCGACAGACGTACGACAGATTCAAGAAGATAGTTCCCCAGGAGAACATTCTTGTCGTGACAGCGGCCAGATATCAGGATCTGATAAAGGAACAGCTGCCGGAACTGGAAGAGCGTAACCTCCTTCTTGAGCCGTACAGCAGGAATACCGCGCCATGCCTTGCATATGCGACATATTCACTGCTCAAAAGGGATCCTGACGCGCTGGTCGTAGTATCCCCTGCTGACCACATCATCACAAACGACGAGCTCTTTGCCCAGACAATCCAGAAGGCCTTCAGGCATGTATATGAAAAGGATGTCCTGATGACCTTGGGAATCATCCCGACCCGACCGGACTCCAATTATGGATACGTACAGGCATACGGAGGAAGGGAAGCCTACAGAAACAACGAACCCCTCCAGATCAAGACCTTTACCGAAAAACCTGACAAGGAGCTTGCGCAGGTATTCATCAACACCGGAGAATTCCTGTGGAACGCCGGCATCTTCCTATGGAAGGCGCAGACCATCAGACAGGAGATGGAAAAACATCTTCCCGAAGTCACAGGTCTTTTCAAAGGATGGGAATCAGCCCTGGGCACCAGGATTGAACGCGAATTCATCCAGAGGGCATATACCGGATGCACCAACATCTCCATCGGATATGGCGTGATGGAAAGGACTGACAGAGCATGGATCTACCCTGCGGAATTCGGATGGCAGGACATCGGAACATGGGAGTCGCTCTACAATTACATCCCAAAAGACAGCAACGGCAATGCCGTCAGCGCCGAGAAAACCCTCATGGAGGGCACCAGGGACACACTTATAGTATCTCCAGAAAAGAAAAAGCTCATAGCCATCAAAGGCCTGGAGGACTATATGGTCATAGACACCGACGACGTGCTTGTGATCTGTCCTAAGGACGACAAGAAGTTCAAGGACTTCATCTCAGGCATAGGAATGCCGGAATTTGAAAAGTATCGATAATCATACTAACGTCATCCCCGGCCCGATCGGGGATCTTAACCAACGGAATATGGAAAAAAGAATACAGGCCGACATGGTATCGGCAATGAAGGCAAAGGAGACCGTGCGTCTCGCATCACTCAGAGCGATAAAGGCAGCGATCATGCTTGCGAAGACAGCTGAAGGCGCTACCGGAGAGGTCGACGACGCAGCTATCGTGAAGATCATCCAGAAACTCGTTAAGCAGCGCAAGGAAAGCGCCCAGCAGTACAATGACGCCGGACGTCCGGAGCTTGCGGAAAACGAACTCGCAGAAGCAGCGGCTATGGAAGTATATCTTCCAAAGCAGCTCTCAGAGGCAGAGCTTGAAGATCAGCTCAAGGTCATCATCGCGGAGGTCGGAGCAACAAAGCCTCAGGAAATGGGCAAAGTCATGGGCGTAGCGACCAAGAAGCTCGCCGGCCTTGCAGACGGCAAGATGATCTCAGCCCTCGTGAAGAAGCTGCTTGCTTCATTTGCAATTCTTTTCGCTCTCACATCATGCGAACTCATAGGTCTGGATAAGGATACAATAAAAGACATTCTTATTCCAGATGCAGCCAAGCCGTCAAAGGAATTCACTCCCGGAAATGCAGCAGATGAGGAATATGCTGCCCACGCTGTCAAATATGCGATTTCAGACAATGAGTCGCCATATGAAAGCGTTGAACTTTTCGGCGACGGAACATATCTCATCGTCAAGACAGGAGCTGTCCAGGGCATGACACGCGCTGAAAACGAATACTTCATCGAGGGAGGATATGTGATGAAGGAGGAGGGCCATTATACGCTTGAAGACTTCGGCAGTCTCAAGGTAGAAGAAAAGGAAGGCGAATATAACCTCACATTCGACAACACCTACGGCAACAGAATCAGCACCGTATTCGCATCTAAGGAGCCTGTGCTTACAGACGAGATGACAGAATCCCTCTGCCGTACATGGGATGTATCAGGAATTGACCAGTGGATGTATCTGGGAGCCTTAAAACTCGCAGAAATCTCATACATCGGAGGCACGAATCCGCACTATGAGGGAGCAGGCATCAGCGAGATCGACGAAGAGACATTGGAAGATCTCGTCGGAGAGACATGCTGCAAGGTCATCTTCAGTCCTTCAGGAACATACTACTGCACATACAACAACGGAACAGTGCTCTACAGCACATGGACATGGGTTAACAAGGAGCAGGGAACACTTTTCTATGATTGGAAGAAAGGAGAGAATGAGGAAGGATACGTGACTGTACGTTTTGATGGAGACAAGTGCAACATCTACGAAGACTACACCATCGATCTCAGCGGAGCATTGACAGAGGAAGACCTCGAAGACGCTATGGAAGACGAAGAGTTCGTCGATCTTGAAGAAATCCTCGGAAGTTCGGAGATCAACCTCCGCTATCTCATAGTAAACAAGTTTCAGCCAGCGAAATAAGTCGGCTAGAATGGCCACCAACCAGCTGACAATCAACAATATACGAAATCCACGTGCTCCCCAATGGCGGCACGTGGATTTTGTATATGCTTGAGTTACAGATGCTTATCGGGCACACTATTTATCACTGACGGTTATCTGGCCGTCCTTGACATCGATCAGGATGACCGAATCACGGCGGACATGGCCGTCAAGGATAGATTTCGCCAGAATGTTGATGAGTTCCTTCTGCATGAGGCGCTTGATAGGTCGTGCTCCGTATGCAGGCTCATAGCCCTTCGTGCTCATGTAGTCTTCAAACTCTGGCGTGAATTCTATGGTCACACCGTTCTCCGACAGCTTCGACTGAAGGTCGCGGATCTGCATCCTGAGGATTTCGCGGATATCAGTCTGCGAGAGAGGCTCGAACATTATCACCTCGTCTATTCTGTTGAGGAACTCAGGACGGACAGTGCGCTTGAGGACTTCCAGAACCTCATTACGGCAGTCCGAGAGCATGTTCTGACGCTCCTCCCCTTCCAGCGGAAGATGCTCCATGAAAGTCTGGATGATGTCCGCTCCCACATTGGACGTCATGATGAGGATCGTGTTCTTGAAATCCACTGTACGGCCCTTGTTGTCGGTCAGACGTCCGTCGTCAAGCACCTGAAGGAGAGTGTTGAACACATCAGGATGCGCCTTTTCGATCTCGTCGAGAAGCACCACTGAATAAGGCTTGCGACGCACGGCCTCAGTCAGCTGACCGCCTTCATCATAGCCCACATAGCCCGGAGGCGCGCCTACGAGACGGCTCACAGAATGACGCTCCTGATACTCGCTCATATCGATACGGGTCATCATGTTCTCGTCATTGAAAAGGAACTCCGCAAGGGCCTTGGCAAGCTCCGTCTTACCTACTCCGGTCGTACCCATGAAAAGGAATGAACCTATAGGTCTCTTCTCATTCTGAAGGCCCGCACGCGAACGGCGGACCGCATCTGCTACGGCCTCTATGGCCATATTCTGGCCCACTACCCTCTTATGAAGCTCATCCTCCATGCGGAGCAGCTTCTCCCTTTCGCTCTCGAGCATCCTGCGCACAGGTATGCCTGTCCATTTCGCAACTACCTCCGCGATGTCCTCAGGAGTCACCGCCTCGGTAATGATCGGATCCTTGACGGAAGCCTGACGGGTTGTCAGCTCATCGATCTTCTTCTGCGCCTCGGCCATCTTTCCATAACGGATCTCCGCCACCTTTCCATAGTCTCCGGCTCTCTCTGCATTATGAGCCTCAATCTTGTAATCCTCCATCTTCTGTCTCTGCGACTGAAGCTCCGAAAGGATACCCTTCTCCTCGTCCCAGCGCTTGCGAAGCTCGTCGCGCTCAGCATTCAAGGCCTTCAGCTCTTCCTTGATCTTGTCCATCTTCAAGGAAACGCCCTCCCTCTTGATAGCCTCACGCTCGATCTCCAGCTGGCGTATGCGGCTGTCCAGCTCAGCTATAGGCTCCGGCACGGAATTCATCTCCAGACGAAGCTTTGAAGCAGCCTCGTCGACAAGATCGATGGCCTTGTCCGGAAGGAAACGGCTTGTTATGTAACGATGCGACAGCTCGACCGCAGCGATCAATGCATCATCCTCGATGCGTACCTTATGATGGTTTTCATAGCGTTCCTTCAGTCCGCGCATTATCGAAATCGACGCAGCAGGAGACGGTTCGTCCACAGTTACCATCTGGAAACGACGCTCCAATGCCTTGTCGGCTTCGAAATATTTCTGATACTCGTCAAGGGTTGTCGAACCTATGGTCCTGAGCTCTCCACGAGCCAGCGCCGGCTTCAGGATGTTGGATGCATCCATGGCTCCGGAGGTTCTTCCCGCACCTACCAAAGTATGGATCTCGTCGATGAAAAGGATCACTTCTCCCTCACTGTCAACCACTTCCTTGACTACTCCCTTGAGTCTTTCCTCGAATTCTCCCTGATACTTGGCTCCTGCGATCAGGGCACCAAGATCCAGCGAGTATATCAATCTGCTCTTGAGGTTTTCCGGAACGTCACCGTCCACGATCTTCTGGGCGATGCCCTCCGATATCGCGGTCTTACCGACTCCCGGCTCACCTACCAATATAGGATTGTTCTTGGTCCTCCTGCTGAGGATCTGAAGAACCCTTCTGATCTCTTCATCCCTGCCGATGACAGGATCGAGCTTTCCCTGCGCCGCCCTCTCATTGAGATTGACGGCAAACCTGCTGAGGTTTTCAAATCTGTTTTCTGCCATATATTCCGTTCGTTTTAAAGTTCATGCAAACTTCGGAGACGGCAGAATGCACAATAAGCCGTCTATTCCGAAGAACAGACGGCTATAGGTCAAAATGTATTCCAATCGTCTTATTCTGACAAAATGTCAGTCAGACTCGAATGCCTTATTAGTTAGCAGGAGTCTCAACTGGTGCCTCTGCAGGGTTCTCAGCTGAAGGGATAGCTGCAGGGAACTCTGGAGCTGGTGCCTCAGTGTTGATCTTCTCTGTGTAGTCAACCGCCTTACCCTTGTTGCCAAGTGAGAATGTAGACACGATCGATACAACGAAGATGAAAGTTACGAGACCCCAAGTGATCTTCTCGAGGATATCGGCTGTCTGACGTACGCCGAAAGTCTGGTTACCTGCTGCAAAGTTGCTTGCGAGTCCGCCACCCTTACCGTTCTGAAGAAGAACGATGAGTGTGATAAGCACACTGGCGATGAGTACAAGCACTGTCAATACTGTAAAAAGTGCGTTCATATCGTTAATACTGATTTAATTCGTCAATTTTTTGAATAAGGGCTGCAAAGTAAGCATTTTTTTCTGGATATGCCAAAATTAGTTTAGAATAAATGCTTTTTGCCTGCTCCGGATAGCCTTGTTCCAGATATATTCTGGCCAATGTTTCTGTATAAAGATCGAATTCCGCAGAAGCTGCCGGAGCGCTTTCCTGAACGGTCTTTCCCTGACGGGCCTTGGCGGCATAACGGGAAAAGACATTGTCGTCGGACTTGCGGACCTGCTCATAATCCTCCTGCGAAAAGTAATCTCCGACTCCTGCATACGACTTCCTTCTCTCGGTCTTCCCTGCCGCAGCCGGCTCACTCACTGTCTCCTGCTCGGATATGTATGATTTCAGCAGACGCTCCACATCAGCATCCGTCCAGTCCTCCTTACGGGCGTTCCTCATCAGGTCAGAAAGTTTGCCTCGAGCACCTATGTACATGGCTGCATCAGCATACTGGGCCTCGCCCCAGCTGTCACCGCCCATACGGCTCATCCTCTCGCAGAACTCCCTCCTGGCTCCGCCGAACCATGGATACAGATTGACGACGCCTGCAAGTTCGTCCAATGTAAGTTTCTTTATATCAATATAATCCATATTCTTACCACTGAGCTACGGTAGCATTGAAAATATCCTCACAAAGCTGCTCCACGATATCCTCGCACAGAGTAGCCTCGACAGCATCAAGAGACTGCGAAGCATCAAAGTCCTGGTATGCAGAGAAAGACTTCGATTCAAAGCTTTCCTCAGGATACAGACGGTTGATGAAGTCGATCTTCACATTTACAGTCAGGCGGTTCTGGGCAGCCTGCTCGTTTGCCGTAATCGCAGACGCCTTCATATCGTATCCGGTAACGGCTCCCACAATCTCAAGGTCGCCGTCAATATCGACAAGTTCAAGCTTGGTCAGTTTTATGAACTTCTCCTGAAGCGCCTCTGTAAGCTGATTGCTCAGGGACGGATTCATCTTCGGAGCAAGATACTCGAAGTAATTGATGGTCACTGTCTTCACATCCGCATCAATGGATGTTCCCGTAAACGAATATATGCCGCAGGAATGAAGCAGCGGCAAGGTCATCACCAATGTCATCACAGCACATACGCTTGCCCATATTGTTCTTTTCGCCTTCATCACTTTATCTGTTTCAATTTTCTATACAACGTCCTCTCCGATATTCCGAGCTCCGCTGCAGCCGCCTTGCGGTTTCCGCCATGCTTGCGCAACACCTTTTCAATCAGATCCAAGCTTGCAGCCTTTATGGACATATCTTCGTGCTGCTGCTCGTCAAACTCCTGGTCTTCAGGATCATCGTCATACTCATACATCTCATGCATAACATCCTGATGGACAGGCATCTGCTGCTCTGGCGCAGCTATTGCCGGAGCTGACGGCCTTGCAAGTCCAGCCTTCGCCACCACATCCTTCAGGTATTCCACATCCTGCTTCAGCTGGAAAATGGACCTGATGATAGCCTCCCTCTCGGCAGCGCTCTCCGGCGTGTCCTGGCAGGACGGAGTCGTCGCCGGAAGCAGGTTAGGCTCTTCACGAGGAATATAACGCGAAAGAACATCCACATCAATGACACATTTGTCCGAACCAGGAGCCATTCGCGACGATTCAAGCGCAGATATGGTCTCCGCCACATTCTTCAGCTGCCTGATGTTGCCCGGCCATCTGTATTTCCTAAGAAGGATAGACGCATCCTCGGTCAGCGCCACCTTGCTGAACCCATATTTTGCAGAGAAATCCGAAGCAAACTTGCGGAACAGAAGGTTTATGTCCGCAGGCCTCTCGCGAAGAGCCGGCATCATTATGGTCACAGCATTGAGTCTGTAGTAGAGGTCCTCACGGAACTTTCCCTTGGATACGGCATGGAAAAGGTTCACATTCGTCGCCGCGATCACCCTCACGTCAGTCTTGAGGACCTTTGAAGAACCCACTCTGATGAACTCTCCCGACTGAAGTACTCTCAAAAGCTTTGCCTGCGAGGCCAGCGGAAGCTCGCCGATCTCGTCAAGGAACAAAGTACCTCCGTCCGCCTCCTCGAAATAGCCCTTTCTCATCTCGTTAGCTCCTGTGAATGAGCCTTTTTCATGGCCGAAGAGCTCCGAGTCGATCGTTCCTTCCGGAATAGCTCCGCAGTTTATCGCGAAGTACTTTCCTCTCTTGCGGGGACTGTTCTGGTGGATGATCCTGGGTATGTTCTCCTTTCCGACACCGCTTTCTCCGGAAACAAGGACTGTGATGTCGGTAGGGGCTACTGTGACAGCGACCTCAAGAGCACGGTTCAGTGCCGGATCGTTGCCGATTATATCATATTTGTTCTTTAAGCTCTGTAATTCCAAATTAGTCATAGCGGGACAAAGTTACGAAAAGGCTCGAAATTATGCATCCTCTGACCCCAAAAATATAAAAATATGCTTATCTTTGCGATGATTATGCCTTGATGCGAACAAGGTATGATACAATTGTTTGTAATTCAAACCAACTAAAATACAATTTTTACAAGATGAAAAGAAGCATTAAATTCATGTTCGCAGCCGTTCTCGGTCTTGCAGCTGCTGCCTGCAGTTCGCCTGAGAAGATGGCTGAAATGGCTGAAAATGTAACAATCAAGTGTGAGCCAGCCGTTCTTGAGGTTGTCGGTGGCAACATCGACGCTCAGGTTTCCGTGACTTATCCTGAGGATTATTTCCATCCAAAGGCTATCCTCGAGGTTACTCCGGTAATCGTTTACGAAGGTGGCGAGCAGGCTATGGAGCCTTTCATGTTCCAGGGTGAGAAGGTAAAGGACAACTATGAGGTGATTCCTTCTGAGGGCGCTACAGTGACAAAGAATGTACATTTCACATATGTTCCAGGTATGGAGAAGTGCTACCTTGAGCTCCGCGGTACAGCACGCTACAAGGCAAAGTACGCAGACCTCCCTTCAAAGAAGGTTGCTGACGGTGCAAACACTACTTATATGCTCGTATGCCAGAAGGGCAAGGTAGACCTCAAGGCTGACAACTATCAGGAGATCATCAAGCAGACAGCTGAGGGTCAGATCCTTTACAACATCAACAGCGCAGACGTAAGAAACAGCCAGCTCAAGTCTCAGTCTATCAAGGACTTCCAGGCTGCTCTCGACGAGATCAAGGCTAACGAGCGCAAGACCCTCACAGGTACTGACATCGTAGCTTACGCATCACCAGACGGTAAGGAGAATGAGAATGCAAAGCTTTCTGACAAGCGTTCCGCTTCAGCTGAGAAGGCATTCGGAAAGGTTACAAAGAAGCACGAGGTTGCAGGTCCTGTAAACGTTTCAAGCGTTGCTGAGGACTGGGAAGGCTTCCAGGAGCTCGTTGCAGCTTCAGACCTCGCTGACAAGGACCTCATCATCCGCGTTCTCTCTATGTACAGCGACCCTGCAGTACGTGAGAAGGAGATCAAGAACATGTCAGCTGTATACTCAACTCTTGCTAAGGACATCCTTCCAGAGCTCCGTCGCGCAAGATTCATCGCTAACGTAGAGTTCCAGAACTATACAAACGAGGAGCTCCTCCAGCTCATCGAGGAGAACATCGACGTTCTCGACGAGACAGCTCTTCTTCGTGCCGCTACTCTTGTCAAGGAGAACGACCAGAAGGTAGACCTCTACAAGAAGGCTGCTGACAAGTTCGACAGCGATGCGGCTCAGTACAACCTTGCAGTGACATACATCAAGATGGACGACCTTGGAAAGGCTAAGAGAGCCCTTGACAAGTGCCCTCAGGATGCAGACTGGAACAACGCAATGGGCGTTATCGCTCTCCGCGAGGGTGAGTACGCACAGGCTAACAGATACTTCGCTGCTGCTGGTACAGAGACAGCAAAGGAGAACATGGCCGTTATCGACGTTCTCAACGGTGGTTACAAGGAAGCTGCTGCTAAGCTCGCTGGCAAGAAGGGCTTCAACGCTGCCCTCGTAGCTCTCCTCAACGGCAACAACGCTCCAGCTGCAGCTCTCGAGTGCGATTGCGCTAAGGCAGCTTACCTCCGCGCAGTTGCTGCTGCACGCCAGGGTAATGCCGCTGCAGTAGAGTCTAACCTCGCTGTTGCAAAGAAGAACGAGAAGCTCGCTGAAAGAGCAGCTAAGGACATCGAGTTCGCACAATACAGATAATCATATCTGAATCCATAAGAAACGGCAGTTGGAAGTGCTCCAGCTGCCGTTTTTTTGTATCCCTGACAGTTTAGTGTTCCTTGACTGTAATGAATCTTGCACTCAAAGCACATACTGATTTCGTAACATATTGAAAATATGTGATTTATAAAAACAAGCCGTTCCTTGAATGCCAAATGTCTGACAGTCAAGGAACGATAGCAAAAATGCAACGCACTAGTGTAGGATCTCCAGAGGAAGGATAGTAACGGGTGAAATGGCTCCGAAGGCGCCGAGACCGCCGATGATGTTGGTGTATGGGTATATCGCAGCCTGACCGTAGTAGGACAGGTTGCCCCATGCATAATTGAATTCGGCCTCCATGTTGCGCCAGCAGCCTTCAGACAGCTTCAGAAGCTCCACATGATATGTATAATGGAACTGATGATCGTCCTCGAAATATGGAACGAAATAGTCCTTTGTGACGGTCTGGCCGGCGAAGTCGTCGTCAGAGAAAGCCACTATGTTATCAAACCGGTATGCCGCCGATGGCCCGAAGACATCGGCAGGAGACAGTATCATGATATGATTCTCCATATTCACCGAGAGGTCCGGCATACTCTTGTCCAGATAGAATTGAGAAGAGAGGAAATAGCCGTTACTGCGCAGAATCCTCACTCCATAATAATCGCGGGAGGAAGGGTCATCCTTGAATGTCATAGATACATGAAGGGCCTGCGAATGATGGTATACATTGCCACCGTTCATACTGCTGCAGGCTACATAATCTTCCGCATTAAACGGGACACGCTCAGCCTTGACAGAACATTCCGGGAACAGATCCGGCACCACAGTCGAAGACTTGGCTACAGGAAAATCCGGATGGCTTGCCGTAATCTCCAGTCTGCATCCAGGCTCAAAGTTCTCGGCAGTAAACCAGGCTCCATCCATAATATACCTGGAGCCTCCATTCTCTCTTTCCAGTGCGATTTCCCTGCCGTCGGCTGTCAGTCTCAGCTGAACTCCTTCAAGATCCGGAGTTCCCGTCTTGCCGACAGGAATGGTTGGATCCAGCCATATGACCGTGGTATCTCCCGACATGGCCAGAGCCCTCATGTAGATATATCCCGTATCATCTTCGGGAAGTATCGTGGCGAGATTGTACTCACACGAAACCGCCGCAAGAAGCAGCAGAAGCATCATATATATCTTATGTCTCATTGCTTGAACTTTAAGGTGTAACTGAACGTCGGAATGATCGGAACCATGCCGGCCGCCGCGCTTATAGGCTTGCCATTCTCCGTATATGTATATACCACTATAGGATTCATCCTGCAGTAAAGATTGTAGACGCTGAGGTTCCATATAGACTCGTTTCCTCGCTTTGTGGTCTTATGGAAATTGAAACCGACGTCAAGCCTGTGATAGTCCGGCATCTTGACGTTATTCGGACTTGTAAAGAGGTTCTCGTTGTAGAACTGATCGTCTGAGGGAAGGTATTGGCTTTCGACTGTAAACCTGTCGCCCGAATGCCAGTTCCAGCCCGCATATATCTCGAATCTCTTTGAGAATCTGTGACTTACGGAAACATTAAGTCTATGACGGTTGTCAAGTCTGTCCGGGAACCATTCAGGATACAGATCTTCAAAGAAGCGTTCGCTCCACGAAAGGGTGTAGTTCAAGGCCGCATGTGTACTGACCGTATTGTACACGAGGGAAGTCTCCATTCCGTATGCTCTTCCCTTTCCCTCTGCAAATGTCCTTTCCCAGTTCTCTATCGGAGGGAAAATCCTGTAGCCTTTATACTCGCGGATATGGTCCATGGTCTTGTAGAATCCCTCGAGATCGATCTGAAGATTGAAGGGAAGGGTCATGTATATTCCGGCTGCTACCTGCTTTGAATGCATCGGAGCGACTCTGGCTGTAGACGGAAGCCATACCGATGAAGGAAGATCAAGATACGAAGTCACAAGACGGTGGGAGAACTGATTCATCTCGGTATATGAAACCTTCAACGCGGCCAGATCCGAAGGACGATAGCTCAGAGCGACCCTCGGCTCAAGCCTGTTGTAGACTCTTCCCTTCACGCCGAAAAGCACATCCCTGAGGCCAACGCTGGCCGTAACCTTTTCCCCTAAAGTCATCTCATCCTCCGCATAGAAGGCCGTCTCCGTACCGAAATAAGAAGCGGACATAAGGCCTGACGACAGGTCTGCCGTGCTCCATGACTGCTCGGGACGATATATATGGAAGACATGCTCGGCTCCATACCTGAGCCTATGTACATCAGTCAGCTGCTGATCGAAATCCAGCTTCAGTCCTATGTCATAAATACCTGTAAGCCAGCTCTCTTTCAAGTCAGGCAACCGCTCATACCTGGTCTCCCTGACCTTGTCCCAGTTCATGCGGGAACGATGCTGGGTATAATACGCCTTCAGGTCGTAATGCAAGTCATCCGCAATGACATTCTGCCAATCGGCATAGCCCACGACATTTCCCCACCTGAATCTATAATCATCCCCCACATCGGACCGTATGATCCTATGTGCAAACTTCACGACATCCCTTCCGGTAATGACTCCGAAACGCAGGACATTGTCTGCGGCAACCTTATGCGTGATCTTCGCATTGAAATCAGTCATGGCGTATCGGGCATCCATCTGGTCATTGTATGGATCGGAAGAATTATTCTTCATGGCTCTGTAGATCGCCAATCCGGGCACAGTGAGCACATCCAGCCAGCTGCGGCGCATGGCCACATTGAAGGACGTCCTGTCCTTTACGATCGGACCTTCATACTGAACGGAGCCATTGATGAGTCCTATGGTAAAGCTGCCCATATAGTCCGTCATGCTTCCGTCACGGGTATTGACCTCCACGACAGAAGAAAGCCTGCCTCCATACGAAGCAGGGAAACCGCTCTTGAAGAAGTTCACATTATCGACCACATCGGTATTGAAGGCAGAGTAAAGACCTGCAAGATGGCTGACCGAATAAACCGGAACCCCATCGTAAAGGTAAAGGTTGTCATTGCCGGTACCGCCATGTACATACAGGCCGTTCATCAACTCGGTACCTCCGGACACACCCGTGACAGCCTGGAGGGTCTTGAGCACATCAGGGGCGCTCAAAGACGCGAATCCTCTCTTGAATGCGGATGCATCTATGCGTTCCAGGCCCGTCTGGGCCGCATTTCTGCGTCTGTCGATGATAGCCGTGATGCGAGATTCGTCTATGGTGTCGCGCTGCTCTTCAATGAAGATAGTGTAGTCCTTGGGCTTCTTCTTTGAGCCGGCTTTGGTGAGGACTATGTACTTCTTCATGATCTCGTAGTCGATGCCTGTGTCCTTGAAGAGGGCTGCGAGGCAGGCTTCGAGAGATTCCCGATCGAGTCGGGAATGACGGGAAGAGAGGATGTCATTGGCGGTCTTTTTGACGACGTCATTGCCGGCGCGACCGGCAATCCGGTCAAGATCCAGAGAGGAATCATAGACGAAGTTGACTCCGAAGATCTCATGAATGACTTCCATCTGAGATTTCAGCGTCTTGTCCGGCCCGGCATGTACGGCCAAGGGCAGGAAGGCCAGAATGAATATGAACAATATCCTCTTCATCACTTCTCCTCCTTGCCTGCGGTTCCGTCAGAACCGAACAGATCATCATCCATCCACGGAGTTTCCGCCACGGATATGGCCCCAAACATGCCTGTGCCACCGTGCACATTCGTGTAAGTGTATGAAGGAGAAGCCATTCCTAGCTCAAAAAACTCATTTGTGGTACGGGAATGATACTGATAATACTCTTCCGAAAGAGCGAATATGCGGAACTTGAAATGATAATCAGAGGACCATGTCACCGTCTCCCCGTTCTCATCCTTCCACTCGCTGACCGAATCCGTCAGATGACGGAACAGGAACTCATACTCGTCCGTCGCATTCCATACATATGTCAAAGTAGCTCCCAACCTGGTCAGATTGCTGAAATCAACGCCTGCGACCAGGTTTCCGTCGGAAGAAAACTCCGTGACATCGTAAACAGCCTGAAGGACTTGTTCGTCAAAAAGCGTCACGCCGCACGAATCCGTCTTGTGCCTGACGACATACTGGATACCGACATGAGTACCTTCGGCGACCTCCGGAAGAATAAGCCTGGCACGCACCATGTCCCTTACATTGTCGCCATTATAAGAACCGCTGACGATATCCGTCAACTGCATCTCCAGACGGTAATCATCCAGATGCAAAGGCATCACGGTCTTCGCTTCAATAGGATCCGCTCCCTCGATGGACGCTTTGACGCACATCTGAGAGCCAGCAGGGAAATTCTCCCTGACATACAATGTCCCCGGTTCAAGATTCGGATCATCATCCGCCGCCACCCTTATTTCGACTTCCTTTCCATCCACGGTCATGACAACATCCTCCGGTCCGACCTTCACCGGAGTACGCTCATGATAGCCCACCGGCACCAGCACATCCATATCCAGCACCGTAGTATCACCCGAAACCACCTCGCAGTACAGCTTCAGCATGTCCCTGTCACCAAGCGTCTTCAGATCGAACGGAAGTTCGCATGAGGTGAGAAGGAGGAGAAAGATATATGAGATTCCTCGACAAGCTCGGAATGACATGAAATTCCTGTTTTTAATACTCATAGCTGTCAGAATTTAAGGGTGTAGCTGAATGTCGGTACAATCGGGATGAGGCCTATGTTCATGCCTTCCGGATGGTCTACCGAAGAAATCAGTTGATCGTTCTGCACTTGATCATAACGGAGCCTGTGTACATTTGCATAGAATGGATTCAATCTGCAATAAGCGTTGTATACGCTGAGGTTCCATATGCTTTCATTTCCTCTCCTTGTCGTCTTGCGGAAATTGAAACCGACATCAAGCCTGTGATAATCATCAAGCTGGAGGTTGTTCGGAGAGCTATAGTAATATTCCTTTGTCTCCGGATCCAGATGAGAAAGCACGGTGATGCGGCTTCCCTTCCTCCAGTTCCAGCCTACATATGCGTCGAAACGCTTGGTTATGCGGTGGCTGGCTGTGATGTTGATACGATGGCGGTGGTCGTTCCTGTCGGGATACCATTCATGCCAGAACGCATCGAAACGCCTGAAGTTCCATGACAATGTATACGAAGCCGTGATGTCCGTCTTCTCTGTCCTGTAGGCGAAGTCGGCCGATGCTCCCCACGACTTTCCCTTGCCGCTGCGGAAGAGTTCCTCCCACTCCATGATGGACGGAAATATCGAAGCTCCCGTACCTCCGTACTCATATATGTTGTCCATTGTCTTGTACCATCCCTCGACGTTCACATGCATGTCATGGGGCAGGTTCAGGTAGACTCCAGCTGCGGCCTGACGTGCCCTGGAAGGCCTTATTCCGGCCGTAGAAGGCATCCACATGTTGAAAGGAAGATCAATGTACGTGCTGGCGATGCAGTGCGAAAACTGGCTCATTTCCGTATAGGAAGCCTTCAAAGCCACCATAGGTGAAACGCGGAAGCTCAGCGCCACGCGCGGCTCCAGACTGCACCATTTCTTTCCCTGCACGGTCGAAGATACATATCTGAGGCCCAGATTTGCCTCTAGCCATCTTGCAAGCTTCATCTCATCCTCAACATAGACCGAAGGCTCGAAGCTTTTGTAAGCCTTACGCACAAGCGCGGTCTCCGAATGAGTCTTGCCGTAATGGTCATATTCAAACTCGGCCCCTCGTCTGGGATTATACAGATGCTCCGTCAGCTTAGCGCCGAACCTCACATGATGCGAAGGGGAAGGATACCAGTCGAAATCGAGCTTGGCTCCGATGTCATTCACGACGCTTACATTATATTCATGCGAAGACTGCCAGACCCTTTCCCATATTCCTTCATGGTTCAGGTCCTTCTCTTCCGAGGTCGTCGTCAAGGCATATGAAGAGAGATTCTGCGAATGGAACAACGAAGCATCCATGTACAGCTCCTCCGAGACCTTTTTATCCCAGTTGAGCGACGTCACCATGTTTCCCCAGTCAAGATCCGCAACACCGTCTTCCATGTTTATGTCCTCTGCATCCTTCTCCTCCATCCCGATTCCAAATCCGAGGTTGTCCCTGCCCATGTAGAAATTGAGCGACAGAGTGTTGTCGGGAGCGAAGCGGTGGGTAAGCCTTGCATTGGCGTCCCAGAACCTGTAATGGCCGCTGTAATGCTCTCCGTCCTGCTTTTTCGAATGATTCAGGATCATGAATGTCGGTATGGACACTGCATCAAGCCAGCTGCCTCTGAGACCGAAGTTGAACGAGGTCTTTCCCTTCACGATCGGGCCCTCCAGCTGGAACCTGCTGTCGACAAGACCTATGGAGAAGCTTCCATAATACTGGTTGAAGTCTCCTTCCTTGGTACGCACATCGACTACGGAAGACAATCTGCCGCCATAACGCGCCGGGAAGCCGCTCTTATAGAAGTCCACAGTCTCGATCACATCGGTGTTGAAGGCGGAGAACAGGCCTGCAAGATGGCCGGCCTGATACATCGGGATGCCGTCCATAAGGTACAGGTTGTCATAGCCGTCTCCTCCGTAGACATGAAGTCCCGAGAAGAGTTCGCTGCCGCCAGAGACTCCGGGGAGCATCTGAAGGGTCTTTACCAGGTCAGGAGAGCTCATGAAGTAGAATCCTCTCTGGAATTTCTTTCCGTCCAGCCTTGTCAGACCGGTCTGGGTCGCGTTTTTCTGTCTGCCGACAAAGGCCGTGATGCGGGATTCGTCGATAGTGTCGTGCTGTTCCTCTATGAAGATAGTGTAGTCCTTTGGCTTCTTCTTTGAGCCGGACTTGGTAAGGACTATGTACTTTTTCATGATCTCGTAGTCGATGCCCGTGTCCTTGAAGAGGGCGGCGAGGCAGGCTTCGAGAGATTCCCGATCAAGTCGGGAATGACGGGAAGAGAGGACGTCTTTGACGGTCTTTTCAATGACGTCATTATCGGTCTCTTTGAGAACGTCATTGCCGGCGTGACCGGCAATCTGGTCAAGATCCAGGGAAGAATCGTAGACGAAATTGACCCCGTACTGCTGATGGATCAGCTCCATCTGAGAGCGCAGAGCCACGCCCCTCCCCTGCTCTACCGCCTTCTGCGGATACGCAGGAAGCGCGAGCACACAAGCAAGAAGCAAAGTAAAAGCATGTTGTAAAGTTCGTTTCATGTTCTATTCCGATGTGTATTTCGTCCTTACATAATAGAGGGTTATATGGCCCGTGACCTCTTCGGTCTGCTCCGGTCCGGTCAGGACAGTCAAGGTGACATCAGTCCTCAGCGTTATCTCCCCATATCCGCAGAGCTCCACCTCCCAGTCAGTATTCTCCTGTGTATCAGAGCTTTGAGGAGTAAGCTTCAGATGAGACGTATTTCCTTCGATAACAGCCTCTATATCAAACACATAATCCATATGTCTGCGCTGAAGGTTCACGGGACCATTCCAATCGGCATTGCTGTCCACAACATAAGGTACCTGAAGACGGCCTCTTTTGTTGCTCACCGAAGAATATCCGGGACCTCCGGAATACACCTGATTCCACTCCTGATAATAGTCGAATGATGCGACTCCGTCTCCGTCTATATCTATAGGCTCGGGAGCATCCCAAGTCACCATACTGAGTTTATATTCTCCCCTTATGGTATCGTATGCCCGCTCCTGCAGATCCTCGACCCAGACCTTCTGACATGACGCAAGGGACAGAAGGCATATGAATATCATATATGACTTTCTCATGATCAATTGAATCTTATCCAGCCGGACTCATATGTGGAAACCGCTCCGAACATGCCGAGTCCGCCCTCGATGTTTGTATATGTGTATGTAGCAGGTGTGAAGCCAAGGTGGATAGGCACGTCGGCCGCATCGATCATATACCTCGCCCTGAAACAATGGTACATCTCCGGCGAGATCCTGTACACAATGATGTTGTACTTATATATCTCCTGTATCTCCCATTCCCAAATTTCCTCGCCGGCTTCATTAAAATGATAGCTTCCTGCCATGCGATGGCTGCTTGTAGGATAGACATACACATCCAGAGCCAAACCTTCGCCGTCGGCCTCAGCAGCGAAGACCCTCATGTCTCCCCCGCCAAAGATCACGTTAAGTTCCTTCTCGACCGAAGATATGCTTCCTCCTTCTCCAGACTTGGTATTGACATGCAGGGCGTCAAATTCGGTTTTTCCTGCGTTCTCAAAGTCGTCCCATGTATATTCGGGAACTTTTCCCAATGTGTCATAGGAAACGTCCTTCAGCACCTGTACTCCGAAAAAGGAATCCTTGTCAGGTTTCTCATCCATCGTCAGATGAATCTCCCAAAGAGTCCTCAAGGAAGAAGAACCGGAATATTCATCATCATCCCTGTAGCTTTTCACTTCCCTGCAAGTCACCTCGACCTCAGGCATAGCTGCAGGCACGCTGGTCAGGGCCTTCACCGAAGGCAGGCCCTCAGCCTCAGCCTTCAGCTCGAGCTTCTGGCCCGGAAGGAAATCCCCATGGACCAGATATGATATCTCCCCTTCTATGTCGGACTCATAATCCATGTCCCTTACAAGCTCCACCGGCTTCCCTTCATTGGTCAGACTGAGCCTGATGTCTTCTGCAGAGACTGCTTCCGAGCCGAAAGCTGGCCGGCTTACGACAAGATTTACCCTGTCTGCGCCTTCTGTTCCCACCACGGCATCTACATATATCCTTCCGTTCTCGTCGACCGGATAGTCGATTATCCTCTCGCATGACAGCGCGAGAAGAAGAATCAATATGAAGCAAAAATATCTTTTCATGGTCCTAGAATCTGAGTGTGTAATTGAATGACGGGATGATCGGGATGGCAGCCATCTCCTTGAACACCGTCTTGTATTCGTCCGGATTCTTATAGTCCGGCCTGTAATGATCCATCATCGAGAACATAGGGTTCATCCTGCAATAAGCATTGTAAACGCTCAGATTCCATATGCTTTCGTTTCCTCTCTTTGTCGTCTTGCGGAAGTTGAACCCGACATCAAGTCTATGATAATCAGACACTTTATAATTATACGGCGACGTATAGTAAAGCTCTTCTCCGACTATCTGGGTAGGTACGGTCATCCTGTCTCCCGTATGGTAGTTCCAGCTTGCGTACATGTCGAACCTGTCGCTGAAGCGACGTGTCGCGCTGATGGTGAACTTATGGCGGTTGTCGTTGCGGGCAGGGAACCAGTCATGCCATACGCCCTCGAAGAAACGCTCCGTCCATGACAATGTATAATATGCCGACACATCCATCTTTTCCGACCTCCAGCGCAGCTCCGTCTCGACTCCGTACGAACGTCCCTTTCCCTGCAGAGTCTCTGTCTCCCAATGCTCCAGGTCAGGATAAATGCCGTCAATTCCGCAATACTCGTTGAGGTTGTCCATCGTCTTCCAGTATCCCTCCAGATTGAATGTGACGTTGTGGGGAAGGTCCATGTAAACGCCTCCTGCGACCTGTCTCGACCTCATGGGAGCGACGTTTTCAGTAGAAGGCAGCCAGCTCGACATCGGAAGGTCGATGTAATGCGCGCGAAGCAGATGTACGGCCTGGCTCATTTCCGTATAGGACATCTTCAAGGCTGTGCGCTGGCCCAGCTGGAACCTCAACGCGGCACGAGGTTCGATCGAATGATCCTCAAATCCGTCATGGCTGAAATACACATATCTCAAGCCGAGATTTGCCTTGAACCAGTTGGCAAACGAGATCTCATCAGCGGCATGGAGGGTCACCTCGGGAGCATTGTAAGATATTGAGTATGAGTCATCATCTGAAAATTTAGTGACCCCGTCAGTTGTCGTTGTCTTAACATATTCCCTTACCGGACGGAAGAGGTGCTGGACGAATGATGCTCCGGCCTTGATATGATGATATTCCGAAGGCATCCAATCGATCTCCGCCTTTGCCCCGAGGTCATGAAGCCTTGAGTAATTCCTCTCCTTCATGCCAAACTGCGTCACCGTCGGTGACTGTCTGTCCATCGTCCACTCATTCTCATACATTCCGACATCGGTATTCGAGCGCACATAATAAAGCACCGTATTCATCAGGAGGTCGTCCGAGAACTTCTTCTTCCAGTTCAGACTTGACAGGATATTGCCCCAGGCTATATTTACTCCATATCCGTCTTCTCCCGTATGACGGACTCCCTCCCAATACTTCACCCGAAGATCCGCCCATCTATAAACGGCCTTGTCCTGACCAAGATAGACATTCAGAGAAAGACGGCTGTCCTTACTGAAGAGATGGGTCAGCGAAGCATTCAGATCGGTCATGTCATAATGGACCTTTCCTGTATCTCCATATGGAAGGGTAAGGTTCGCGATCAGGTTGAACGGGATAGTAAGCACATCAAACCAGCTGCGTCTTACAGCCAGATTGAAGGAGGTCTTGCCAGGAATTATGGGACCTTCGAACTGAAGCCCGCCGTTGAGCAGGCCTATGTTGAAGGATCCCCGATAGTCATGCATATCACCTGTCTTGGTCGTGATATCAACCACGGAGGAAAGCTTTCCTCCGAATCGGGAGGGGAAGCCGCTCTTGTAAAAGTCCAGATTATCAACTACTTCCGTATTGAATGAGGACATAAGTCCAGCCAGATGGCTTACCTGATAGAGGGGCACGCCGTCGAGGAGAAAAAGGTTGTCAGTGCCGTCTCCTCCATGTACATACATCCCGGTCAGAAGCTCGTTTCCTCCCGAAACTCCGGAAAGGGTCTGGATCTCCTTTATCAGGTCGGGCGAACCAAGGAAAGCGAAGCCTTTCTTGAAACGGCTTCCGTCGATCCTGTTCAGGCCGGTCTGTGTGGCATCCATACGGCGGTCTATGTAAGCGGTGATGCGGGATTCGTCTATGGTGTCGCGCTGCTCTTCGATGAAGATCGTGTAGTCCTTTGGCTTCTTCTTTGAGCCGGCCTTGGTAAGGACTATGTACTTTTTCATGATCTCGTAGTCGATGCCTGTGTCCTTGAAGAGGGCGGCGAGGCAGGCTTCGAGAGATTCCCGATCAAGTCGGGAATGACGGGAAGAGTCGGAATGACGGGAAGAGAGGACGTCATTGGCGGTCTTTTTGATGACGTCATTGCCGGCGCGACCGGCAATCCGGTCAAGATCCAAAGAGGAGTCATATACGAAATTGACCCCGAAGATTTCATGGATGACTTCCATCAGCTCCCTGACAGTCGCCCCCTCCGCCGGCTTTGTCTGCGCGGATGCCGTGAGGACAACAGTCATCAGGATGATGGCCGTCAGTATTTTCTGTACGTGTTTCATTGTCAGGTCCGTCAGGGAATCCTATCGCTTGATTATGGTCACATCCAGAGCGGATTCGATAAGCTCGATGATAAGGTCAAGGTCGTCAGCGTAAAACTCACCGCTGAGTCTCTTGGACAGGTCAGTCGCCACGAAAGAGACATGGTAATACTTTGAAAGACAATCAAGTACATCCTTGAGAGGAGTCTGATCAAAGATGAACGAGCCGCGCTGCCATGCTATGGAATTGATGTCAGCGACCTCCTCGACAACCGGCATCTCCGCACCCTCTTCAATGGTTGCTCCCATGCCTTTGGTAAGGATCACTCCTTCTTCTTCAGGGCCCTTCGCGAAAAGCACCTTTCCGTCTGCGACATAGACCTTGGTCTGATCTTCCTCAGCCGCGTCTACCATGAATTCTGTTCCGAGCACCCTCACGAAAGCTCCGTCTGCGTCGACTTCAAACGGCCTTGCCTCGTCGCGGGCGACATCGAAAAAGACCTTTCCTTCCATCTTCACTCTGCGCTCATCCTTCATCCTGTAGCTGAGGACCGAACCCGGGGCGAGAGTCACGCATGTGCCGTCCGGAAGCATGAATTCCTGCTGGGAGGCATCTGCCGAAATCTCTGTCCACTGTCGCGACCCGCTGTGCATGAAAAGGAAGACTCCGATAAGGAGGGCCGCCGCTGCCGACATTGCGTAAATCACCGGATTCCAGCGCCTGCGCGGCATCGGCTTGACGCCGTTTGCAGCCTTGAAGCGTCCGATAGCCTTCTGCGTATCGAATGCCCCTTCCTTGTAATGCTTCAGCACAAAATCAAGATGTCTGTCTTCTGAGTGTGACATAATAATCGATCAAGATTCAGGTTTTTCGCCATTATGACGTAATCCGGCGGAAATAGTACTATCGTTTTATCAGAAAATTCCCAAAATGAATGAATAAATCTTTATGGCTCCGTTCTTAAGCACGTTCAGGGCCTTGCTGATCTGGTTCCTGACCGTGTTCACGGAAAGACCCAGCTCCTGCGCAATCTCCTCATACTTAAGCCCGTCCCTCTTGCTCATGAGGAAGACCTGACGGCATTTCTCCGGAAGCGAATCTATGGCCGTCCAGAGCTTCGCCTCTATCTGTGAACGCTCTTCCGCATCATCATCATCGATGATTCCGTATGTATCGTATGGCTTGAGGGATTCGGTCTGTATGCCTTTGCGGCGGAGATGATCCAGGCACCTGTTGCGTACGGTCATATAGAGATACGCACGGCGGTTTGCCACCTGGCTCCCCTGCTCAAGCTTCTCCCAAAGGGTCGTGAAGCATTCCTGCACCACATCCTCCACAAGATCCGTATCCTGCAGATAATGAAGCGCGTACATACATAAAGGCCTGTAGTTATATCTGAACAGGTCTTCAATGTCTGTCTGACGGAGCGTATTTGGGGAGTATACTGCCATCTGACTTATTTCTGAATGATGCTTTTTACAAGATTAAATATCCTGAAGGCAGCCCATAGGATAAGCAGGACATATCCTGCAAGGAGAATCTTTGCGTTCTGTCCGTCAAGACCCGCACGTACATGGATCACCATGAAGACCACCAGAGACACCAGAATGATTGCCATGAAGGCAGCATAGAATATTTTCAAAGCTTTGTTTCCCATAATGATTTGTTTCAGTTCAGTTTGTAAAGGTAAGAAATTTTGCTGTATTGCGTAACATTTTCTAATTTCGTGAATATCTAAAGGAAAAATGACCGACATGAATATAGACATCATCATTGCAGCGGCTGCGGCCGCATTCATTACAGCCATAGCCACATGGCTCATCGTGCGAGGACATTACAACGGACGCATGAAGGCGCTCCAGGAGGTCCACCAGAAGCGTCTGGAAGACATGGAGAAGCTTTCCAAGCAGGCTCAGGAGAACTACGACAAGGCTCTTTCTCAGATGAGGGAGACGGTCGTGGCCAGCATGACGGCGGAGACTGAAAAGCTGCTCAGAAAGAGGGAGAAGGAGCTCGCGGACGAGAACCAGACATCCATGGACGGCATCCTGAAGCCTCTGAAAGAGAGTATCTCCGCGATGGAGAAGGCCATGAAGGAAAACGCTTCTTCCCATCTGGAGACCACGACCAAGCTCTCCGAACAGCTGAAGAATGCCGTGAAGGAGATGCAGGAGAAGACCTCGGACGTAGGACGTAAGGCAGACACGCTTTCCGAGGCTTTGACCGGAAAGCCGAAGGTGCAGGGATGCTTCGGAGAGAACTTCCTTGAGGCCATACTTGCAGGAGAGGGACTGGAGGAAGGAAAGCACTATTCAAGAGAGGCGGCAAACGAAGACCAGAGCCGTCCGGACTTTGTGTTCCATTTCAAGGAAGGTCTTGAGCAGAAGGACCTTATCGTCGATTCGAAGGTCTCTCTCACGGCTTTCGTAGACTATATGAACGGGGAAACTGACGAAGAGAAGGCTGCTGCCCTCGACAGACATATCAGAAGCGTCCGCAAGCATATCGACGAGCTTGCACGTAAGGAATATGCAAAGAAGAACTCTCGTTCATTCGCAGACTATGTGCTTATGTTCATGCCACGCGACATGGCCTTCAGAGTAGCCCTCGAGGCCGATCCGATGCTGTGGCAGGAAGCTTACAAAAAGGGCGTCCTCATCGCCACGGAGCAGACCATCATGCCTTTCCTGAAGATCATGCAGCTGACATGGAACAAGTTCCAGCATGACACCAACACCCAGAGGATCACTCAGGCCGCGCAGAACATGATAGACCGTGTAGGATCATTCTACGACTCGTACGCCGAGCTCGGACGCAAGCTCAAGGCTGTCTTCGGAGAATACAACAAAGGCGTGGCAAAGCTTCAGGACAACGGCCAGAGCATCACCACATCGGCCCGCCAGGTCATCAGCCTCGGCGTCCGCCGCAGCAAAGGAAAGGAATTCCTCGTACCGGAAGAAACACTGGAAGCAGGAGAATAAAAAAGAGGCTGACCCGGGCGGAGTCAGCCTCAAAAAATTGGGTACTTTACAATATTTCACAACATTGTCTACAGTTTTATTGGTGTTGATTCAGAAGCCGCCCTGTAACGGCTTCTGATCAGGTTTTAGATGAGTCCGTTCATACCGAGGACCATCAGCATAGTGTATCCGATCACAAGTCCGATTACTCCCATGATGATACCGGTCTTGACCATGTCCTTCTGCTCGATCATACCTGTAGCATGAGCGATCGCATTAGGCGGCGTACTGATAGGGAGCACCATTGCGAGTGATGAAGCGATGGCCACACCGATGAGGAGGGTCGACACTCCGCCCATAGGAGCGAGCATGTCCTTCATGGCGCCTCCGGCAAGCGCAAGGATAGGCACAAGGAGGTTGGCTGTAGCCGTATGCGAGATGAAGTTCGCCATGAGGTAGCAGATGAGTCCCGAACCGATGATCACTACAGCAGGAGACCATGAACCGAACGGGATGGCTGCGATGAGCTGCTGGGCAAGACCTGTGTTCTGAAGGGCTACTCCGAGGGCGAAACCGCCGGCTACCATCCAGAGAACGCTCCAGCTGATCTCCTCGAGGTCCTTCTTGGTAATGATGCCTGTCACGCAGAAGATCACTACCGGGAACATTGCAACTACGTTTGAATTGACTCCTGTCACCTTGTCAAGCATCCACATGAGGATTGTCAAGGCAAATGTTACATATACTACTATTGATTTCCAGTCTTTCTTTGTCTCGCCTTCGATCTTGAGCTCGATTGTCTTCTGCTTGAAAGGGAACATCTTCAGAAGCAGAACCCATGCGATCACAAGTATGACAATCACATAAGGAAGCATGAATGAAGTCCACTGGCCGAATCCGATCTCCATTCCGAGCACCTCGTTGAGATACTTCAGCGCGATGGCGTTAGGAGGGGTTCCGATAGGGGTCGCCATACCGCCGACATTAGCCGCAATCGGGATAGAGAGCGCAAGAGCGATCTTTCCTTTTCCGTCAGCAGGAAGCGATCTGAGGACAGGAGTAAGGAAGGTAAGCATCATTGCAGCTGTAGCTGTGTTGCTGAGGAACATGGAGAAAACAGCTGTCACCATGATGAAGCCGAGGAGCACAAAGCGCGACTGCTTTCCGAAAGGCTTGAGAAGAATCCTTGCCAGAGTCACGTCCAGACCGCTTTTTGTCGCCGCGATCGCGAGGATGAATCCTCCAATGAAGAGCATGATGATAGGGTCGGCAAAACAATGAAGGATATCCTTATATGAGACCTGTGTGGCCATATCGGCAGCGTTCAGTCCCTTTTCAAAGAACCAGAAGCTGCTGTCCGAAGTAGCGAAGAGAAGGAGTCCGACAACAGCCATGGAAGTAGTCCAGGCAGGAATGGCCTCGAACACCCACATGAGGATTGCAAATCCGAAGATCGCGATCACTCTCTGCTGGATCACGCCCAATCCGTCAATTCCGTACACTGAAGACGGAAGGCACCATAATAATATAAGTACAGCGATGGCAACAGCCAGCTTGATCATGCGCGAAACCATCTTATCGTCGCGCCTCTGCTTTTTCCAGTCGTGATAGGCTTCCACAAGATGGATACCGTTGAAAATCTTGAACATATGGATGAATTATTGATAAAAACGATGCAAAGGTATCTCCAGAACAAAGGGCGGGAAAGCTGACACGATTGTTATTTTCGATTGTCACGATAGGATAAATCAATACCCAAATCAACCTTTTTGCATTAAATAGTTCTATTTTTGCAGCCAAATTGAAAAGGGTTATGGAATTGCGCCAGTTGAAATATTTCGTCAAGACCGCCGAGCTGCTCAGCTTCTCGAAGGCGGCCAAGGCGCTGTTTATCACGCAAAGCACTTTGTCTCAGCAGATAAAGCAGCTTGAAGACGAGTTGGACATGGCTCTTTTCTTCAGAAACAACCACAAGGTATCGCTTACCGAGGCCGGAGAGACCTTCCTTGAAGGAGCAAAGAAGACATTGGCTGAGGCCGATGACAACAAGGCAAAGATCATGGATCTGGCCAACGGCCATAGAGGTGTGCTGAACATCGGAGTGACATACAGCTTCGGTTCCATCCTGACGGAAAGCGTGCTTACCTTCAAGAAAGAGTATCCTGATGTGACCCTCAACATCTGCTATAAGAATGTGATGGAGCTGATGGAACTGGTTTCAGACGGCGAACTTGATTTTGCCTTGTCTTTCCGCTCATCGGAAAAATACGACAACGTAGAATCACACATACTTTTCGACAACAAACTCAGCATCATAGTGCGTGAGGATCACCCTCTTACCAGAAAGGAATTCGTAAGACTGGCAGACCTGGAGGAATATGACCTCATACTTCCAAGCATAGGACTTCAGGCAAGAAGCACATTCGAGAGCATCATCGCAGACAGGAACCTCAACCTGAAGGTTGCCATGGAAGCGAACGAAGTCAATACGATCCTGAACATCCTACGCAGAAGCAACTATGTGACTGTGCTTTCCGAGACCGTCATCCTTGAGCATAACGGCCTGGTTACCATTGATATAGATGATGCCGAATGCAATATGGAAGGATGCCTCCACTTCTGCGCCAACAGATACAGAAAGCGCTCAACAGAGGAGTTCATCCGTCTGTTGAGCGATACTAAAGCGTTAAGAAGAAGCCGACTCTGGCTTTAAGCGTGATTATCGTAGAAGTTTCTTCTTTCCAACACTACCTTTCTTTCCTGCGGTACCATTCTTGCCATCGCACGCACATCTGTCACTTCCTTGATGCATTTTACAACAAAGACCAGAAGCATGGCACCGCCGATGAATAACCAATTTGTCATAACCATTTCCTTTTTTAAAAACCGGGCGCAAAGGTATTCCCCTTCATTATTTCTCAAAAGCCGTTGTATCCGTTTCTTTCTATCGATGCAATCGCTAATTCCGATTCATAGCCAATGATTATTTAGTATCTTTGCTCCGTTATGGCAAAAAAGATTGAAAAGACAAACGCTGCCCGCCTGCTGGACAAGGCGGGAGTTTCATACAAGCTGATCCCTTACGAGTTCGACGAAAATGACCTTGCCGCACAGCACGTAGCTGACAGTCTGGGGCAGGATATCGCCCGTGTGTTCAAGACTCTTGTCCTGCATGGAGACAGGACGGGGCATGTCGTATGCGTCGTGCCGGGCAATGCCGAGGTCGACCTCAAGGCTCTGGCCAAGGCGTCAGGCAACAAGAAGGTCGAGATGATCCCTATGAAGGACCTGCTTTCCGTGACAGGCTACATCCGCGGAGGTTGCTCCCCTGTCGGCATGAAGAAGCGCTTCCCTACCTATTTCCATACCACCGCCCTCGATTTCGAGACGATCTACGTCAGCGCCGGCGTCCGTGGTCTGCAGATCGAAATCGCCCCCGCCGACCTTATCGGCTTCGTAGGAGCCACAGTCGCGTCAGTCGCCACCGATCCCGAATGACATTTTTTTCAATATCCATGGTACATTTTCGGAAAAATTGCATCTATTATATGTAATCTTGCCGATATGAAACGAACTTATATCCATTTTCTGTCCGCCACACTGCTCCTGCTCGTCCTTACGGGCGGGAAGATTTCCGCACAGCCGGAGTGGACAAAAGACCGCCTGGACATCAACGTGGCCATATCCGGAGCTCCTTTGTACGCTTTCAGCGACTATACCTATGGAGCGGAATATTTCTACAAGGAAGTCGGACATCTGACCGATCTCTACACCGGAAACATAAAATCCAGGACATACGGATTCTACTCCGCCGACGCGGCATACCGCCTGGGAAAACGCTGGGCCGTGATGCTCAATGCGGGCTACAGCCGTCTGGATGCGGATTTCTTTGACCCCGCCACCAAGGAACATCTCAAAAGCGAGGCCGACAATTTCTTCTCGATCATGCCAGGCATACGCTTCTATTGGAAGGACAAGCCGGGTTTCAAGTTCTACAGTTCCCTCTACATGGGCCTGATGCTCCACAACAGAAGTCTGGACTACTGGAAGGCATCCAACTATGACAAGGATCTTTTCGGATTTCAGGTGACATTCGCCGGATTCCAGTTTGGAAAAAGAAAGGTCTACGGGGTGACCGAACTCGGAGCAGGAGACCTTTCTATGGGCATTCCTTTGGGAATACGTCTTGGTGTCGGATATAGATTTTAAGCCATGAGAAAGTTATTTACATACATAGCAATACTTGCTTTAACCTCTTGCACTATAATGGATTACGAGAGGGAGATGGAAACATTTGACGACTACATGAGAGGAGTCGTGCTGAAGTATGGATTCGGAACGGATGAGGCCCTGGGCGACATGCTTGAGGCAGATCACTGCATTTTCGGAATGGGCGACGACTCTTACTATACGATGCTTGAGAACAATGTTTGGCTCATACCACGTATCGATACGGTCCGGACAGACGGACACTCGTTCTCCAGAGAAGGAGCAACATGGACCCTGTCGAAAAATGATTACACGAGCGGCGACAAGCTGACATATACATTCACACGCACGTCCACAGGCTGGGAAGGAAAGTTAAAGGAGACCCTTCATGGATACTGGAAAGATTACATCGAGAACTTCAGCTGTACGATTGAGATAAGGGTCGAGGAAAACAACGGTGACCACATCTTCCATATCAGAGGTGAAAGGATCGAGGATGAGTATTCATCGAGATTCAGCACAACCCCGGAAGGAATGTGCGGCAAAAGCGGCTGCTTCACAGTTGAAACGTTCATAAACGGAGAACCGGTCCACAGCGGAACCATCTCTTTCAAAGAAAAGTCCTATATTTGCACTGTATTCTGATAGAGAATAAGATTAGACTAACCACACACATATGATCAGAAAAGTGCTTTTTACAGGACTGTGGATTTTATGCCCTATACTATCCGCAGCACAGATAAATCCGCCAAAACAGACCGACACATTATATATAACATCGTTGAAATACAACCATATGGAAGTCGAAGAGGAAGATTGGCCATGCGAGGTCATCTATCGTTCGTCCAAAGACTTCCGCATCGGAGAAAAGACGTTCAACATCCTGGATTTCAACAAGTGGGGCAACAACATCCATTACTCGATCAGTAATCCTAACGACAGCAAAGGTAACGTCATGGACCTGTGGATAACTACAGGCAACAAGAAGAAGGTATCCATGATTCTCTTCGGAGGATACGAATTCTCATGCTCGACAAACAGGGTTCTTCCTGTCGAAAATTCATTTGCCAAGCCGGCTGTCATGTCCTACAGTCTTGACGGACGAGATGCCCTTCATCTGGATTTTCCGGAATTTCATTGCAGCGCAGACGGAGAGGTCCATGTCCTCATACATGTAGATCGATCTGGCCGCGTAATCAGCGCCAAGGTGATCGATGACTTGTCGTCCAAAAGCCAATGCCTCAGGTTCTTCGCTGTCAGAGCGGCAAGTTCATCGATATTTTCACCTTTAAAAGACGCCTCACCAGCTCAGGCCGGTGAAATCACATACAGATTCCTTACTAAGAAATAGCAGAGGAACCGCTTCTGCTAGAAACCTATTACAACGAGCATCAGGTATGCCAATACGATACCGACGACTCCGACGATGACACCTACTGTGGCCATCTGCTTGGTATTTATGATTCCGGTAGAATGCGCAAGCGCGTTCGGCGGAGTTGAGATCGGAAGGATCATGGCGAGGGATGCGCACATCGCAACACCTACGATCAACGACTTGAGACCTCCGAGGGCGATGAATGACTCGCTTGCGGTCGGATCGTCAAGAAGCGCCGTACCTACCACAGCAAGAATCGGAACGATGAGGTTCGCTGCAGCCGAGTTCGAGATGAAGTTCGAAAGAAGCCAGCAGATAAGACCGCCTGCGATCATCACC
>JAFYME010000004.1 GCA_017556765.1 Bacteroidales bacterium
ACTGAGTTCTTCCATCGACACCTGCAGTATCCAAAGCTCCTCTAAGGATGTGGTAACGCACACCCGGAAGGTCCTTTACACGACCACCGCGAACGAGCACGATTGAGTGCTCCTGGAGGTTGTGGCCCTCACCAGGGATGTACGCGTTGACCTCTTTAGAGTTAGTAAGACGTACACGGGCAACCTTACGCATTGCTGAGTTAGGCTTCTTAGGTGTAGTTGTGTACACACGAACGCATACGCCTCTTCTCTGAGGACAAGCATCCAAAGCGCGAGATTTGCTTTTCTCAACGATAACCTCGCGTCCTTTGCGAACTAATTGCTGAATTGTAGGCATAAATGTTTGTAAATAAATAATTTATGTTTTCTATCCCATTTTTTGGGGCTGCAAATATACGAATAAAATTTGATTTATCAACAATATTCCTGTTTTTCAGCACTTTGTGATGTTGATAACATGCAGAAAATTAGTTAACTTTGGCAAAAGCTTGGACGTATCATGAAAAACGACAGCAACTGGATAATCGTCCGCATAGACGGAAAGATTGCCGCAATCTCCACGGACTACAGGCATCTTGCATCCATAACTGCCAGGCTGGCGAAGGACTGCAAGACCCGTTACGGTGAAATAACAGCAACAACGGCATGCTTTGACGAAGTCTGGCAACTGAAGGAAAGTACCGGGTGGGAGGACATGATGCTCTTCGGCACCGATTTCCAGAAAAAGGTCTGGAAGAAGCTCTACGAGCTGACTCGTCCGGAAAACAACGGCTCGCTGACTCCGAGACTGATAAGCTACAGCGACTTCGCCGAGCTGTGCCAGAACCGCGCGGGCGTGCGGGCTGTCGCCCATGCGGTCGGACTCAATCCGATATCGATTCTGATACCATGCCACCTGGTCGTCCCTAAAGAAGCCATAGACAAGATGAAGATGATAAACAAAAAGGCAGAGGCCACCATCTTCAAAGGGGTAGACCTCTGCCTGAACACCATCCTCAAGAACGAGGGTATCGATTTCGGCAACTATGCCATGGGACCCGGACTCAAAAGAAAGCTGATTTCAATGGAACTCACAGGTACGGATCTCTGACGCCGCCATATAATTATCTATACTCGTATGCCACCGGCTTGCCGATAGGCACTATCACAGCATTGTTTGCGATCTGATCAGAGCCTGAAGCCGATGTAACATAAAGAAGGAGACTGCAATTATCGATGTTCCACTTCGGATCCAGCTTCATGGCGAAGGCATGGTCCGCCGATTTGCCCTTGCCGATCATTCCAAGGTCATAGCCCATAAAATGAGACTCGGCATCAGGTTTACGGATGCAGTGGTCATGCACATAATACGACTCATCCGGAGCGCCGGTCTGCTTGCCATAAATGCCGTCTTCAAGAAGCCATGCGCCTATACGGTACTTTCCCGCCTTGGCAGCCTTGACAGAGGCCCTCATGACCAGAACATTCTCATGAAGTTCCGAATTGACGGATATACCGACTGCAGCCGAACCATCACCATAATATTCGTCAACGAGAGCCTTGACCGCTGCGAGACTATATGATCCGAGCCTGTCCCCGAAATCCGCAATCAGGGTCGGGAAACCTTCGATGCCGAATGCCGACATGAACGCGTTCACTTCGGAATATGAAGCCGGATCCTCACCGTTCTGATAGCCAGGCATGTCTGCATGAGATGCGCCAAGCACAAACTTGTCCTTATATTCAGCATCGGCCGCCAATTCACGCAGAAAACCCGTCACGATAGGACAGTATACACATCCTGTACTTGTAAACTGAGTGAAAAGCACCCTCTTCCTGAAAGAGACATTCTCGGGGGCCGGGTCTGCCGGAGCAGGAGGAACCGCATGTTCAAGCGCCGTAATCTTCAGCACATTGGATTTTACACCGTTATAAATGGCATAGATAGAGTACTGCCCTACCGTCTTGGTGGTAAAACGGTTCGCCTTCACCCTTGCAGGCACATTGGTAGAAGCATCGTAAAAATCCACTTCTTCCGTCACCACTTCTCCATCATATGTCACGGTAATTTCGACAAAGTCCTCTCCGTCAGCTACCAATTCCACCTTGTCACCCTCGATGGTAAGCGTTCCGCCACCCGATACCGGACCGTTATCGTCCGGATTTCCACATGACGCAGCCATTGTAACAGCTGCAATCATCGTTAAAAGAAATCTTTTCATAGAATTATTGTTTATGATTATCTTCTCTTTGTCGTGATAAGAATCACACCATTACCTCCCTGGGTTCCATATATGGACGCAGATGCGGCATCCTTCAAGACCTCGACATGCTCGACTTCACGAGGGTCAATATTTGATATATCGTCTACCGCCACACCATCTACTATAAAAAGCGGATCGGTATCGCCATATATGGTCCTGGAGCTCCTTATTATATATTTATAACTGCCCTCACCTGTTTTTCTGACGATGAGTCCAGGCACCTTTCCTGCCAGATACGATCCCATGTCCGTAAAGGTTGCCGCAGACTCTTCATCGAGACTCACTTTGGACACAGACATGGCAAGATCCTTCTTCTTCACCTTGCCGTAGCCGAGATCAACAAGTTCATTTTCCGCAGCAGCCTTCCTCAGAGAATCGCGTATTGCGTTCTCTATCTTTCTCTGCTCCTTTCTGGCACGGCGCTCCGCCTTTTTGTCCTGAGCCTCTCCACTGAACGGAAGAGTCACCAGCACAACCGCCAGCAATATTCCCCAGATTCTGTTCATATGCAGTTAGTTCTTTAAATAATATGTCACTGATGTGACCACACGCACCTTCTTTATATAAGGAGTGTTACTGTCACGGTTTTCTATGGTGAATGTTCCCTGATTTGCAGTCTTGATCTTTCCGAGCCTGCTGTCCGAATCCTTGGCGAACTTCTCGGCGGCCTCACGCGCATTCATCGTCGCCTCCTCGATCATTGCAGGCTTGATCTCATTCAGACCCTCATACTTGAACTCGACAGGATTCTCCCAATTGTTGCCCCCAGTCACTATCCCTTTCTTCAACAGATCCGACTGCTTGGACATAAGACTCAGGACGTCGTCAACCTTATCTGTATATACCGTGATTACATTTGTGGCGATATAGCGATACGCCCTGTCATTGTTTCCATATTCATTTGCAAACTTATCCGAAATCTGAGGCACCGACACTGTTATTTCAGAGACATCGATTCCGCCAGCCTTAAGAAAGTCCACGATAGTCTCATTGCTCCTGTCAGTCTGGTCATATATTGACTGGATGTCATTCGCCATCACCTTATATACTACAGGCCATATGACCTTATCCGCCTTGACTTCCTTCTCACAAAGACCCTTCACATTGACAGTGCGGTCATAAGAACGATACTTTTCCACAGCCCTCGGAAACATCATGCCGAGCACAACAAGACCGACCATAATAAAGAGGCCGCTGTAAAATTTACCCTTATCCATAATGATTTTGATTAGTGAATCATGGCATAAAGATAGCAAAAATCGCTCTACGAACCCCAAAAAGAGGGAGAAAATGCACTTTTTTCTAAAAAATGTAAAAATTTTTGCAGAAAAGTTTGGAAGTTTAAAAAAAGTGCGTACCTTTGCAATCCCAAACAACAAGAACGGGTAACAAAATGCGGAAATAGCTCAGTTGGTAGAGCATAACCTTGCCAAGGTTAGGGTCGCGAGTTCGAGTCTCGTTTTCCGCTCCAAGAAAAGAAGTCAGCAGAAATGCTGACTTACTTTTTGAAACAAAGTCTACGATTGTACTGAGCTTCGGCTCAAGAATATTCACCCGACGGGGTTCAATTATATGCAGGTCGTCCATTACTATGGTCGGCTTTTTTTATTTTCCGGAGGACCCGGTTCATGTCGTCATAAAAAAGCTGCAGGGCAAGCATCATTCTTACCCTGCAGCTTTTTTGGTTCTGTGTATGTTTGTTACAGCGAAGTCTCGAACTCCTTGAGGAAGCGGAGGTCGTTCTCGAAGTAGTTGCGAAGGTCGCGGACCTGCCACTTGAGCATCGCGATACGCTCCACACCCATACCGAAGGCGAAACCGCTGTACTTCTTGCTGTCGATTCCCGACGCCTCGAGGACATTAGGATCCACCATACCGCAGCCCATGATCTCGAGCCAGCCGGTACCCTTGCAGACATTACATCCCTTTCCGCCGCAGATGTTGCAGCTCACATCGATCTCAGCAGAAGGCTCAGTAAACGGGAAGTATGAAGGACGCATACGGATCTGGGTCTGAGCTCCGAACATTTCGCGGGCGAAGAGGAGGATAGCCTGCTTCATGTCGGCGAATGTCACATTCTCATCGATGTAAAGTCCCTCGACCTGGTGGAAAATGCAGTGCGCACGCGCAGAAATAGCCTCGTTACGGAACACACGGCCAGGACATACGATACGGATAGGAAGCGGCATCTTCTCCATTGCGCGTACCTGAACCGAAGAAGTGTGGGTACGGAGGAGGACAGGGTTGTCGCTGTCGCTGATGAAGAATGTGTCCTGCATCTCGCGGGCAGGGTGCTCAGGAGGGAAGTTGAGCGCCTCGAATACATGCCAGTCATCCTCTACCTCAGGTCCCTCGGCCACATCATAGCCGAACTTGCGGAAGATGCTCACGATCTCCTCGCGTGCGATAGATACCGGATGACGCGATCCAAGCTGTACAGGATCTCCCGGCATTGTATAGTCGAACGATGCAGCACCGGCCGCAGGCGACTCGGCAGCAGCCTCTTTAAGCTCCTCGATCTTTGCAGCAGCTGCATTCTTCAGCACATTGAGCTTCTGGCCGAACTCTCTCTTGAGCTCCGGAGCGACTGTCCTGAACTCATCGAAAAGCGCAGTTACCTCACCTTTCTTTCCAAGAAGACGCACACGCGCCTGCTCGATCTCCTGCTCTGTCTTGCATGACAATGCTGCAATTTCGGCCATAAGGGCCTCTATTTTTTCCTTCATATATTACTCTTTTTATCTTTTATTTCTAAATCTGTCGCCCATCCGTAAAAATGAGCTTTTTACGGACAAATGAAGCCAGAATGACTATTCCTCTACCGGATAACCGATTGCGACCACGCAGTATGGACGGAGGCCATCCTTGATGCCGAGAAGCTCACGTACATAATCCTCTGCCTTCGCTCCCTCCGGCTCAGCCTTCAGGCGCGGGCGTCCGTTGCAATGAACCCAGCAGCTGCAGAGATCCATAGCTGTCACGGCCAGCTGAACGAATGTAGCTGAAATAGCGCAGTTGTCCACCCAGAGGTCGGTCTTGGTCTCGTCACCGAGAACAACTATCGCTGCCGGAGCGCCGCTGAGCAATGCCGCGCCGGAATCACGCATCTGCGACAACGCATCCAATGTATCCCTGTCCTCAACGATCATGAATGCCGAGCTGTGGCTGTTCCTTGACGAAGGAGCAGTCTCGGCCACTCTTATGATCGCATCAAGAATTTCTCTTTCTACAGGCCTGTCGGAATACCTCCTGACACTGTGCCTTTTCTCTATTACTTCTAAAAAATCCATGTTCTTTTACTTTTTACCCTCAGCTTTCGCCTTCCTTTTCTCTCTTCCCTTCTGAGCCTTTCCAGCTCCATTCTTCAGATACTTGGCCCACTGCTCATCGTTGAAGACCTTGCGGAACGCCTCATCCATCTTGTCTTTCCACTTATCCTGGACACTCTGATATATGGAAGGGTTGGAAACTTTCGCCTTCTGATACTGCTCATACTCGGCAAGCATGGCAGAATAATCATGCTTGAGAATCGAATCCACATAGAATGTCTGCCAGTCCTCAAGGTAAAGAAGCCTCTGAAGTCTGTCCGCTTCCATCTCCGCCTGCTCGAAGATATCCGGCTGTTCCTGCTGCTGAGCATAGGCCGCAAATCCAATGAACATCATGACGAATGCTGTCAGAACTCGAATATTCAATTTCATAAAACTCCAAAAATTTTATAAATTTGCAAAGATATGCGTCCGCGCGCACGGCCGGGCGCAAAAAATCGAGACAAAAGTAACTAATAATAACCAAAGTACAAAATGAGAAGAATTTCAAAAGCACTGATTCTGCTTGCCGCGGCGTTTCTTTCGTCAGCAGTAGACAGCGAAGCATGTACAAATGTCCTCGTGACGAAGGGAGCCAGCACCGACGGCTCCAACATGGTTTCATACGCAGCAGACTCGCATCAGCTTTACGGAGAGCTCTACTATGCTCCGGCAGGAGTATGGAATGCAGGCGACATGCGCCAGATAAACGAATGGGACACAGGCAAGTTCCTCGGCTACATCCCGCAGCCGGCAAGGACATACCAGAGAGTAGGAAACATGAACGAGCACCAGCTCATCATCGCAGAGACAACATACGGCGGACGCCCTGAGCTTGAAGGCAACAACGGCATCATGGACTACGGCTCGCTCATCTACGTCGCTCTCGAAAGAGCAAAGACAGCGCGTGAGGCTATCGAGGTGATCGTCGACCTTGCAAACACATACGGCTACTACTCAAGCGGAGAATCATTCTCGATTGCTGACACTGAGGAGGTATGGGTCATGGACCTCATCGGAAAGGGCAAAGACGAAAAGGGCATCGTATGGGTTGCAAGAAGGGTTCCTGACGGATACATCTGCGCGCATGCCAACCAGGCCCGCATCAGCACCTTCCCCCTCAACGACCCTGAGAACTGCCTCTACGCTCCTGACGTGATCACATTCGCCCGCAAGAAGGGATATTTCACAGGCGAGGACAAGGATTTCAGCTTCTGCGACGCATACGCACCGCTCGATTTCAGCGGAATGAGAGGCTGCGAGGCTCGTGCATGGGCAGCTTTCAACATCCTCTGCGACGGAAAGTTCACATTCGAGGACGAGAACGGAAACGTAGTGACAAAGGACGCATATGACTATGTCGAATATGCTATGGGATGGGACAAGAGCAAGAGATTCCCTCTCTTCGTGAAGCCGTCACGCAAGATCAGCGTGAAGAACGTCGCTGACGTGATGCGTGACCATTATGAGGGTACTCCTATGGACATGACACAGGATATCGGAGCAGGCGGAAACGCCCTTCCATACCGCTGGAGACCTATGGGATTCGAGTATGAAGGCAAGTCATACACAAACGAAAGAGCTATCGCTACACAGCAGACAGGATTCTGGTTTGTGGGACAGTCACGCGGATGGCTTCCTGACGAGATCGGAGGCGTGAACTGGTTCGGATGCGACGATGCTGCGACATCATACCTCACCCCTATCTACACATCGACTTACGAGGTTCCCGAGTGCTTCCGCGTAGGAAACGGAAACATGATCACATACTCTCCTACTTCGGCATTCTGGATGACAAACCGTGTAGCAAACGCATGCTACAAGGCATACAACATCATGTTCCCTACAGTCGACGCAGAGATCGACGCATGGGAGGCTGAGATGGCTGAAGCTGTGGTTAAGGCTGACGAGGAGGCCCTCAAGCTTTATAAGGCAGCTCAGGAAACCCCACGCAAGCAGATCCGCAAGAACGACAAGAAGCGCAAGGTCGTAGATCCATACACACCTGTACGTCAGTACCTTACAGAGTTCTCTGTAAACAACGCGCAGAAGATCTTCAACAAGTGGGTGGCTCTCGAGCAGCTCCTTCTCGTGAAGTTCATCGACGGTAACGTGAAGGCTCAGAACGAGGACGGAAGCTTCGTCACAAACGAGCACACAGACTGCATCCCTGACAAGATCACCCAGCCTGGCTACACAGAAAAGTGGAAGGAGATCGTTGCAAAGGATCATGGAAAGACAATCGAAGAAAGATAAGATCATGATTAGAAAAGCATCAATTGCAGCCCTGCTGCTCAGCTGCGGCCTTGTCTCATGCGCCCAGAACCTGCCGCAGTACAAGGCGGAAGGAAACCCGATATTCTCGCATAAGTTCACCTGCGACCCTGCCGCAATGGTCGAGGGAAACACCCTCTGGCTGTTCACAGGACAGGATGTAGCCGGAAACCAGACCGGGTATCACCTTACCGACTGGTGCGCATTCTCCACAAAGGACATGGAGACATGGACAGAGCATCCGACCCCTCTCAAGAGCACAGACTTCGCATGGAACGTGACCAACGACGCATGGGCTGCCCATGTGACAGAACGTGACGGAAAATATTACTACTACATCAGCACCAGCGGTGCGGGAATCGGCGTGGCGGTCAGCGACCGTCCGCAGGGACCGTACAAGGACGCTCTCGGAAAGCCGCTCCTCACAAAGGACGACTGCGAGGGAGCAGATCACGGATGGGTATGCATCGACCCTGCCGTATTCATCGATGACGACGGACAGGCATACATCTTCTGGGGCAACAGATACTGCTACTACGCCAAGCTGAAGAGGAACATGATCGAGATCGAAGGAGAGATCACAAAGCTCGAATTCGACGAAAGATGGCCGTTTACAGAGGCTGCATGGGTACACAAGGCTAACGGCAAGTACTACCTCACATACGCCTGCGGATGGCCTGAAAAGCTCGCATACGCGATGTCGGACAGCATCAACGGCCCATGGGAGTTCAAGGGTCTGCTTTCGGAATGTGCAGGAAACTGCAACACCACACACCCTTCGATCGTCGAGCTCAACGGCAAGACATACATGTTCACCCACAACGGAACGCTTCCTGAGGGAACAAGCTACAGCCGTTCGGTGACTGTAGAGGAGATAAAGTACAATCCTGACGGCACTATGCAGAAATGCGACGTGACCACAAAGGGAATAAACGGAAAAGGCTGGTAAATATTGCATAGGAAACTTCTCATATTATTCGCATTGCTACTGACATCGGTCTGTGCATACGCTCAGACCTGGTCAGTCAGCGGCCGGATTGCAGAGGCCGGATCGGACATTCCGGTCACGGGAGCTGTGGTCAGGATCGGCGAAGACTATCTCTGGGCCGTATCCGATGCAGAAGGAGGATTCTCATTCAGGAATGTCCAGGCAGGAAAACACGAGATGGAGGTTTCCTGTCTGGGATTCGTGAATGTCGTCATGGAAATCGACGTCACCAAAGACATTGAAGGGCTGGACATCCGTCTCAAGGAAACCTCTCTCGCCCTTGACGAGGTCGTGGTGACGGCCCAGAAGGCAAAGGACGGACTCAGCACCAGCCACAACCTCGGACGCGACGCCCTGAACCACCTCCAGCTCTCGAACATGACCGACGTAGCTGCCCTTCTTCCGGGAGGAAAGACAATCAATCCTGACCTTACCTCAGAAAACCAGTTCTCCCTCAGAGAAGGCGGATCCAATGCAGGAAACTCAGCCTTCGGTACCGCCGTAGAGGTCGACGGAGTAAGACTTGGAAACAACGCCTCATTCGGCGACATGGGAGGTGTGGACACAAGAAGCGTGGCGGTCGAGAACATCGAATCCATCGAGGTCATCACCGGCGTACCATCAGCAGAATACGGAGACCTCAGCAGCGGAATGGTGAAGATAAACACCAGAAAAGGCCGCACTCCTGTCAACCTCACATTCTCCGTAAACCCACGCACATACCAGACTTCGGTATCTAAAGGTATTGACCTTCAGGAAGATAACGGAGTACTGAATCTCAGTGCAGAATGGGCCAGAGCCGTAAAGAAGCTCATATCCCCATACGAATCCTATACAAGGTCGGGCTTGACATTGAGCTACTCCAACACCTTCGCGAAGGTCCTCCGCTTCGAAGCCGGATTTACCGGAAACATAGGAGGAATGGACTCCAAGGACGACCCCGACGCCTTTACAGGCGAATATGAAAAGGAAAGGGACAATGTCTTCAGAGGCAACACCTCCCTTACATGGCTCCTCAACAAGTCATGGGTCACAAACCTGAAGCTTGACGCATCGGTCAACTTCAACGACAACCTGTACCATTATCACAAATATGAATCATACGGATCCAGCCAGCCTGCCGTACATGCAGAGCAGGAAGGATATTTCCTTGCCGAAAGGCTTCCTCTGACATACTTCTCTGACCAGATAATCGACTCCAAGGAGCTTGATTTCGCCGCTTCCCTCAAGTACAACTGGCACAAGAGGTGGGACGACATGAAAAGCTCGCTCAAGGCCGGAGTTCAGTGGAAGGCGAACGGAAACGTCGGAGAAGGAGAATACTATAAGGACCCGTCCCTTGCGGCCAACGGCTACAGACCGAGACCTTACTCTCAGTATCCGTTCATGCACAATCTTTCGGTCTACGCAGAGGAACATCTGACCATGCCGGTCGCCTCTACAAAGCTCGAAGTCACAGCCGGTCTGCGACTTGAAAATGTGTTCATAAAGAACTCCCTCTACAACAAGAAGACGACTCTCTCACCTCGCTTCAATGCGAAGTGGCAGCTCTCGGACGGACTCTCGATAAGAGGAGGCTGGGGCATCACGGAAAAGCTTCCGTCATACCATGTCCTCTACCCTAAGCAGGAGTACCGCGACATCCAGACCTACGGATTCTCGCACGGAGACCAGACAAGCTATATATATTATACTCAGCCATATACGGTCACATACAACCCTGACCTGCACTGGCAGCGCAACAGCAATTCAGAGGTAGGCATCGATGCCGCCTTCGCGGACATGAAGGTTTCCCTTGTGGGATTCTACAATGTGACCAAGGGCACGTACAACTTCCTGAACGTATATGAGCCGTATTCATACGACATACTCCAGCGCCCGGAGGGATTCGTGATGCCGGACAATCCGCAGATAAAGGTGGACTCTCAGACCGGAATGATGTATGTGCGAGGCTCGCAGGACGAGTACTGGACCCTTATGGATGTGAAGGTCACCGACAGGACCTATGCAAAATCCACCAAGCAGAACAACGGAGCTGACGTCAAGAGAGCCGGAGCCGAGCTTGTCGTGGAGTTCCCTGAGATTAAACCGCTGAAGACCACATTCCGCCTCGATGCGGCATACACCTACACGAAATACCTCAACGAGCAGCTGTCGGCATATTACCAGAAAGGATGGTCACACACTACCCTTGCCGACAGATCGTATCAGTATTTGGGAATCTATGCCAACGGCGGAAACGACGACTCCGTGACAAACGGAAAGATCACGCATAACCTCGACGCCAACCTCACTGCGATTACCCACATCCCGCAGGCGAGAATCATCATCACCTGCCGTCTGGAGGCGACGCTGCTGCGCCGAAGCCGCAACCTGTCGCAGTACAACGGCGCCGAATATGCGTTCACAGTGTCTGAGACCGACAACAATCCGACAGGAGGCAACATCTACGACGGAAAGTCGTACACAGCAATCTATCCGGTGTCATATATGGACCTGGACGGGAATGTGCACCCATTTACGGCGGCGCAGGCTGCTGATCCTGACTTTGCTAACCTCATACTGAAGTCAGACAACATCTATACGTTCGCCCAGGACGGATACGGAATGTACATGTCGGCGAACCTGAGCATAACAAAGGAGATCGGCGATCATGTGTCGCTGTCATTCTTTGCGAATAACTTTACGAATTCACGACCATACGTCAAGTCGATGGCGACAGGAGTCGGAGCAATCTTCACCCCTGCCTTCTACTACGGCCTGACCTGCAGGTTGAAGTTTTAAAGATTGCCGGTCGAGCCGGCAATGACGATAATGAAACGATTAATATACATATTGTACATAGTTCTGGCTGCGGTCTCATGTGCAGACATCAGGCACGTCAACCCTTACGAGGAAGGGATGCACGTGCTTACCGTCGTGCCTGACCTTAATATTACAAGCGCCGAAGTAAGGGTCGAGGACATGAACACCGGCAGCAGATATGTGTCGCAGACCGGTGCTGACGGCACAGCGACATTCACCCTTCCGAACGGACTCTACAGGGTGACCCTCAGCGGACGCGATGGCTCGGACGTGTTCAACGCATCAGCAGACAAGGTGGTGATTTCGGGCTGGGATCATACTCTGGCACTGACTCTATCCATCTCGAAGGCCGGTTCCATCGTGATCAAGGAACTATACTGCGGAGGCTGCAAGAAGCTCCCGCAGGAAGGCGACTACCAGGCAGACCAGTACATCATCCTGCATAACAACGACTACCAGGTGCAGTATCTTGACGGAATCTGCTTCGGAACCTTGTCCCCATACAACTCGACAGGAGCCAACCCATGGATTTCGGAAGACGGACTTCTGCCGGAATTCATCCCGCTGATCCAGGCCGTATGGCAGTTCCCTGGCGACGGAGATGACTTCCCGCTCCAGCCTGGAGAAGACGCCGTGCTATGTCTGCGTGGAGCTATAGACCATGCAGCCCAGTTCCCTCTGTCAGTCAACCTCAACAGGCCGGACTACTTCGTCTGCTACAATTCGACATACTTCGACAACACCAAATTCCACCCTGCACCGGGTAATCTGATATCACAGGACAGATATCTTGACGTGGTCATCAAGACAGGAAA
>JAFYME010000030.1 GCA_017556765.1 Bacteroidales bacterium
TATAGTGGAAAAATGGTTAAATTTGTAAAATTTTAGTTTGAACATGAACAAGAAGACAATATTGGCGGCTCTGGCCGCAGCTGTCATGACATCGTTCCCGCTTCAGGCTGCATCTGACGGTGTGCCGGGCCCTGCTTCCAATGAATTCAAGGAGGCGCTCAGGCTGTATGACCGTGGTCTGGCAAACAGGTCGTCGATAGTATTCGACAGGCTTGCCAGAATGAATGGTGACGCTGATGCAGAAGGGTATGCTGTCCTGGCGGATATAGTATCAGGAACCCCGGGATATGTTTCCATGATGGAGGCATATCTTGCAAAACACCCGCATACAGCCCTTTCGTTCAAGATGAGATATCAGCACGCCATGAATCTTTTCCAGGCGGAGGATTATCTTGAGGCAGGAAAGATCCTTTCCGATATCGACAGGAAGAGGATTGACAAGGGACAGGTAGACGAATACATATTCAAGTCTGCCTTCTGCGCCCTTGAAAACGGTGATACAGCTCATGCAAAGGAACTGTTTGAAGAGATCGACATGCGTCCCGTCAGCGACTATACGGCCCCGTCAAGGTTCGTGCTCGGATATCTGGCCTATGAAGGAAAGGATTTCCAGAAGGCGATCGACTGGATGGACGAGGCTTCCGAGGACAGCCGCTTCAAGAACATGGCGGAATATTATATCTTTGAATCCCGCTTCATGCTGAAGGACCATGAATATGTGGTTGCAAACGGAGACTCAATGTATGCGGCAGTGCCGAAGGAAAGGAAGGCGCATCTGGCCAGGATCATATCGGAGTCATGTCTTGTGCTCGGAGATGTGGACAAGGCACGTAAGTACTATGAGCTTTCAGGTTCGGGAGCAGATGTGGGGAATAGCCGTTCCGACTGGTTCTACAGCGGATCGATGCTTTATGCGGTCGATGATTATGAAGGCGCGATCAGGAGCTACTCGAACATGACCGACCGTACGGATTCTCTCGGACAGATCGCAAACTATCATCTTGGTTACAGCTACATTCAGACAAAGAACAAGGTGGCCGCTCTGGATGCATTCAAGGATGCGGCGAATGCGCTTCATGATCCTGAGCTTACCGAGGATGCCTTCTTCAACTGGGCGAAGCTCGCCTTCGACCTCAATGACGATACATCTGTTTTCAATGCATACATCGATGCCTACCCTGCGAAGGAACAGGAACAGAGGATAAACAGCTACATCGCTGTGGCTGCCTTGCATGACAGAGATTACGAGGCCGCAGTCAATGCATATGACAAGATCGATGAGCTGGATGATCATATGGTTCTTAACTATATGAAGGCCAATTATCTGCGTGCCAATCAGCTTGTCAAGAACGGCTCGTACCGTCTTGCCATACCTTGTCTGAAGGCTGCAGCTTACTATTCGGACAGAAGCAGCCGCTTCAACCAGCTGTCGCGCTTCTGGCTTGCCGAATCATATTATCGGAACGAACAGTACAGGGATGCGCTCGCAACTTATACAGACCTGTATAACATTTCGGCATTGTACGGACAGGAGGAACATGATATTCTTCCGTATAACATAGCCTACTGCTATTTCGAAAGCGGAGACTATCCTGCTGCCTTGAAGTGGTTCGGAGAGTATCTGGATGATCCGTATGCTACATATCGCAAGGAGGCGCTCGTACGTAGCGCAGACTGCTATTTCGTGGACAAGGATTACAAGAAGGCCAGCGAGATGTACGAGAATGTCATCAAGAGCTATCCTGACTCGACCGATATGTATCCGTACTATCAGGCGGGAGTCTCTTACGGACTCCTGAAGAAGCCGGCCAAGAAGATCGAGCTTCTTAAAAATGTGATGAACGCCTCTGCGGATGCGGAATTCTATGCCGAGTCCCTCTATGAGCTTGGACGTGCCTATGTGGCTAAATATGAGGACGATAAGGCACAGGAGTGCTTCAGGCTCCTTGCGGATAACGTAAAGGATGCGACATATGTGGCCAGGGCTTATCTGGAAATGGGTTCTCTCGCAAGAAACCAGTCACAATACAATGAGGCTCTCAAATATTACAAGACTGTTGTCGAGGATATGCCGATGTCGGGCTATGTCGATGATGCTCTTGCGGCGATCGAGTCGATTTACCAGATCCGCAACAAGCCGGAGGAATATATCGCATACATAGAGCAGATAGGCAAGGGCGACTCCAAGACCGCTGACGAGAAAGAGGATATGATATTCAATTCGGCCGAGCAGATCTTCCTTTCCGAGAATTATCAGAAGGCTCTTGCGGCTCTTGATTCTTATCTGGATCAGTATCCGGACGGCAGAAATGCGTATAAGGCTGATTTCTACAAGGCAGAGTCGTACCGTCTTCTCGGCAAGTTCGAGCAGGCATGTGACTGCTACAGGAAGGTGATCGAAGGCGGCGAGGGCTCGTTCGTCGAGCTGTCGATGCTGAATTTCTCGGAAATCTCGTTCAGACTTGAGCGTTGGGAGGATGCTTATGGAGGATATTCGTCGTTGCATTCGGCCGCGCTGCTGGAGAACAACAAGTCTGCGGCTCTTGCCGGAATGATGCGTTCTGCCTTCAGAGGCCATGATTGGGATGAGGCGATAAAGAATGCGGACAAGGTCATGTTTGACAGCCGTACGACTCCGGCCCTTCATACTGAGGCTCAGTATATAAAGGCCAAGTCATACCTTGCTTCAAGCCGCAGAGACGAGGCATTTGTAATCCTTGAGAAACTTTCCGAAGATGTGTCCGGAGAGTATGGCGCCGAGGCGGCCTACCTGCTGATCCTTGACAGCTATGACAAGGGTGAATTCGAAGAGGTTGAGAATAAGGTGTATGCATTCTCCGATGCGGGTTCGCCGCAGGTCTACTGGCTGGCAAAGAGCTTCATTGTTCTTGGAGATTCATTTGTAGAAAGAGATGAGCTGGCTCAGGCGAAGGCGACGTTTGAGAGCGTGAGGGACGGATATGAGCCGCAGAATGCGGATGACGATGTGAAGGACAATGTCGAGATCCGTCTCAGGAAACTTGAGGAGATGATGGCCTCAGAATAAAGATAAGATTATGAAAGTGAATTTATATACGAGATTGCTGACTGCGGCTGTGGCTTTGTGTCCGTTGGCGGCGTCAGCGCAGAACCTTGATCCGACCGTTGAGGTAAACAAGGCGTATGAGGGCAAGCTCATGGAGGTGCATAAGCCTATGTTTGAGATGGCTGTGCCTGATTCTGTCCTGCGTTTTGACCTTGAGTTCGATTATGAGGTCTTTGACAATCCTTATAAGGGAGCATACGAGTTCAAGCCATATGCCATGCGGCTCCAGCCTGTCGGGAAAGCGGCAGAGCAGCAGAGGCTTTACATGAAACTGGGCGCGGGAAACGGACTTGAGGCTCTCAGCCTTCATCCTTCAGCGGATTTTGTCTGGTCTCCGTTCCTGAGGGAAAGATTCAAGATGGATGTATATGCCAGTCACAGGTCGTATGTCGGAGAATACCGCGCTGCAGATGTGCCGGATCCTTCTCAGGAGGACGTGTACCTGGGGATGAAGAAGTCGTACGCCAGAAGGTCTCCTGATTATGATTTTCTGACAAAGGCCGGTGTGGATGCCAGATATGACTGGGCTGACGGAACTGTTCGTGTTGATGCCGGCTATTATGGTCTTGCAGAGCGCTATGGCAGACAGAACAACATGTACAACGCATTGGACGTCAGGGCAGGCGTGGCTTCGAAGGACTATGGCCAGTTCATCAATTATGATGTCTATGCGACTTATCGTTTCGGAAAGGATCGCTTTGATTATAAACATGTTGAGGGGGAATCCCTTACGGAACATGATCGCCTTACGGAGCATGAAGTCAGTGTGCTCGGTAAGCTGAAGGCGATTCTCATGGATGATCATAAGGCGATGTTCGAGCTGGGGGTTGATAACCATTCATATGGGTTTGCAGGCGTTTCAAGGCTGACATTTGCTCCGCATTATCTGTTCCGCTACGGCAATTGGGGCTTTGATGCAGGATTCAGGGTCGAGGCTCTTGTCCATGCAGGCGATTCGACGTGTTTCGCTTCCAAGGGACAGGTGGTGTACCCAGACGTTACCGTAGATTATCAGCTGATCCCGGGAGTCATGAAGGCTTATGCGAAGATCGGAGGAGGTACAAAGGTCAACAGCTTCAGCTCTCTTCTTGCCGGGAATCATCATTTCGACATGTATTATGGCCATGGCAAGGCGTATATGGATAATACGATAGAAAACATATCGGCTGCATTGGGCCTTGAAGGAAGAGCAGGGGCGAGGTTTGCGTATGGAGTCCGCGCGGGTTATGCCATGTATGGCAATGCTCCTCTGGAGACTGTCGTGGTCGGCATGCTTCCTGGAGATGACCAGCTTTCCTTCATGCCGGGAATCGCGTATGCAGGCTATCAGAATGTGTATGCTGCGGCCGACCTCAGTTGGGTTACCGAGCGTTTCCGTGTTGATGGAAATGTCATGTACAGACATTCATGGTTTGAGGACCTCGAGACCAGGACCGGCGGATATTTCCTTCCTGCCGCTTTGACAGGTGAGGTCGCTTTCGAATACAACTGGCATAAGCGAATCTTCCTCGGCATGGACTGCGATTTCTCTACAGGCAGAAGACAGGGCAGCGTGCTTTTCCCTGACGGAGCCGTCAAGCCTGCAAATGTGCCTGGATATGCTGATCTCGGACTCAATTTCGAGTATCTGACGACAAGGAACTTTTCCGTATGGTTCAGAGGCGGAAACCTCTTGAATATGGCTGTCCAGCGCAATCTGCTTTATGCTGAAAAAGGTATTTATTTTGCTGCAGGAATCTGTTTGAATTTATAGGAAAATTTCCTAAATTTGTCCGTTTGTTCGGCCCTCTTGGGTAAATGCTTCGAAGGGCCGGTTGATTGAAAA
>JAFYME010000031.1 GCA_017556765.1 Bacteroidales bacterium
GCACTAGGTCTCTAAACTCTTATTCCAATGTCCACTCGGTGCCGTCCTTGCCATCCTTGATCTGGATTCCGAGAGCCTTGAGGTCGTCACGGATCTTGTCGCTGGTAGCCCAGTCCTTTGCGGCCTTGGCTGCCTTGCGCTGCTCGAGGACCATCTGGATCAGACCGTCCATGGTCTTTGTAGCCTTTCCGCCCTCGCTTTCCTCGTCGCGAAGTCCGAGAACTCCGAATACGATATTGTCGAAGAGGTCTGTAAGTGCCTTGTAGTCAGATGAGTCGAGGGTAAGCTTCTTGTCCTTTGCTGTGTTGATGATACGTACGGCGTCGAAGATGTGCGAGAGAGCGATAGGGGTGTTGAGGTCGTCGCAAAGAGCCTCGTATACATTCTCCACCAATGCCTTCACCTCCGCATTCGACGCTGTGATCTCAGACGGAGCGACAGCTGAAACGAACTCTCCGTAAGCAAGTGCCGGAGCAGCCTGGACTCCCGCAGCGGCCGCGAGCGTCTTGAGGTCTTTCGCTGCCTGCATGATCCTCTTCAGACCCTTCTCGGCAGCCTGCAGGGCCTCGTTGCTGAAGTCGAGGGTTCCGCGGTAATGCGCCTGGAGGATGAAGAAGCGTACGGTCATAGGTGTATATGCCTGATCGAGCTTCGCATGGTTTCCGGCGAAAAGTTCAGGAAGGGTGATGAAGTTGCCAAGCGACTTGCCCATCTTCTTTCCCTCGATGGTGATCATGTTGTTGTGCATCCAGTACTTCACGCCGCTGCATCCGCGTGACGCTGTGTTCTGCGCGATCTCGCACTCGTGATGCGGGAAGAGGAGGTCCATTCCGCCTCCATGGATGTCGAACTCCTTGCCGAGGTACTTCTCGCTCATTGCCGAGCACTCGAGATGCCAGCCAGGGAATCCGTCGCTCCAAGGTGACGGCCAGCGCATGATGTGCTCAGGCGATGCCTTCTTCCAGAGGGCGAAGTCATACGACGCACGCTTGTCCTGCTGTCCGTCCAGGTCGCGTGTGCCTTCCTTCACCTCGTCGAGAGTGCGTCCGGAAAGGATGCCGTACTTGTGGTCAGCGTCGTATTTGAGCACGTCGAAATAGATCGATCCGTTGCTCTCGTATGCATATCCTGCGTCGAGGATCTTCTTCACGAGGTCGATCTGCTCGATGATGTGTCCTGAAGCGCGCGGCTCGATCGAAGGCGGAGCCACATTGAGCATGCGCATTGCCTCATGGTAGGCGAGAGTACATCTCTGCACCACCTCCATAGGCTCGAGCTGCTCCAGACGCGCCTTCTTTGCGATCTTGTCCTCGCCCTCGTCAGCGTCATGCTCGAGGTGTCCCACGTCTGTGATGTTGCGGACATAACGCACCTTGTATCCAAGATGCTTGAGCAGTTTCACGAATACATCATAAGTCACACCCGGACGAGCATGTCCCAGATGCGCGTCGCCGTATACAGTCGGACCGCAGACATAAAGTCCCACATGCCCCTCATTGATCGGCTTGAAAATCTCTTTCTTTCTCGAAAGGGAGTTAGTTATATATAATTCTCTCATAATCTAATGCATTAGCAACTTGCAAATATAATGAATTTACTGTTATGACCCTTTGAAAAATCCCTCTTTTAAACATTTTCTTTCTAAACCTTTCCCGAAGATTGCCCCGTACTGGTGAAACATACGGACATATGCGGCGCCGGATTCCACTGTTTGCCACGAAGTACATGTCTCACAGGTTTTATGTACTTCGTGGCAAACGTTCAGTTGGTGAGGTGGACTGGATGTCTATCTAGCTGTCAGATGGCATTTTCCTGCTCGTCGGCTCCGGATGCGGCACGGGCCTCTTCGAACTTGGCCTTCATTGTGGGATTCTTGTAGGTGAGTTTCTTTATGGTCAGAGCTTCTGCCTTGTCGTTGGCCAGACGGAGATTGTTTTCGGAACTCAGGAGCGCGTCCTTGGTCTTCTGGAGGGCTGCGATCGACTTGTCGATCTCGTCGATCGCCTTGCGGAACTTTTCGCTTGCAAGACGGTAGTTGTTGCCGAATTTCTCCTTGAATTCCACCAGTTTAGCCTCAAAGTTGGTCACGTCGACAGACTGGCTGCGAGCGATGGCCAGTTCCCTCTGATAATCTATGGATTTCTTCGATGCATTGACCAGCAGCGTGATGAGCGGCATGAAGAACTGAGGACGGATCACATACATCTTCGGGTAGCGGTATGATACATCCACGATGCCGTTGTTGTACAGCTCGTTTTCTGGCTCAAGGAGCGACACGAGAACTGCATATTCACATTTCTTCGCTGTTCTGTCTGCGTCCAGCTTTTTGAAGAAGTCTTCGTTCCTGTGCTTGTGGGCGGTGTCTTCCATCTCGTTCTTCATCTCGAACATTATGGATACATACTCCATTCCGTCCTCATAATCGCGGAAGATGAAATCACCCTTGCTTCCACCGGAAGCGTCGTTGTCCTTTTCGAAATATGCATTCGGGAACATAGGACGCATGGTGCCGTTGAAGATGGTCGAACAATGGGCCTCAAGACTTTCGCCGACCATTTTCGTCGACATCTTGATCTTCATGTCCTTATAATAGTCCACCTGCTCCTGCGCAAGTCTGAGCTTTGTCTCGTATTCTTCCTTGATCGCCTTCTTCTCGAGTTCTGACTGGCTGTGGGCGAGGGTGTTTCTTGTTCTGAGGTCGGCGATTTCCTTCTCTTTCGCTCCGATCACTTCCTTCATCTCGTCCTTTGCCCTGAGGACTGCGTTTTCCTTGTCGGCAGCGCTTCTGCTGATGTCGCTTTTGAGACCTGTGATTACAAGCTCCTTAGCTGCCAAAGCATTCGATAGCTCCAGGGCCTTCATGTCCTCGAAGCCTTTCAACTGTGATTTCAACTGACTGATCTCCTGGTCTTTCCTGCTGATTTCCAGCTCCTTGGATTGTATTTTGCGACCGAAATCCTCTCTTGTTATAGCCTCTTTTGCCTTCTGTTCAGCCTCTTGTCTGCCTTTCAATTCCTCCAGTCTTCTGTGCAGTTCTTCTTCGAATTCCACATTCCTTACCTGGCTTACAATCGTAGCATAATCGGCTTCGTCTACGGAAAATACGTTTCCGCATTTAGGGCACTTTAATTCTTTCATCTCTTATTTGTTTTCTTCTACCACAAAAGTAATAAATTTTTAGCTATATTTGCATGATTAGTACATAGAGGGTAACGTGGTCATATTTTCATATGCCTGCACGCCCTTGGAAAATGGTCCGGGATAAATGGTCTGAATGGTACTGTGGATCTTGGAGCGCAGCGAAAGCAAGTCCCTTTCCTGAGGAAAGGGATTTAGGGAAAGGGTAACGTGGTCATGTTTTCATATGCCTGCACGCCCTTGGAAAATGGTCCGGGATAAATGGTCTGAATGGTACTGTGGATCTTGGAGCGCAGCGAAAGCAAGTCCCTTTCCCGAGGAAAGGGATTTAGGGAAAGGGTAACGTGGTCATATTTTCATATGCCCGCACGCCTTTGAAAAATGGAATGAGTTAACTAATGTTCAATAAAGTAATAAGGTAGAAAATATGAAAGTAGCTATCATCATGGGCTCGACCAGCGACCTTGAGATCATGTCGCAGGCAATCAATGTCCTCGAGGGTTTCGGGGTAGAGGTTGTCAAGAAAGTCATCAGCGCCCACAGGACTCCGGATCTCATGTGTGAGTTCGCCAAGTCGGCAAAGGACAACGGAATAGGTGTGATCATCGCAGGAGCAGGCGGAGCCGCTCATGTTGCCGGTGTGGTAGCAGGTATGACTACAGTGCCTGTGATCGGTGTCCCTATCCAGACAAAGGCTCTCGGCGGAATGGACTCACTCCTTTCCATCGTGCAGATGCCTGCCGGAATCCCTGTAGCTACAATGGCGATCAACGGCTCCAAGAATGCCGGTCTTTTCGCCGCACAGATCCTTGCTCTCACAGACGAGACTCTTGCCGCAAAGCTTGACCAGTTCAGAAAGGAGCAGACACAGAAAGTACTTGACGCAACAATCTAACATATGAGCAACTATCGCATTTACGTAGAAAAGTATCCTGAATTTCAGGTGGAGGCACGCAGCCTTCTGAGCGAGCTGAACGAAAACCTTCAGCTTGAGCTCCCTTCGCTGCGCTACCTCAATGTTTATGACCTCTTCGGCTTCTCTGAAGACCTCCTCGAGAAGAGCCGCTACAGCGTGTTCGGAGAGATCGTTACCGACAGTGTCACAGACGAATGTGACCTTTCAGGTGTGAAATATATCGCCGTGGAGTACCTTCCAGGCCAGTTCGACCAGCGTGCAGCTTCTGCTGTAGACTGCGTCCGCCTCATCGATCCGTCAGCTCAGGTAAGCATCAAGAGCTCGAAGCTCATCATCCTTCCTGGAGACACAACAGACGAGGTTGTCGAGAAGATCAAGAAATACTACATCAATGCTGTCGAGTCACGCGTGAAGGACCTCTCGAAGCTTACAGCGATGGAGCAGCCTGAGGTTACTCCTGTGCCTGTGCTTGAGGGACTTACAGCGCTTGCTGAGGAGGAGCTTGCTCCATACTGCAAGAAGATGGGCCTTGCAATGAACGCTGACGACCTTCGTGAAGTCGTAAACTACTTCAAGGCTGAGGGCCGTGACCCGTCGGAGACAGAGCTCCGCATTCTCGATACATACTGGAGCGACCACTGCCGCCATACTACCTTCACTACAGAGCTCGAGGACATCAATGTCGAGGAGTCTTTCCTGAAGGAGGAGATCGACGGTACGCTCAACCTCTACATGAAGATCCGTCAGGAGCTCGGCCGCGAGCATAAGGGCTTGAACCTCATGGATATGGCCTGCATCGGCGCACGTTACCTCAAGGCAAAGGGACTTCTTGACGACATGGAGGTCAGCGAGGAGAACAACGCATGCAGCATCTATGTTGATGTCGATATCGTGAACGACGAGGGTGAGATGACTACAGAGAAGTGGCTCCTCCAGTTCAAGAACGAGACCCACAACCACCCTACAGAGATCGAGCCTTTCGGTGGCGCTGCAACATGTCTCGGCGGCGCGATCCGTGACCCGCTTTCTGGCCGTGCATATGTATATCAGGCGATGCGTGTGACAGGTGCAGGAAACATCTACCTCCCTGTGGCCGACACTATCCCTGGAAAGCTTCCTCAGAGCATCATCAGCCGCAAGGCCGCTCACGGTTACTCAAGCTACGGTAACCAGATCGGTCTGGCCACAACCCATGTACGTGAGGTATATCACGAGGGATATGTCGCAAAGCGTCTTGAGGTAGGTGCGGTAGTAGGAGCTGTGAAGGCTGACAGCGTACGTCGCGAGAGCCCTGCTCCTGGAGACGTGGTTCTCCTTCTCGGTGGCCGTACAGGCCGTGACGGAGTCGGCGGAGCTACAGGTTCGTCAAAGGAGCACACTGAGGAGTCTCTCGAGACTTGCGGAAGTGAGGTTCAGAAGGGTAATGCACCTGAGGAGAGAAAGCTCCAGAGGCTTTTCCGTCGTCCTGAGGTGACAAAGCTTATCAAGAAATCAAACGACTTCGGTGCCGGCGGTGTCAGCGTGGCTATCGGCGAGCTTACCGAGGGTCTTGACATATATCTCGACAGGGTTCCTGTGAAGTACAGCGGACTCAACTCTACAGAGCTTGCGATCAGCGAGTCTCAGGAGCGTATGTCGGTAGTCATCGAGGCCAAGGACAAGGATCAGATGATGGCATACTGCGCAAGCGAGAACGTCGAGGTTACATACGTCGCTGACGTTACAGACAGAAAGCGCATGCGTATGTTCTATGGTGACAAGGTTATCGTGGACCTTTCACGCGAGTTCATCGACAGCGCGGGAGCCAAGCATTATGCAAAGGCTACAGTAGGCGCAGTCGAGAACAGGAATCCGTTCGAGCGTACAGTAGAGGGTGAGGATCTTAAGGAGAAGATCTTCAACAACCTCCAGGATCCTAACGTGACATCACAGAAGGGTCTCATCGAGATGTTCGACTCTACAATCGGCCGTTCTACAGTCCTCATGCCGTTCGGTGGTATGCTTCAGGCGACCGAGACTCAGGTTTCAGTGCAGAAGCTCCCTACAGACGGATATACAGACACAGCTTCTATCATGGCATTCGGATACAACCCGTTCATCGCAAGCTGGAGCCCATACCACGGTGCTGCATACGCGGTAGTCGAGGCATGCTCGAAGGTTGTTGCAGCGGGTGCTTCGTATGAGAAGATGCGCTTCTCATATCAGGAGTACTTCGAGCGCATGACAGACCGCAAGTCATGGGGTAAGCCGCTTTCGGCTCTCATGGGCGCTCTCAAGATGCAGGTTGAGTTCGGCCTTCCTTCAATCGGTGGAAAGGACTCTATGAGCGGAAC
>JAFYME010000032.1 GCA_017556765.1 Bacteroidales bacterium
ATCGAGCTTCCGGACGGAATGATCGCAGCTGACGAGCTCGAGTACATCGAGGAGGATGACCACAGAAAGCTCGGCATCGAGATCCACTCAGGAAAGAACCGTATCGTAAGAAGAATATTCGAGTCTCTCGGATATGAGGTGAAGGCTCTCGACAGAGTGTATTTCGCAGGTCTCACAAAGAGGGGTCTCAAGAGAGGAGAGTGGAGATACCTTACAGAAGGTGAGACCAACCTCCTTAAGATGGGTGCATATCTTTAATGGATTTTCACTACGTTCATAATGACAGCAGAGAACACCAATAAAAGACATCGCGCGGGATTTGTCAACATCATCGGTAATCCGAATGTTGGCAAATCTACGCTTATGAATGCCCTTGTAGGCGAGAAGCTTTCAATCGTTACAGCGAAGGCTCAGACTACAAGGCACAGGATCATGGGCATAGTCAATGGAGATGACTATCAGATCGTGTATTCCGACACTCCGGGTATCCTGAAGCCGAACTACAGGCTCCAGCAGAGCATGATGAACTTCGTCGAGACAGCAATCGGCGACGCTGACATCATCCTCTATGTGACCGATACAGTGGAAAAAGGAGACAAGAACGAAGAGTACATCGCCAAGCTCCAGAAGATCCAGTGTCCTGTCGTGCTGGTTATCAACAAGATAGACATCAGCAGCCAGGAGCAGGTAATGGAACTGATGAAGTGGTGGAAGGAGCAGCTCCCGAATGCCATCATCTTCCCTGCCTCAGCCCAGGAGAAGTTCAACCTCGACAACATATTCGATGCGATCGTGGCGAATCTTCCTACAGCTCCGGCATGGTATGACAAGGATGTCTTTACAGACAAGAACCTCCGTTTCTTCGCTTCGGAGATTGTCCGTGAGAAGATCTTCCTTAATTATAAGGAGGAGATTCCGTACAGCTGCGAAGTAGTGATCGAGGAGTTCAAGGAAGGTGCGGAAAGATATGACATCAGCGCGGTGATCTACGTCATGCGCGACACACAGAAGGGCATCATAATAGGAAAGGGCGGCCAGTCACTCAAGAAGGTCGGCACCCAGGCCCGCATAGACATGGAGGACTTCTTCCAGAAGAAGGTCTTCCTCAGACTCTTCGTCAAGGTCGATCCGGACTGGAGGGAGAGCAAGAAGGAGCTGAGAAAATTCGGCTACGAATACTGATAACAAAAAGAAGTGAGGTGATTTATGAGTTTTGAAGATATCGAACTCCCTGAGGAGGATCTCAATATCGGACAGGAATCGGATGAGGATGCTCCCGAGGCGAGCGCTCCCGGAAAGTTCGACAAGCTTTTCGGAGAAAACAGCAGGAAGCATAAGCTCTCGAAGATGTTCAAGGAATGGTATACCGACTATGCATCATATACTATTCTTTATAGAGCCGTGCCCCATCTTATCGATGGTCTGAAGCCTGTTCAGAGACGCGTGCTTCACGCGATGTGGAGGATTGACGACGGAAGCTACACCAAGGTAGCGAACATCGTCGGTCAGGCCATGCAGTTCCATCCGCACGGAGACCAGTCCATCCTCGGAGCGCTCGTATGGATCGGCCAGAGAAACTATCTGGTCGACTGCCAGGGTAACTGGGGTAACATCCTTACCGGCGACGCAAATGCAGCTCCCCGTTATATCGAGGCCCGCTTGAGCAAGTTCGCCAAGGAAGTGATGTTCAATCCTAAGACCACCAACTGGATGACATCATACGACGGTCGCAACCAGGAGCCTGTCGAGCTTCCGGTGAAGTTCCCTATCCTGCTCGCTCAGGGTACTGAAGGTATCGGTACCGGATTCGCATCGAAGATTCTGCCTCACAACTTCAACGAGCTCATCGACGCATCGGTAGCCGTTCTTGAAGGAAAGGACTTCGAGATCTTCCCTGACTTCCTTACAGGAGGATATGCAGACTGCTCTAAGTACAGCAGCAAGAAGAAGGGAGGTAAGATAAAGATACGCGCGAAGATCGAGAAGATCGACAAGAACACATTGGCGATCACAGAGATTCCGTTCAGCAAGACCACGGACGCCGTAAAGGAGTCCATCATGGAGGCCAAGGAGAGCGGAAAGATCAAGATCAAGAAGATCGACGACCTTACCAGCGCGACAGCGAACATCCTTATCCATCTGCCGAACGACGTTTCGCCAGACAAGACCATAGATGCGCTTTACGCATTCACAGCCTGCGAGGTAGCAGTTACTCCTAACACATGTGTGATCCATGAGAACAAGCCTCAGGTGCTCAGCGTGAATGACATCTTACGTCACAGTACGCTGCACACACGCGACCTTCTCGGACAAGAACTTGAAATCAGACTGAGCGAGCTGGAGAATGATTGGCATTACAACTCTCTTGAGAAGATCTTCTTCGAAAACAAGGTATACAAGATCCTCGAGGGCGACGCAAAGACATGGGAGGATCAGCTTCAGGAGGTTTTTGAGAAGATGCTCACATACCAGAAGTTCCTCAAGAGACCGATCCTGATGGAAGATATCAACAGACTGGTAGAGAAGCCTGTACGTAAGATTTCGAAGTTCGACACAAAGGCTGTTGACGAGAAGCTCAAGGGCATCGAAGCGGAGATGGAGGAGGTTCAGAATCACCTCGACCACCTCACTCAGTACGCGATCAACTACTTCAAGAACCTCAAGAAGAAGTACGGAAAGGCATATCCTAGACTTACAGAGATCGTGGAGTTCGAGTCAATCGAGTCTACTAAGGTCGTGAGCAACAACGCCAAGCTTTACGCGAACAAGGCGGAAGGATTTGTCGGAACAAACCTCAAGAAGGAGGACAACGCAGAGTTCATCTGTGACTGTTCAGACCTTTCTGAGATCATCGTGATCCATAATGACGGAAAATATGTCGTTACCAAGGTAAGCGAAAAGGCCTTCTTCGGAAAGGATATACTCTACGTCGGAATCTTCAACAGAAACGACAGCAGAACGATCTACAACGTCATCTACCGCGAGGGCAAGACATCTCTCAGCTATGCAAAGAGATTCGCCGTGACAGGCATCACCCGCGACAAAGAGTATGACATCACACAGGGTACAGCAGGCTCTAAAATCCTCTGGTTCACCGTGAACCACAACGGAGAGGCCGAGACCGTGAAGATCTACCTTCGTCCTCGTCCTAAGCTCAAGAAGCTGCTTGACGAGTATGACTTCTCGACATTGGGCATCAAGGGACGTGCTTCTCGAGGAAATCTTGTGTCGAAGAATCCGATCCAGAAGATCACCCTCAAGTCGAAGGGTATATCTACAATCGGAGGCAAGGACATCTGGTTCGACGAGGACATCCAGCGTCTGAACGAAGACGGCCGCGGACTCCACCTTGGCCAATTCAACACAGGCGACCATATTCTTGCGATCTTCAAGGACGGTACATATTACACTACCTCGTTCGACATGAGCAACAGGTATCAGGGAGATCTCCTGAAGATCGAGAAGCTGGACACTAACAAGGTATATACAGCCCTTTACTATGACAAGGCGGTGGCTGCCTTCTATGTGAAGAGATTCTCTTTCGATGTGAGCGACAACATGCCTGTAAGCTTCATTTCCGATGCAAAGGGTTCATACCTTGTCGAGCTCAGCGACGACAAGCATCCTCAGATCGAGGTGATTTTCGGAGGTAAGAACGAGAACAGAGATCCGGAACTCATTGATGCTGAGGAGTTCATCGCAAAGAAGGGACTTCAGGCTAAGGGTAAGAAGACCAGCCAGTACGATGTAAAGAAGGTTCATTTCGTGGAGCCTCTGCACAAGCCGGAGGATGACATCCTTCCGGAGGAGTCACAGGCTGAGAATCAGGCCGGCGAGATAGACAATTCAGATGTCGTGGATGATGATCCTATCGATATCATCCTTGATGACGATGCACAGTTGACTTTATTCTAAATGATCATATCATTGACAGGATTCATGGGATGCGGCAAGAGCAGTGTCGGGAGGAGACTCTCGGAACTGCTCTGCTGTCCTTTTATGGATCTGGACGAAGAGATCGAAGCCAGGGCAGGAAGAAGCATTCCTGAGATCTTTGCCGAAGACGGTGAGGAGGCTTTCAGGAAAATGGAGCTGGAGACACTCCATGACATCGTGCCGATGCCTGTGTATTCCAGAGGCCCCCTCCCAGCTGACGCCGGGCCCCTCCCCCTACCCGGGGGTGGGAAAATGCCTCTTACATACAACAGGCATACGTCACTATCAGCAGAAGATCCAGCTGACGAGAATTCACAAGATATCATCCTGGCATTAGGCGGAGGCACGATTATGACCCGCGAATGTGCAGAGATTGTACATAAAGGAACGATATGCATATACCTGAAGGCATCGGTTGAGACGCTTGTCAGCCATCTTGAAGGAGAGACCTCGAATCGTCCTATGCTGCAGGGAGAATCCTTGCGAGAGAGGATATCGGAACTCATGGCGCTTCGTTCTGCCACATATGAGAATACTGCCCATATCATTATCGATACGGACGGCAGATCAATCGACGAAATTGCTGTAGAGATCATCAGCAAGGTACGGCAATCAGGAGTCTGATTCGGTGCTGGCGATGACGAGGACTATGTCCTGGTAGGTTACGTCGGAAGGACAGGCATCCTTGATGGCGGAGAGGCTTTTCACGGAGCCGAGGCCGGAGAGGACTTCCTGGATAGCCTCAACATGTGAGGCAGGAACGAGTTCGTCAACCGAGATCATGCCCTTGGCGACATAATGGGCCAGATGGCGGACAATGGTCTGCTGGTTCAGGTCTCGTTCCTTGGCTATGTCCTTAACAGACATGCCCTGCTTGTAGAGTTTGAATGTAGTGACCTTGGTATCTTCCTTCTTCTCCTTCGGTTCCTTGACAGTCGTGGCAGACTTCTTCGGAGTCTTGATCTTCTTCGGAACAAAACCGGAAGCTTCGAAGACCGCCAGCTGTCTTTCGCGCAGATAATCTTCTGTTGAAAAAGGCACAGCAGACATAGCCTTAAGGAGGATCTTGAAGGTCTCGAGTTCTATATGAAGATCGTTCCATGCATTCCCATATCGCTTGACAAGGTCTTTGTTCTCAGCCTTTATGTCCTGAGTCTTTTCCAGATATTCACCATATGGGCTTTGAAGCTCGGCAAGGAAATATCCGCAACCTTTCCTTACGCGAGAAGAAAACTCTGAAGAAGAAACCTCTTCGTACGGCTTCTGCATGATCAGCCTCTGCCACTTGGCTCCGACAGGGACAACCTTCTCATTGAGTGCGTTCAAAATGTCGTTATGTCTCTGCGCAAGACCTACAACCGTACCGGCAGGAAACTCGGTACATATGGACAGCATACGTTTCTGAAGGTTCGCAAGCTCCTTGAAATCAAAGAGTTCACCTAAGAGCTGCTTATAGTATTCCTCCTTGATGGATTCCAGTCGGCAGACACTTGCCGCGGCAGCAGCTTCCTGCCCCTGAATATATTCTTCAACCCTGCCGTCAGTTATTACAGCGTCCTGTCTGAGAGGAGTGGCCAGAACCATGCCCTCAAGCGTACGGCAACGGCTCAATGCAACATAAACCTGTCCGGAAGCGAATGCCGCCGCAGCATCGACTATGGCCTTGTCGAAGGTCAGTCCCTGGCTCTTATGTATAGTTATGGCCCATGCCAATCGAAGCGGGTATTGCTTGAATATGCCCTGGACCTCGGTCTCCATCTCCTGCGTCTGCTCGTTTATCACATAACGGCAGTTTTCCCATTCCAATGGCTCCACTGCGATCTTTTCATCATCACCGGGGCACTGCACCAGGATATATTCTTCGAAGAAATCCGTCACGACTCCGATCTTGCCATTGAAATATCTATGTTCCGAAGACGGGTCATTCTTGACGAACATGACCTGCGCGCCGACCTTGAGATCCAGACGCAGCTCTGTCGGATATGCGTATTCCGGGAAATTACCGCTGACCTCAGCATCGAATGAATGTATCGGTTCATCTATGAGGCTGAGCTGCTGAGCGTTATAATTGTCAGCGATCTGATTATGAGTGGTCAGACGTATGTATCCTTCGTCGGCAGACGGCACGAAATGAGGTTCATAGCGCGAATTCAAGGCCTTTATTGCCTCCATAGAAGGCCGACCGCTGCGGACCGAATTCAATATGGATATGAAATGACTGTCCTGTTGTCTGTAGACTTCCTTCAATTCGATGGTCACATAATCCACACCGGCCAGAGCGCGGCTGCCGAAGAAATACGGAGAGGAATAATATGGAGAAAGAAGCTGGAACTCCTCATCCGTGATTACAGGAGAAAGCTGCTGAAGGTCACCGATCATCAGGAGCTGCACCCCACCGAAGGGCTTATATTTATTGCGGAAACGTCTCAGGACCGAATCTATGGCCTCCAGAAGGTCACATCGCACCATGCTTATCTCATCTATGATAAGTATGTCCATGGTCTTTATTATGCTCCTTTTCTCTTTGCTGAAGGCAAATTTGGATTCGATCTTCATCCCGGGGATGAACGGATGGAGCGGAAGCTGAAAGAATGAGTGTATCGTCACGCCACCGGCGTTGATAGCGGCTATGCCTGTCGGGGCCACGACCACTACCCTCTTCCTCGACTCCTCGACAACCCTCCTCAGGAATGTAGTCTTGCCCGTACCGGCCTTTCCGGTCAGAAAGACACTCTTTCCCGTCTTCTCCACGAACTCCCACGCGGTCTTCAATTCATTATTTCCCTCCATAGCAATAACTTCCCATATTTTCTGCTAATATAGGGATTTTTGTTGTTCTGCAAGTAAATAAATGAAAGAGTTAAATCATTTCGTCACGCTCGTGCATGTCCTTGATGCGGAGCTGGGTATTTGCCGTACCTCTGTAGTAATTCTCTACAATAGAGTAACATACATCTATAGAGTTACCGGTCTTGATATGGTCGAAGAAATCAGCCATGTTGAACGCTATGGCCGAAATATGATGGTACGGATGAGACTCCTGAATGAGTTCAAGCTTGAGGTGACCGCCTTCTGCTCCTACCTTACGTCCCATTCCGTTGTCATATACGTTTTCAGTAAGGAACACAGGCGCCGTGTTTCCCGGACCGAAAGGCTGGAACTGCTTGAGGATACGCAGGAACTTCGGCGTGATCTGAGAGAAGTTCAGCCTTGCATCCACATCCACTACAGGGGTCTGCATCTCAGGGATTATGGTTCCAGAAATGGACTTCTCGATCCTTTCGCAGAATGCAGGAAGATTCTCCTCCTTGAGGGTAAGTCCGGCGGCATAAAGATGTCCTCCGAAGTTCTCGAGAAGGTCTGCACAGCTCTCGATGGCGTCATAAAGGTCAAATCCATGCACGCTGCGGGCAGAACCGGTCACAAGGCCTCCCTGAGACTGTGTGAAGACGATCGTAGGCTTGTAGAATGCCTCCACAAGACGCGAGGCCACGATACCTACGACACCTTTGTGCCACTGCGGGTTGTATACTATGGTCGCATTTCCGCTTGAGAGGCAGTTGCCGGTCTTGACCATCTCAAGAGCCTCCTGCGTGATGCGGCGGTCGATATTCTTTCTTTCGTTGTTATGTTCATTGATCTCGGTACCGATGCGGATCGCTTCCTCAACATCAGAGGCTGTCAGAAGCTCAACGGCTATCCTTCCCGACTCCATACGTCCGGCAGCATTGATACGCGGACCTATCTTGAAGACGATATCGTCGATAGAGATATGCGTCGGCTCAAGGCCTGAAAGCTGGATCATCGCAAGAAGTCCCTCACGAGGGTTTCCATTCAGCTGCTTGAGTCCGTAGTGGGCCAGGATACGGTTTTCATCGGTCACAGAAACGAGGTCTGACGCGATGCTGACCACAAGCAGGTCAAGCAGTGGAATCAAAGTCTCGAACGGGATATCGTATCTCTGGGAATATGCCTGGACAAGCTTGAAACCTACTCCGCAGCCGGAAAGATCATCAAAAGGATAATGACAATCCTCGCGCTTTGGATCAAGCACGGCCACAGCCTTAGGAAGCTCATTTTCAGGAAGATGATGATCGCAGATGATCATGTCTATGCCTTTACCGCGGGCATACTCGACCTTCTCATTGGCCTTGATACCGCAGTCGAGAGTGATGATCAGGCCGAAGCCGTTTTCTGCCGCCCAGTCTATGCCTTTGTATGAAACTCCATAACCTTCGTCATATCTTTCAGGGATATAGAAATCTACGGCGGAAGTAAGACGGCGGAGGAAAGAATACACAAGCGAAACCGCTGTCGTTCCGTCCACATCATAGTCACCATAAACGAGGATCTTCTCTCTTCGTGCCACGGCATCATGTACACGCTCGACAGCCTTGTCCATGTCGGTCATGAGGAACGGATCGTGAAGATCGTCAAGGCTCGGACGGAAGAATGAACGTGCCTGGTGGAAGGTATGGACACCCCTCTGGACTAAGAGTTCCGCCAGAACGGGGTCGACTCCAAGTTCAGAAGAAAGCTGCCTGACTGTTTCAGGCTCAGCGTTTTCCTTCAATATCCACTTCTTTTCCACTTGCATAGCATACAAAGATATAGATTTTGTTTCAAATTCAGAATTATTTATGTTATTTTTGTGCTTTAATTAAAGAATTACGAATATGAGCATCATGGACCTCAACGAGCAGGAGCTTTTCAGAAGAGAATCGCTCGCTAAGCTCAGAGAACTCGGTATAGAACCTTATCCGGCACCACTCTACCCTATCAACACATCTGCAGAGCAGATCAAGGCGGAGTATGACGAAGAGAAAGGCAATTTTCAGGAAGTAGTAATCGCAGGACGTATCATGTCAAGACGTATCATGGGTGCGGCTTCATTCGGAGAGCTCCAGGACGAGACAGGACGTATTCAGATTTACGTCAACCGTGACGAGATCTGCCCTGGCGAGGACAAGACAATGTACAACACAGTATGGAAGAAGCTCCTCGACATCGGAGACATCATCGGTATCAAGGGATTCGCATTCATAACAAAGACAGGACAGCTTTCAGTACATGCAAAGGAACTCACACTGCTGAGCAAGTCGCTCCGCGTCCTCCCTATCGTGAAGGAGAAGGATGGCGAGGTGTTCGACGCATTCTCAGATCCTGAGCTCAAGTACAGACAGAGATATGTGGACCTCATCGTGAACCCACAGGTACGCGACACATTCATCAAGAGAAGCCAGATCGTGGCTACAATGCGTGAGTACTTCAACGAAGCAGGCTGCCTTGAGGTAGAGACTCCTATCCTCCAGAGCATCCCAGGCGGCGCTACAGCACGTCCATTCATCACTCACCACAATGCCCTCGACATTCCTCTTTATCTGAGAATTGCGAATGAGCTGTATTTGAAGAGACTCATCGTCGGCGGTTACCATGGAGTATATGAGTTCGCAAAGGACTTCCGTAACGAGGGTATGGACAAGACCCACAACCCTGAGTTCACATGTATGGAGATATATGTGGC
>JAFYME010000033.1 GCA_017556765.1 Bacteroidales bacterium
GAATGCCGCCCTGCTGCTCAAAGGGACTGGTGTGCGTATGGTGATAGTGGGCGATGGCAGAAAGAAACAGTGGGTTGACCGGTTTGTGGAAGAGAATATGCTTCAGGATGTGGTCTATATGATGGGAAGATATCCGTTGGAGTATATGCCATCGTTTTTTAATAAGGCGGATGCCTTGTTCCTGTCATTGAAAGACGAATATATCTTCAGTCTGACGACTCCTGCAAAGCTGCAGGCATATATGGCCTCCGGAAAGCCTGTAGTGGCTATGATCAACGGCGAAGCGCGCAACCTGATAGAGGAGGCGGGATGCGGATTGTCCTGTCCTTCAGGAGACCATGCTGCTTTTGCTGAATGCGTAATGACTCTTAAGAATATGGCGCAGCCGCAGCGTAATATGATGGGTGATAATGGCTTGCAGTATTTCAACAGATATTTCAACAAGGACAAGTGCATAGATGCTCTGTGCAGATTAATGGAGGAAGATTATGTCTGATATAAGAAGTTTTGTCTTTGATATCCTCAAGGCTGCAATCTGGAAGATACCTGTCAGTGTGCAGGGAAGGTCAGGCCTGAAGGAATGGAACAAGGTGTATTCCGTGCTGGGGATGCATGGACTGGCCGCGTTTGCCTATGATGCGGTCGCGGCTTTGCCTGCGGAGATGAAACCACCGAAGGACGTGGCGATGAAGTTCATTTCTTCCTCCATTGCAGCTGAAAAGAATTATGCGAGGTTTGCAGCGGTCGATCGCGAGATAGGGGAGATGGTCCGTGAGTCGGGATGTAAGGCTGTTCGTCTTAAGGGCCTGACTCTTTCGGAATATTATCCGAAGCCTTTCACAAGAAAGTTTGTAGACATCGATTTATATTCTCCTGACAATGGCGATGAGATTGACTCGTTTTTCCGCTTGAAAGGAGTGGCGGTCGATGACGGATTCTACAGGCATTCGCATTTCCATCTGGACGGAGTGCTGGTGGAGAACCACAAGTGCCTCCTTGATGTTCGAGGAAGACGAAGGATGCGCGAGCTTGACAAGGATCTGAAGTCGATGGCCGTGGAAAGGCTTTCGTCTGAAAGTACTCCCGGTATCTATGATCCGCCTGTGAAGCTGTCGGCCATATTCAACCTGCATCATGCCCTGTCGCATTTCATATATGAGGGCATATCCCTGAAATTCCTGACTGACTGGATATATTTCCTGCGTGCGGAGAAGGCTCTCATGGGGTCGGAAGAAATGATGAAAAGCATTGAACGACATGGACTTATGAAGTTTGCGGGCATGATGACAAGGGTTTGTGTCGATTGTCTTGCCTATCCGGAAGAATGGCTGCCATCCTATCTGCGGGAGGCGGCTTCGCAGATACGACCTTCTGTCGAGAGAAAGTTTATTGATGATCTTTTCAGGCCATATGAGCCGTCACATCACAAGAGCATTCTCAAAGAGAGGATGAACAATGTCCGCAGGATCATGAAGGCCTCGTGGAAGCCATCGGAGTTTCTGGGGCAGAGCGCTGTTTCCTTTGTTGCGGAAAAATTCATCCCGATACTTTTAGGCCGCAGGTATGAAGCTGACTGACAGTCTGATACGTGTGAGCAGCTGTAAGGCCTATTGTTTGACATGATATGATATGAATATATTGCCAGGATTGATTATCTTTGCATGTTTTTATTAGTAGTGTATGCCGAAAATTTCACATAGAGGGTGTGAGATGCCCTCTTCACCAATCAGAAAACTGACCCCTCTTGCCAATGACGCAAAGTCAAGGGGTATTAAAGTATATCATCTTAACATCGGACAGCCGGATCTTCCCACTCCGCAGAAGGCTTTGGATTCCTTGGCGAAGGTGGACAGGAGTGTCCTCGAATATAGTCCGAGCCAGGGTTTCCTTTCTTTGAGGGAGAAGCTCGTGAAGTATTACGGAAGATTCAACATTGCCTTGTCTCCCGATGACATCATTGTCACCACTGGTGGCTCGGAGGCTGTGCTCTTTGCCTTCATGGCATGTCTCAATCCTGGTGACGAGATCATCGTTCCGGAGCCAGCCTATGCCAACTATATGGCTTTTGCTGTGTCTGCCGGAGCAGTCATCAAGTCAGTACCTTCGTCAATCGAGACCGGATTTGCTCTTCCTCCGGTTGAGGAGTTCGAGAAACTCATCACGGAAAGGACAAAGGCTATCCTCATCTGCAACCCTAACAACCCGACAGGCTATCTTTATACAAGAAGCGAGATGAACCAGATAAGGGACATCGTGAAGAAGCACGACCTTTATCTTTTCTCTGACGAGGTATACAGGGAGTTCATCTATACCGGATCTCCATATATTTCAGCTTGTCATCTTGAGGGCATCGAGCAGAATGTTGTCCTTATCGACTCTGTTTCAAAGAGATATTCGGAGTGCGGAATCAGGATCGGTGCTCTTGTGACCAAGAATACGGCTCTTCGTGACACCGTCATGAAGTTCTGTCAGGCACGATTGAGCCCTCCTCTGATCGGTCAGATTGTAGCAGAGGCTTCGATTGAGGATACAGAGGAATATTCAGCTGATGTATATGAGGAATATGTTGCCCGCAGGAAGTGTCTTGTTGACGGACTTAACAAGATACCAGGTGTTTATTCTCCGATACCTATGGGCGCTTTCTACACAGTGGCGAAGCTCCCCGTTGACGATGCCGACAGGTTTTGCGCATGGTGTCTTGAGGAGTTCAGTTATGAGGGCGAGACCGTCATGATGGCTCCTGCCAGCGGTTTCTATTCTACTCCGGGTCTTGGAAAAGATGAGGTCAGAATCGCCTATGTACTTAAAAAGGAAGACCTCCAGAGGGCGATCTTCCTTCTTGAAAAAGCCTTGGAGGCTTATAATTCACGAAATGCCTAGATGAATCTGACGGTCGCTTTCTGACCTTTCTTCATCTTCAGATTTACAAAATCCTTGCAGACGCTGTGTTCCGCTCCCTTTACGGATACATTCAGACCTGCAGGGATTTTTATTTTTACGCAGTCTTCCCATCCTCCGGTCACTTTCATCTCGACCGGTTTTCCTTCCGCCCATGAGAGGTCTATTTCTGCACCTCCTTTAGCCTTGAAACCGTGCAGGTTACCTTCCGCCCATTCTGCAGGCAGGGCAGGGAGGACGCTGATGAAGCCCAGATGGCTCTGAATGAGCATTTCGCCGATGCCGGCAGCTCCTCCGAAGTTTCCGTCAATCTGGAACGGCGCATGCGAGCAGAAAAGATTTGAATATGTTCCGCTTGCAGGCCATACGGTCTTGTCTTCGCCGTATGCCGGGTGGAGAAGGCTTCTGAATAGCTTGAGTGCCCTGTCTCCGTCTTCAAGTCTTGCCCAGAAGTTCATTTTCCACGCGCGGCTCCATCCTGTGGCCTCGTCTCCTCTTCTGTTGAGGGTCACCCTGCACGCTTCAGCAAGCTCCGGTGTGAGGTTCGGTGAGATCTGATCTCCCGGATGAAGTCCGTATAGGTGGGATACATGTCGGTGGTGGATATCCACTTCCTCGTAGTCTTCCATCCATTCCATGAGATAGCCTTTGTCGCTGATCCGGTGAGGAGGAAGCTGTGCTATAGCTGCGTTGAGGGTGTCGATGAAGGCCTTGTTGCCGATTGAGTCGAGGAGTGCGCATGCTGCACCAGTCTGGGTGAAGAGCTCCCTTATCAGCTGGGTGTCCATGGTCGGTCCGAGGCAGATGCTGACTGCCTTGCCGTCATTGTAGAATGCGTTTTCAGGTGAGGAGGTCGGTCCTGTGACGAGGTAGCCGTGCTTCGGTTCCTTTATCATTGTGGACAGGAAGAATTTCGATGCTCCTTCCAGTGCCGGATAGATACGGGCAAGATATTCCTTGTCTCCCGTATATGCGTAATGCTCCCAAAGGTGGTCGCAGAGCCATGCTCCTCCAGTGTTTGTCGCTCCCCATGAAGGATGTTCGCCCGGTGCGGTATAGTTCCAGACGTTGGTCATCATGTGCTGTACCCAGCCTTCCGCATCGGGACCGTAGAAGTCTTTCGCGGTCTTTTCTCCGCTTGGTATCATGTTGAGTACCAGCTCTGTAAGAGGCAGGTGGAGTTCGCTGAGGTTGCCCTGTTCGGCTATCCAGTGGTTCATCTGCACATTGATGTTGGTGTGGTAGTCTCCGTTCCATGGGGTCTGGTATGTATTAGCCCAGAGACCCTGGAGGTTCGGTGGAAGACTGCCTTCGCGGGTGCTGCTTATCAGGAGATAACGGCCATAATTGTAGTACAATGCGGCCAGTGCATTGTCCTTCGCTCCTTCATCATAGGCCTTGAGCCTCTCGTCTGTAGGCAGCTTTGAGCTTTCGGCTGTGTTGACGATGCTTACGCCTGCCCTGTCGTATAATTCCTTGTGAGCCTTTACTGAATTTTCGTGGAGTCTGTCTGCGTCGAAGTCATTGAGTATGGCTTCAAGCGTCTGCAGGGCCTTTCTGTCATAGTCATCGCCTTCAAAGAAGCTTGTCGCGGCAGAAATGACGATCCATGCCTTCTCCGCTCCGCTGACTCTGATAAACGGAGCTCCATCCTTGACGCATGACTGATCAGTGACCTCGCCCGGCAATGTTTCAACCGATGCGCCCTTTCCCTCTGTCACGACGGCGGCATATGCAGCGTAGCCCATTCCCGGCTTGTCTGCCCCGCTGTCGAGCCTTCCGCTGATCTTCAGTATTCCGTCTGCGCTGATCTCATGGCTGCATCGCTCTTCTCTGGTCATCCTGACATCGAATTCCACAGGATTTCCCTCTATTTCTATAATTATTGCGTCACAATCCTTTGATACATAGTACTTTCTGTTATGGCGTGCCGGTCCGTTGACGATTTCGGTAAAAGCGGTAGCCGTTCTCAAGTCA
>JAFYME010000034.1 GCA_017556765.1 Bacteroidales bacterium
ATGTTGAGGGCGAGCTTTCCTGAGAATGTTGTCTTACCGGAACCGTTAAGACCGGCTACGAGGACCACGGCAGGGGAGCCCTTAAGGTTGATGTCTGAAGCATTGCTTCCCATGAGGGCTGCGAGCTCATCGTGGACGATCTTCACGATCATCTGCTGAGGCTTCACCGCTGTAAGGACATTCTGACCGATGGCCTTCTTCTTTACATCGTCGCAGAACTGCTTTGCGATCTTGTAGCTCACGTCGGCGTCGAGAAGGGCACGTCTGATGTCCTTCATCGCTTCCGAGATATTCACCTCGGTGATCTTGCCTTCGCCTTTGAGGATCTTGAACGATCTCTCCAGTCTTTCACTTAAATTTTCGAACATATTGTATTTCTTTTATTTTTTCTTGTGCAGATCCCTCGGTTACGCTCGGGATGACAGATTGAAATAATCCACAGCCTCAGGAGCCTCATCCAGCATGTCGCTGAACACTGACGGAGCGAGATCCTTCATGTTGTATCGGCTGGCCATCACCTGACCGTATGCTCCTGTGCTTCTTATCGCCATGAGGTCTCCACGTACGCTCAAAGGCAGAAGTCTTCCTGCTCCCCATACGTCGCTTGACTCGCATACCGGGCCGACGATATCATATGCCTGGAAGGTAGGGAAGAACGATCTCTGAGTCGCCGAAAGGTTCTCGATCTTGTGGTAAGCTCCATAAAGGGCAGGCCTGATCAGGTCATTCATACCGGCGTCCATGATGAGGAAGTTCTTTGTCTCTCCGCTCTTCACGAAAAGCACTCTCGATATCAGAGAGGCACACTGAGCGACGAGCGAGCGTCCCGGCTCGACATGTACATTCTGGTTTGGACGGCGCACGATGTTTTTCGAGATCGCATTGAACCATGTCTCGAAGTCGGCGATAGGATTTCCGTCAGGGTCATCGTAATCGACTCCAAGTCCACCTCCGAGATTTATGTTATTGACTGTCAGTCCCTTGCTTTCGAAGTACTTGACAATCTCGTTTACTCTCTTACATTCAAGCGAGAATACCTCCTCTACTCTTGTGATCTGCGAGCCGATATGGAAATGCAGGCCGAAGAAGTTTATGTGTTCACTCTTCTGGATGAACTCTATGAGCTTGTCGAACTCATGGTTTGAGATTCCGAACTTGTTCTCGTAGAGACCTGTAGTCACATACTTGTGAGTGTGAGCGTCAATATCAGGGTTGATTCTGACGGAGATGTTTGCCTTTACTCCATGAAGATGGGCCATCTCGTTGATCACGAAGATCTCCTGAAGCGACTCGCAGTTGAATGCTTCGATTCCAAGCATCATGGCATCATATATCTCTCTGTCGCTCTTTCCGACTCCTGCGTAAACGATCTTTTCTGCAGGGAATCCGCAGCTGTGGGCATGAAGCACTTCATTGCCGCTGACGCAGTCTGCTCCGAAGCCCTTGCCGCTGATGTATTCGAGAAGTCTTCTCTCGACATTTGCCTTGATTGCATAGTGCACCTTGATGTCATGCCTGCATGCAAGTTCGGCCACATGGTCAACTGTCTTTCTGAACAGTTCCATGTCGTAATAGTAGAATGGGGTCGCGATCTTGTCGAATCGCTCTATGGTGTTGATATCCAGCATCTTATCTAATCTAATTCTCTTGAGCGTCGTACTGCGCTCAAAAAACGGGGAAAACGGTTGCAAAAATAGCGAAAAAATCCGTAATTTCGCAGATAGTTATGTACTTTAACTTAAGGAATTGCACATGTCAGGACTTGTAGACGTAGTCTTCAACATAGAATTATCGTTAGGTATAGCAATAGTCACCTCTGTCGTGCTTGGAGCATTGCTTCTTCTGATCAATGTTCCCGATACTGAGCATTCGCGAAAACTGCTAAAGACAAAGAACACGATAGCGGTATGCTTCTTCATATGCACAGTGCTTTTCTATCAGTGTCTGAAACATTCAGGAATACCTGATTATGAGACGTTTTCCTCTTTGATGATGTTTGTCGTGACGGCTATATCTTCTGCAATCCTCTCCTTCTCGCTCATAAATCTTCTCCAGTCCGGAGATGGGGATAAGTTCTATCTGAATGTGGGGTTGGTCGCTGCTTTCAGCTGGCTTCTCATGAAGGCGTTCTGGTGGAATGACGGCCCGCTGAGAAAATTCGTGATGATCGCGTGCATCATTCTCTTTGTCATACAATGTATCAGCCATATCCTGGTATTCAGCAAGGCTTATAAGAAGACTGTTCTTCAGTTTGAAACATATTACGACGAAGAGGAAGACAAGAAGATCAGATGGATACGTTTCTGCTACATCATCATGATGCTGACCCAGATGTTTATACTTGTGTATATGCTTCTGCCTCATGGCTTTATGAAGATATATACAATATGGTACAGTCTCTTCATGCTGTATTTCGCAGCAAACTTCATCTCATTCCTGGGCAGCCACAGGCTTCTTCTGGATGCCTTCGCGCACAGGGCCCTTTCCGGCCGTGACATTGTGGAGCTCATAGAGAGCAGGAAGAAGACCAAGAAGACTTCAGAGACCCCGGCCCCTGCTATCAACGAAGCGGAATACAGGAAGCTGGAGAAGGCTTTGGACAAGTGGGTAGAAGAAAAGAGGTACCGGGAGTATGACAAGAGCCGTGAGCAGATCGCCCGTGAACTCAATACCTCAAAAGAGATTCTCCATCATTATTTCATAACCAGAAAAGGCGTCGATTTCAAGACATGGAGGACTGTGCTTCGTATAGAAGAAGCGAAGCGTCTCTTGCTTGAGGACAAGGACGCTTCGACCAATATCATTGCTGAGGTCGCAGGATTCAGCGACCGCTCTAATTTCCACAGACAGTTTGTCAAGATTGTGGGCTGCTCTCCGAAGCAGTGGCGCGATTCAGACGGAAATCCAGAACTGTAGCGGAATTCTCTTCGAAAACTGTGAACGTTTCTGAAAGGGACTCGAAAGTACCGCCGTTTTCCTCTCCGTCAATATCTTCCAGGGTTACTGTCAAAGACCTTACTGCCTTTTCTACGTTCTCCCATATCTCTGCCGTAAAGACTCCGTCGCTGTTTGTGTATTGAGTCTCGCTGAAAGCCCCGTCATTCCAGTCCAATGTGACCTTGATGTGCTCTATTGCAACTCCGGATGTGTCTGTCACATTGCCAACAATAGCCGGCTTTGGAGCGACATTATCCATGGTAGGCTCATACTGCATAGCCATACATGAAGCAGTCAGAACTGCGGCAGTCAATATCGATATGAAACCCGTCACTCTCATTCCTGATTCTTTTCAAGGTAAAAGTCGCATTCATTGACATAGAAGGTGTTTCCCTGCATGCTTGTCGCTGACCATGAGATCTTTATCTCCTGACTGGCATCTGCGTATATGCCGTTCGGGTCCTCAGCAGTTACAAGACATGTCGTCGTGTATGAGAAACCTTCGGCTGAAATCGAGAATCTGCCGGTGTTGTCAGTATATGTGGTCTTGGAAACCAGATTCACATTGTCCTTGTCGCCGTATTCAGCTGCATGTACGGTGATCTTGATCTCCTCAATCGGCTCTCCGGTCGAAAGATCGGACGCCGTTCCGGAAATCGAAATCACAAGTTCCTCGTCGGGACGTTCAAATATGTCTGAGTCCACATCGGAACATGACAATACTGCTGTTGATGCCAACAGCAGTATCAGAATATTTAATGAATTCTTTAGCACGTTGCAAATTTATGCATTTTCCATAATATTGCAAAAAATGTGCTATAACACTTCCTTCGGATCGATGCCCAGCAGCTTCATTCTTTTCAGGATCTGAGGAAGCTCGTTCTTCATGAATTCCTCCCTCTGGCTTTCAAGCACTATCTTGGGAGCATCCTCGCTTATGAAATAGCCGATTCCGCGTCTGTTGTAGATGATTCCCTCGCCGGTCAGCTTTTCGTATGAGCGCATTACCGTATTGGGATTCACCCCGATCTCAGCTCCGTATTCACGCACCGAAGGAATTCTGGAGTCGGGTGCAAGATCACCGCTCAGGATACGTTCGCATATCGCGTCACATATCTGGAGATATATCGATTTGTTTCCGTTGAATTCCATGTCTTTAGTGCTTTAATGTCTTGATTCTGAACCATATGCCTGTCAGTATGGCGAGGTTTACCAGAGTGTCTGAGATTGTGTCTATCAGCGCGAAGTGACGGAATAATCCGCTGTTGAACATATTGTAGACAAGCATATCAGCGTCATATGATTCGACAATTCTCATGGCCCACTCCTTCATGGCAGGTGCCATTATCGCGCTTGCTGCAGTACCTATGGCGGCAAGTGCAAGGAAAGTCTTGACTGTCTTGCCTTTCTTGAAGTAGATGGCTCCGAGAAGGAATGGAAGTGACATTGCGAAGAAATCATCGATGTAGAGCCATGGATTGTTCATCTGCCTCAAGATGTCCATTGATAAGGTACGGTCTTCTACAGGAATCTTTTCATTTCCGAAATTCAGTGTGAGTTCTCCGCCGATTTCATCTATGAATTCGCCGGCATTTCTGAAGTAGTTTATTCCTGTCGCCATAAGGCCTTCTCCGCATGTCGGATCTATGGCGGATATGATGGCATCGATGCCGAGATAAATGCAGAATCCGGCTATCGGAGCGATGATGCATGTGATTATAATCATGCTGATGAATTTCTCAAGTCTGGAAGCGGGGAGTGTGAGCCAGAATGAGCCGTACTGTTTCTCGGTCAGCTTGCCGTAGCATTTTACAGGCATGGTCACGACCAGGCATACCGCCATCATGAAGAAGATGAATGCTCTTGTCCGAACTCCCGGACCCTCCCATGATCCTCCCATGAGATAAGCAAATCCTGAAATCAGAGCATATGTCGCGATCGGAGTCAATACTGCCATCGTGAGCAGGCTCAGAGCGTAGTTTGCCACGCATGTCCTTAAGTCGGAAGTGAAGTATTTCCCGAACCTTCTGAAGTTGAATATATCGTTTTTCATGTCTCTACTTGTTAAATATTCCTTTTATAAGTTCCTTGTGCTTGAGGACGGTGTTGAAAAGCGCTTCGATGTTCACCTTGCTCTCCTCCTCAGTTTGGTTCAGATATACCTGTATGTTTCCGCCAGGAATCATCTCGCTGTAGAGAGCGTCTTCGACTTTTTCAGTAGTGTAATCGAAGTAAAGCTTTTCGGAGATTTCCGCTATCGTTGCATTCATAAGCACGTCCTGCTTGTCAAGGATGATGATAGGGTCGATGATGTTCTCAAGGTCGCGTACCTGGTGGGTCGAGATAAGGATTACCGAGTCCTCTCGTGTGTACTTTGTCACGGCCTTTCTGAACTGCGCCTTTGACGGGATGTCGAGGCCGTTGGTCGGTTCGTCCATGAACAGGTATTTTGTGTTGCATGCCAGCGCGAAGGCTATGTATGTCTTCTTGAGCTGACCGAACGACATCTTGTTCATTTTCTGATGCGGGTCATTTTCAAGCACTTCCATGATCTCGTTGAATTTTCCGAGATCGAATCCTTCCCAGAATTTTCCGTATGTCACCGCATAATCTTCCGCCTTCATGTTCACGGCCGGAACCTCGTCGCTGAGGTAGAACTGGTCAGAAAGGAATGAAGGAAGTCTGTCGTAAGGTTTGCAGCCGTCGACGTCGATTGTGCCGGTCTGCGGCTTCTTCAGTCCGCACAGGAGAGTCAGAAGGGTAGTCTTTCCTACACCGTTCTCGCCGAGGAGTCCGTAGATACGTCCTTCCTCGAGGTTCATGTTGATGTTCTTCAGGACGGCTTTTTCACCGTATGAAAAACCAAGGTCTTTGATCTGAATCATGACGTTATGTTTTTAATGTCTATTGTTAAGTTTCCCTTTCGGGATTATTCTTGCGATAGTGTATTAGTGAAGTAGTACACTGCAAAGGTAGCAATGATTTTTTAATCTGCAATACTTTTTTCAAAAAAAGTGCTGGCCTCTAATTGTTTGATTATCAGCAAAATCAAATACCCGCGTGCTCCCCATTGGCGGCACGCGGGTATTGTAAAAGGTTGATTTATAGGGAGTTGTCGGGCAGCAGGCTAGCGGCCCTCAAGGGGAGATGCAGCAGTAGGCTAACGGTTTTCGAGAGGAATGTGACAGCTGCGGCGGTATTCGCGGATCTTTTCCTGGAGACGGGGACTTTCATTGGCATGGAGGGACCATCCGAGGAAACGTTCGCGGATATAATCGACCGTCTGCTGCGTCGGATGGCACATGTCTTCCGCGTAGAAACGGTAGTCGCGCAGCTCGTCCATCACGATTTCATAGGCAGGGAAGTAGTCGGCGAAGTAGAACGGATTCATGCTCAAGTCGGCAGGGAGTCCGGCAAGAAGATCGTCGATGCCGAGCAGAAGGGCTGATTTGCTGATCTGATTTCCATGAGCCCCGTCCTTGAAATGGCGGATAGGACTGACGGTGAAGATGAACTGCTTGGGACATACCCCGGCTGAGGGCTCGCAGCAGAGCTCCACGATCCGCCTCAATGCCTCGGTGACTTCTGCGGCTGAGAGCCTTTCGCGGAAGAACTCCGATGCGGGATGCTTGAGGCAGTTCGATACGATCGCGTCTGACTCCTTATGTCTGAAGCACCAGCTTGTGCCGAGGGTGATGATGACTTTGGTGCATGAGAGAAAATGCTCGTGAGCGGCCTTCAGGGCCATATTTGCATGCTCGAGAAACTCCTCGCGGCTGGCACGTGCAAATGATGTGTGGTGGGAGAACGAACACCATCTTGAGTCTCCGGCTCCGATCTGTACGCAGTCTTCGGCAGTGAAAGGAGTGCCGCTGATGAGCCTTTCTACGCTGCGGAAGATTGAAACCGGATTGTACAATGTGCCGAAAGGGTTCACGCACACGTCGAATCCATAGTCAGCGAGCTGTCTGCCGATATTGTCGGTGAAACAGCTTCCGAGCATCATGATCTTATCCTCGTATGAAATGCCGACCTTGCATGGTTCGTCGGCCACTGGTGTCTGTAATTTCATCATCTGTAGTCTTCTTCATTTGCAAAGATAGTGTTATCTTTGAAAGATTTTACGACGCATATATGAGAATTACAGATAATATCCGCCTTTGGGCTGTCCTGACGCTGGTCTTCATGTCGCTGTCTCTTTCTGCAAAGTCGGACGAAGAACAGAAGGCACGCCTTGCATACGATGTCGATTTTGAGATGAACTTTGATAACAGGGAGTTCGACAGGAGCCGCTTTTCGAATGCCATGACCATATTCGGAGCACGTCTCACGCCTTCTGTAGGTCTTGAGCTTCCGCAGCGGGAACTTGGTATGAACCACAAGCTCATGGTCGGAATAGATGTGATGAAGGATTTCGGAGCATCTCCGATCTCCAGGATGCTTTCGCCGGATGAATCGTCTCAGGATCTGACCAACAAGGCCCTTTTCCGCGAGATGACATTGTATTATATGCTGGACAAGAAGACCAGAGACGGCTCATTCGAGATGTATGCCGGAATCTTTCCCAGAAAGGCCTCAGAGGGCGGCTACAGCGATGTCTTCTTCTCGGATTCATTGAAATTCTACGACAACAATCTTGAAGGATTGCTCCTGAAGTTTCGCCGTCCGAAGTCATATTGGGAGGTCGGCTGCGACTGGATGGGCAAGCCCGGCTATGCCAGAAAGGAGAAGTTCATGATATTTTCGGCAGGAGAGAGCCGTATAACTCCATTCTTCGAAGTCGGATATGCCGCATACATGTACCATTTTGCCGGTTCTCAGAAGGCAAGGGGAGTGGTCGACAACATCCTCATCAACCCGTACATGAAGTTTGACTTCGCATCACGAATGAACATGCAGGAGTTCTCCCTCCGTCTGGGATACCTCCAGGCGATGCAGCATGACAGGGTCTTTGTCGGACATTATGTATTTCCTTCTGCAGGCGAGTTCGACCTGAGCATGCGAAAATGGAATGTGGGCATTCATAATCGCCTTTTTTATGGTACTGACATGATGCCGTATTACAACAGTACAGATGCCGGCGGGGACAAATATGGCACCCGTCTGTACATGGGAGATCCGTTCTACAGGATCCATGACCTTGGTCAGACCGGCCCCGGACTGTATGACAGACTTGAAGTTTATTATGAACCGTATATGGGCAGACATCTTGCAATCAGGGTGGGAGCACGATTCCATTTCCATGGATTCCGATACTCCGGATGCCAGCAGATGGTCAGTGTGAGGTTCAATCTTTAGAAACATGAGAAGATTACTTATAGGAATTTTGACAGCTGCAGTTATGCTCAGTTCATGCTGCGGCCCGAAGGACGGAGAATATACTTTCCGCCTCCTTACTACAAATGATGTACATGGAAGGTACTTCGATTCGCTTTATGTTGAGGATGGTACGACCTCTTCCCTTACTAATGTCGCGTGGTATGTCGATAGTATAAGGGTTGCGGAAGGTGTTGATAATGTGATACTTCTGGATGCGGGAGACTGCCTGCAGGGAGACAATGCCGCGTATTACTACAATTATGTCGATACACTTTCCAAGCATCTTTATGCCCGCATGGTCGAGTACATCGGCTACGATGCGGTAGTCGTTGGAAATCATGACATCGAGACTGGACATAAGGTCTATGACCGCCTGGTCAAGACCATGGATGTGCCTTTGCTTGCAGCTAATGCCATCCGTACAGATAACGGGAAAGCATATTTCCAGGAGTATGTGACCTTGAAGAGGCATGGACTCAATATTACCATCATAGGTTTTACGAATCCGAACATCAAGGGTTGGCTTTCGCCGGGACTTTGGGAAGGAATGACATTCGAGTCGCTTCTTCCGTTCGCTCAGGAGACCGTGGACAGAATAAAGGCCAAGGAGAAATCGGACGTCGTGATAGTTGCTGTCCATGCGGGAACCGGCAAGGGTGACGGTACTGTTCTGGAAAGTCAGGGACTGGATCTTTTCAAGAGCCTCAGGGGTGTTGACTTCGTGGTATGCGCGCATGACCATAGCCCTGTCGTGCATAAGAATGACAGCATCTGCCTGATCAATGCGGGAAGCCATTGCCGCAGCCTCGGTTATGGAACTGTCAAGGTAAAGGTTGAAGACGGCAAGGTAGTTTCAAAGAGCCTTGATGCCGAACTCATGCCTATGGACAAGAATAATGTCGACAAGGATATGCAGAAGGCGTTTCGTGCTGATTATGAAGCGGTAAAGGCCTTTACACTCAAAGAAGTGGGCGAGCTGAAGGCGGATCTCAGCACACGTGATGCATACATCGGAATGGCGGATTACATGAACCTCATCCATACCTTGTCGCTAGGATGTGCTCCTGCGCAGATTTCATTCGCAGCACCGCTCACATTCGACGGATTCATCAAGGCCGGAACCCTTGTGTATAATGATCTTTTCACTATATATCCATATGAAAATCAGCTGTTTGTGGTGAGTATGACAGGTAAGGAGATCAAGGGTTATCTTGAATATTCATATGATCTGTGGATAAATACAATAGATTCGGCAGACGATCATCTTCTGAAGATAAAGGACTCTCCTGATCCGCGTACCGGCCGCAAGCATTGGTCATTTGTGAACCGTTCATACAATTTCGATTCGGCCGGAGGTCTGATCTATGAGGTCGATGTGACCAAGCCGAAAGGGGAGAGGGTGAATATAAAGTCTCTGGCAGACGGTACGCCGTTCGATCTGTCTTCAAGTTATAATGTAGCTATGACTTCATATCGTGCCAGCGGTGGCGGAAACATTATGCGTGAGGGAGCCGGAGTCGATACAGACAGAATTGCCGACAGGGTAGTTGCGTATCATCCTGAGATCAGGGATATCCTCTATGACTATCTGGTGGCCCATAAAGAAATCGATCCTGCCACCATAGGCGACAGGACCGTTATCGGTGAGTGGAGCTTCGTTCCTGAAGACCTTGCTGCCAAGGCTCTGGAGCAGGATATGAAGCTTGTGTTCTCTAAATAAGTCCGAGGAGCTTGCTTCGCGAAAGCATGCAGGCTCCGATAGGGCCGGCCTTTTCTCCGAGTTTTGAGAACTTGATAGTAGTGTCTTTGTTGACCATGTTCAGGGAGTGCTTCTGAATGGCGCTTCTGATAGGAAGAAGGAGGTATTCCTTGACCTTCGAAACAGGGCCTCCGATCACTACAAGCTCCGGGTTGAAGATGTTGATCAATCCGGCTATGGCTTTGCCCAAAGTTGTTCCTATCTCTTCCACAACCTCGATCGCAAGCACGTCTTCTTCGTTTACGGCATTGAGGATGTCGTTCAAGGTTATTTCCTTTCCGTCGGCATACTTGTCGCTCAGGAGGGATGCTCTTCCGTCGTTCAGCTTTTCCATGAAGATACGGTGTATCGCTGATCCCGACGCTCCAGTCTCCAGACAGCCTGTCTTGCCGCAATGGCAGATCTGGTCGTTGTCAAGGAAAGGGAAGTGACCGATTTCTCCGGAGAATCCTGACTTTCCGTATGAGAGTTTTCCGTCGGATATCATGCCCATTCCAAGTCCCCATGAAACATTGATGAACAGCATGTTATCTTCATCGTTGGCCGCTCCGCAGATGTATTCTCCGTATGTCATGGCTCTTGAGTCATTCTCTACGAATACAGGACGCTTGAGCTCGCTCTGAAGGAATGAGGCGATAGGCCTGTCCTCTCCGATGAAATATGTGAAGCAGTAGCCTGTCTTGTTGTTGACACGTCCGCTAAGATTGAAGCCGTATGAAAGTACATGAGCGGGGTCAATCTCGGCTTTTTCGAGAATTCCGGTGATGTGTCTGCAAAGCTCCCGGAATGACTCCTCGGAATTTCCCAGTGTGAAAGGTACTCCTTCCTGATATTCGATGAGCTGTCCTTTGAAGTTGGTTACTGCTACACTGATGCTCTTGCGGCTGACTTCGGTTCCGACAAGGTAGCCTGCGGAAGGGTTAAGGCCGTAGATGCTCGGCCTGCGTCCTCCGTTTGTGCCCTGCTTTCCCATATCGACAAGGAAACCCTCCTCAATCAGCTCGCCGACCAGTTTGGTTATGGTCGGGATGCTGGTATTGAGCTCTTTACTGAGGTCCGCAATGCTGTAGTCCCCTTCGTTTATGCAGAGGGCTATCATGTGCTTTTTCAGTATGGCGTTCTTGCCGTCTATGTTGCTTAAGAAAGTTCCGTTCATGTTTTATTTTCTGTTTGTCCAATATGCCTCGATCTCTTCAAGAGTCTTGCCTGTTGTCTCAGGAACCACCTTCCACATGATGAGCATGTAAGGAACGCACATCACTGCAAATATGAAGAATGTTCCTGCCTGGCTCCAGCCAAGGAGCACAGGGGTAAGCTGGCCGATGAGATATGTTCCGATCCAGAGGGCGAAGCCCGCGATTGACATTGCGCGTCCACGTACACTGTTCGGGTACATTTCTGAAAGAAGTACGAATACGATGGCGGAGATCGAAATCGCGCAGCAGAATACGTATGCGAGGAAGAATGTGAGCATGAATCCGTTGCCAAGACCGATCTGTGAGCCCCATGCGAAGTATGTTCCGATCGCGAGGAGACAGAGGATCATGCCGCTTACTCCCCAATAGATCAGCTGCTTGCGTCCTACCTTGTCGATGATGAATACAGCAAGGATTGTTGTGACGAAGTTTACCACGCCGACAAGTACTGTCGAGAACATCGGGTTGTCGAAACCTGCGTCTGCGAAGATCTTAGGACCATAGTAGAGCACTGCGTTAACGCCCATGAACTGTCCGAGGATGGCTATCGCGCTGCCCGCTATGACGGCAACAAGGATGCCTGGTTTGAGGAGGTCTGACCACTTGCCCTTTGTTTCTCCCTTGAGGGATGAGTTGGTGACTTCGATCTCTTCCTTGACCTCTTCCTTGGTTGCGTATATCTTGCTGAGCACGGCGCTTGCCTTCTCGGTCTTTCCGTTGACGATCAGCCACTTAGGACTCTCAGGGATGAAGAAGATGATGAAGAAGAAAAGGAGTGCAGGGAGAGTCTCGCTTCCGAGCATTCCGCGCCACATCTCGCTGTTCCACATGTTTGTCCACAGGCTGCCTGCAACGGCCATGTTTCCGTTTACGTCGATCACCCAGTTTGCGAGGTAGGCGATAAGAAAACCTGCAGTCACGGCAAGCTGATACAGCGACACGAGTGTGCCGCGGATCTTGGCAGGGGATACCTCTGATATATATATAGGTGATACGATCGATACGATACCTATGCCGATGCCACCGATGATACGGTAAGCGACGAGTGCATCAAAACTTCCGCACACGGCGCATCCGATTGCGGAGATGCTGAAGAGGGCGGCGGAGATGAGCATTGTGAGCTTGCGGCCGAGGTAGTCGCTGAGCGATCCTGCTACAAGGACTCCGCAGATGGAGCCTATGAGGGCGCAGCCTACATACCAGCCTTCCATCATGTCTGTGAGGGCAAACTGGCTCTTGACGATTGCTGTTGTTCCGGAAATGACGGCTGTGTCATATCCGAAGAGAATGCCTCCGATGGCGGCTACCACCGCCATGAAGATCACATATCCGAGTGAGTTTTTCTGTTTCATTATTTCTTTGTTGGAGATCCTTCACTTCGTTCAGGATGACAGGTGTAACGATTAGTCATGATGACGTTTTTGATTGTCATTCTGAGCGCAGCGAAGAATCTTTAAGATTAAATGTTAAAGTACTCCTTATATCTATTATAAAGGTTGCCTGCAGCGCCGTAAACCGACTGAGGGCTGAGGAAGTGAGGGAATTCGAAGGTTATGGCCTTGTCATATCCGCAGCGTTTTGCAGCCTCCAGCTTGAGGCGGAGCTTGTCGAACTTGATCGGAAGGAACTTGATAGGCATGTCGCGGTCGAATGTCTCTGCATTTGTCCAGCACTGCATGCCGTACTTGTCCGCCATCTTTTTGTTCACGCTGAAGAATGCGTCAAGCTCGTCGTAGTCGATGTGTCCGTCCTGGAAAGCTACAGCGTCGACTACGTCGTGGATTCCCGAGAAGATCTGGCTCCATTCCCTTTCATGCGCCTCGATCGAAACAGCGTCTTCCTTAGTCAATGCCGCTCCAGCCGCGCTCACAGCCTTCTTTCCGTCGATCCATGGCGAAATGAACACAGGCATTCCTCCTGAAACGTCCTTGCACTGCTTTCCCATAGCGTGGAATGCGTCAACTGCTCCGATCGTGTCTCTGCTGATCTCTGTACTGAGGTACCATCCTCCGAAGCTGTCGTACTTCTCTCCGTACATCTTCCATACTTCGTCGATGACGAACTTGTTGTCCTCGATCTCATGGCTCATGTCCTTTGTGTCCCAATATACTCCGGAGTCATAAAGTCCGAGATAGAACTTCATTCCGTATTTCTGGGCAAGACGGCAGAACATGTCGATAAGGTCTACGGACGGCATGTAGCATCCTTTCTTCAGAAGGTATGGAGATGGGTATGTGATGAATTTTCTATATCCGCATCGGATGTCGATCACTGTGTCTATGCCGATTGCCTTCATGTAAGCGAAATCCTGGTCCCATTCCTTTTCGCCCCAGTTCTGGTGCGGGATGTCGTGTGATATCTCGTCGAGGAATGTTCCTGTGATGCGGAGTCCGTTGTCTTTCGGAACGATAAGTCCGCCTGCTGATGTGTCAAGCGATGATTCTGTTCCCTTGTCTGATGTGCAAGATGATAGCAATGAAGGGGCTACGAGGGCTGACGCACCTCCGATGGCCATTGTCTTCAAGAATTCTCTGCGGTCTGCCATGATATGATGTTATTAATTATTTTTAAGAATCTAAAGGGCAAATATACTTAAATTTCTATAATTTACCTTCTTAATTCTATATATTTATAGTCTTGAGATATCCCTTACCGTATTCTTTGTCTGACTTACTGCCGGTTAGTTATTAAAATATTTTAATTATTCGCGGATAATATTTGTGGATTGTGAAAAACTTCTTATTTTTGTAAATTGTAAAAACCATAAAACAATCTAAATGCGTCCTATATTAACTGCGATAATCGCAATATTTACTGTAATCTCTTGTCAATCAAGAGTTAATGATTCTATTGAGAACCACAATTACATGTGGTTTGATTGTGAAGCCAATTATGCAACCCTTTCACACCCTGACTCGATTCAGTTTTATCTTCAGAAATGCAAGGATCTCGGTTTCGGAAATGTTGTCGTTGACGTGAAGTCCATCATGGGCGAAGTTCTCTATGATAGTGAGATCGCTCCATACATGGGTGACTGGGAAGGAGTTGAGCGTGCGCGTGATTACGATATGCTCGGTTATTTCATCGAGTACGGACATGAGATGGGCCTGAAGGTCTTCGGATCCCTCAATGTTTTTGCCGGCGGTCACAACTATTTCGACAGAGGAATCGTTTACATGGACAAGGCCGCATGGCAGTCGATCTGCTATCATAACGGCGTACTTACTCCTATCTCGCAGATCAAGTCTAACTACAACTGCATGATGAACCCGTCAAATCCTGAGGTTCAGGAATATCAGATTGAGGTCCTGAAGGAGTTTGCACATAAATATCCTGAGGTTGACGGACTTATCTTCGACCGCGTGCGTTACGACGGCATAACAGCCGATTTCAGCGAGCTCTCCAAGAAGCAGTTCGAGGAGTATGCAGGCGTGACTGTGGAGAATTATCCGGAAGACATCCTCAGCTGGTATGATGAGGAAGGAAATCTCCGTGAGAACTGGGTTCCTGGCAAATACGGAAAGAAGTGGGTCGAGTGGCGTGCTACAGTGATCCATGATTTTGTCGAGAAGGCGCATGAGGCTCTCAAGGAGATAAACCCTGACCTGATCATCGGTGACTATACAGGAGCATGGTATCCGACATACTGGCAGCTCGGAGTGAACTGGGCGAGCAAGGATTACGATCCATATCAGGTTCCTGAATATCAGGCTTGGGCAACCGAGGATTATCATAAGACCGGATATGCGGAGATGCTTGACATCTATATGACAGGCCTCTACTATTCGATGATCACCAAGGATGATGTCGACAAGGCTACAGGTATTGTAGGTCAGCGCAGCGAGGCGGGTATGGACGACAGCCTTACATACTGCTACAGCGTCGAGGGCGGTGCGGAGATCGCAAAGGAGATAACAAAGGGTGTCGTACCTGTGATCGGATCCATCTATGTAGAGCAGTACCTCGGTGACTTCACTCCGTTCGGACCTGCTGTCACTCAGGCGCTTAAGAGCACTGACGGAGTCATGATCTTCGACATCGTACACCTGAACAAGCACAAGCTCTGGGATGTACTCGAGCAGGCTATGAAGAATGCGGAAAATTAATAACTAACTATACCATTAAATGAAAGCGATTTTAAGAAATCTGCTGGCATCGGCAGTCTTTTTCATGATCGGAGCGGCTTCTGCTTTTGCTCAGCCGACCGTTCGTGGTAAGGTCGTTGATGCAGACGGACTGCCGCTTCCGGGCGTTGCAGTCATGGTCAGCGGTACCACAAACGGTACATTGACAGATGAAAACGGTAACTACGAGCTTTCCGGCCTCAAGACCGGTGATGTGATCCTCTTTACCAGCATGGGTATGGGAGACCAGACCTTTACTTGCGACGGAAGTCTCAACAGACTTAATGTCACAATGAAGGAGGATGCTACATTCCTCGAGGAAACCATCGTCGTAGGTTACGGTGTGCAGAAGAAGTCTTCAATGACTTCAGCCGTATCAGCGATCAAGGGTGACGAGCTCCTCAAGGCTCCTTCTACAAACGTATCCCAGCTCCTTGCCGGAAAACTCACAGGTGTGTCTTCAGTGCAGGAGTCAGGTGAGCCGGGTCTCGACCAGGCGGCTATCCGTATCCGCGGATCGCAGGGCGGAGCGAAGTATGTCGTGGACGGTTTCCCAGTAGATAACATCAATGATATCGACCCGTTCGATATCGAGAGCATCTCTGTGCTCAAGGACGGTGCATCGGCAGCGGTCTATGGCCTTCAGGCTTCAAACGGTGTCATCATCGTCACTACAAAGAAGGGTAATTCAGGAAAGCCGAAGATCACATATAACGCTACAGTCGGCGCGTCAATGAACGCGAACTTCCCTGAGTTCATGGATGGTCCTCAGTTCGCATATTATTATAATGTGGCTCAGATGATGGACCAGCTGGCATCAGGAGCTATTGCAAGCGAGAGCGAATATGTACCTTATTTCAAAAGAGCTCAGGTCGATATGATGCTCAATGACGATCCGAATGACGGATGGGACAATGTGAACTATATCGACAAGGTGTTCGGTACAGGTATTACCCAGAAGCACAACGTGACAGTGCAGGGAGGTAACGAGCAGTCCCGTTATTTCGCGTCCTTCGGTTATCTCGGACAGCAGGGTAACATCGACAACTACAACTACGACAGATACAATGTGCGTGCGAACATAGAGTCTCAGCTCGCGAAGAACTTCAAGTTCACTATGGGACTTTCCGGCGTGCTTTCAAACCGTCACACACCAGGATTCGGTACCGGTGGTTCCGATATGGGTTCCGAGACAGGATGGCTTTCGATCGCTAACCAGACCATCCAGATGCACCCTTATCTTCCTGAGAGGTACAATGGTCTTTACACTGCATCCTTGAAGAAGAACACCAGCCTTCCTCAGAGCCCTCTCGCTGCTATCTATGAGTCAGGCTATAAGAAATCACGTGGTCTTGACGTCAATGCAAACATGTCTCTTTCATATGATGTTCCATGGGTGAAGGGCCTCCAGCTCAAGGCTTCGGGCTCGTTCGACTACAGCGCATCGATGAACAAGAACCTCAATACACCTTTCAACCTCATGGCTTATACAGACGGTCAGTGGAAAGAGGCTGTGGATCCTAGAGGCGTCGGCGATGGCGTTAATCTTGGTGAGGGAACATCTTATTATCAGCATCTTACAGGTCAGGCAGGTGCGTCATACATGAATACTTTCGGCAAGCATTTCGTAGAGCTTCTCGCTCTTGCCGAGGTTTCGGACACCAAGTCCAATGCTCACTCTGCATACGCAAAGCAGATTCCTTTCGAAGCGCTTCCAGAGCTCGGTTACGGTCAGCCTGCAGACAGCCCTATCGGTGGATGGAGCAATGCTTCCCGTACAGTAGGATATGTGTTCCGTGCTCGTTACAACTGGGACGAGAGATACCTTGCTGAGTTTACAGGCCGTTATGACGGTTCGTATCTCTTCGCCGGTATGAGAAAGACAAGATGGGGATTCTTCCCTTCAGCTTCAGTGGCATGGAACATGGCCAAGGAGTCATGGATGGCAGGCTTCCCAGCATTGAACGACCTCAAGCTCAGAGGTTCGGTAGCGCTTCTGGGTAACGACAGCATCTCTGCATATTCATTCCTCAATACTTACAGCAAGTATTACCAGCAGATCATCTACGGAAACTACAACAACGGTACTACCGTAAATCCTGGATATGCAGATTCGGAGCTTGCAAACATCGACCTTACATGGGAGAAGAGCCTTTCTTACAACATAGGTTTCGACCTCAAGATGTGGGAAGGTCTCCTTGCGGCAGAGGTCGACGCATTCTACAGATATAATTATGACCTCCTTACATACATGGGATCGGATTATCCGCCTTCAATGGGTAACTACTTCATGGGTGTGGAGAACCACAATGCATATGATACCAAGGGTATTGACGTGATGGTTTCGCACAGAAATCATTTCATGGCAGGCGGCAAGCCGTTCCAGTATGGAATCAGCGCTACCGTTACATATGCGCGCAGCCGCTGGATCATCTATCCTGATCAGCCTAACATTCCTGAGAATCAGAAGGTTGTAGGAAGACCTCTCGGCGCTACAATGGCATGGACAGCTGATGGTCTCTATAGAAGCGAGGAGGAAATCGACAATTCTGCATGGTACGGAACACGTCCTTGCGTCGGTGACATCAGATATGTCGACCTCAATGGAGACGGAAAGATTGACGGAGACGACAAGGGATTCATCGGACGTACAAACCGTCCTGAACTCACATACGGTCTCAACCTTGACTTCGCATGGAACGGTATCGACTTCAATGCGCAGTTCACAGGTGGAGCCCTCTTCGACGTATCCCTTACAGGTACATACTACAACGGATATGACGACAACACCATCTGGACACAGACCTTCAAGGAGAATGCAAACTCTCCTCTCTTCCTTGTAGAGCAGGCGTACAGCATCTACAATCCGGAGGGTACATTCCCACGTCTGACCCTCGGAGCTCCGGGACATGGCGGTGACAACGGTCTCGCATCTACATTCTGGCTCCGTGACGGAACATATGTACGTCTCAAGTCAGCGCAGCTCGGTTATACCCTGCCTCGCAGATGGACAGAAAAGGTGAATATGGAATCTCTCAGATTCTTTGTCGAGGGACAGAACATATTTACTATCGACGCTCTTCCTGAAGGAATCGACCCTGAGTCGCCAGGTGTGAACAACGGTTACTATCCTCAGCAGCGTCTCCTCATGGGTGGTGTTACAATTACTTTCTAAATCCTTGACTATCATTGTCATCCTGAACGAAGTGAAGGATCTAAAACAGAATATGAAAATGAAGAATATATATAAATCGGCAATTATCGCATTGATGGCGCTTGGATTGTCTTCGTGTACTTCTTTCCTTGACATGTCGCCTACTGATAAGGTGTCAGACAAGGTCATGTGGGAGAGTACTACCAATGCGGAATATCATGTGAATTACCTCTACTCTTATATCTATGACGTGCTCATGGGACAGTGCGTTGCAGGTCAGACAGAGGCATTGACAGATATGCTCAAATACGGTTCGTACAACTACAACGCTCTTTGCTATATCCCTAGCGAGATCGCATACGGAGCCGCTACAACCCTTACGGCGGGATATGTGGATTCATATCTCGGATATTGGGGATCATGGTATACAGGTATTTCAAAGGTGAACAAGGCTATCGTTTCACTCAGAAAGTACGGACAGATGTCCGACCAGGACAAGCTCCGTCTCGAGGCCGAGATGAAGTTCATGCGTGCATTCCTGTATTTCGACCTCATGAAGCGTTACAAGGAGATCATCATCTATGATGAGAATCTTGATGCATATGCAAAAGACAAGGCGGTCAGCTCGGAGGCTGAAGGATGGGATCTCATCCAGGCAGACCTTGAGTATGCGGCCGAGAATCTTCCGGAGAGAACCGCTTCGAAGGGACGTCTTGACAAGGGCATGGCATGGGGCTTCATGACACGTGCGATGCTTTATGCAGAACGCTGGGATCTTGTGAAGACAGCTGCGGTAGAAGTAGAGAAGCTCGGATATGCTCTTGAAGCTGACTATCAGGATGGATACATGAAGCCGATAGGAAGCGGAAACAAGGAAGCCATCATACAGTATCAGTTTGACAGAGCCAACGACGTGACTCACAGCTATGACTTCTATTATACTCCAGGCGGTGACTTCTCGATCAATAAGGAGACAGGCGGCGGATATGGTACTCCGACACAGGAAATGGTCGAGTCATATGAGCTCGCGACAGGCGGATTCCCTGATTGGACACCATGGCATGACGTTACGACTGAAACACCTCCATACGCAGATCTTGAGCCTCGTTTCCATGCTTCGGTGCTTTATAATGGAGCTCCATGGAAGGGCCGTAAGATCGAGCCTTATGTAGGCGGAGCAGACGGATGGTGCCAGTGGAATCTTGAGCGTGAGCCGAAGGGACGTACTACAACAGGATACTACCTCCGCAAGATGGTAGATGAGTCTCATGATGTAATCGCATATTCGGGTGGCGTGCAGCCTCTTATCGTGCTTCGTTATGCAGAGGTGCTTCTCAACAAGGCAGAGGCTTGCCACAAGACAAATGATCCAGCCGGTGCAAATGCTGCAGTAAGAGCGATCCGCGACAGAGTCGGCCTTCCTTATGAGGATGTGACAGGAGATGACCTTTGGAAGGCAATCCGTCAGGAGCGTAAGGTGGAGCTTGCATATGAGGGACTCTGGTATTGGGACCTCCGTCGCTGGAAAGTTGCCCACAAGCCTTATCCTGAGGGACTTACAGGATATCAGCAGCATGGTCTCAAGATCGAGAAGAACAATGACGGAACATTTACATATACA
>JAFYME010000035.1 GCA_017556765.1 Bacteroidales bacterium
AAGGGAGACTATATCCTTCATGTAAACCCTACAGGAAAGTTCGTGATCGGAGGTCCTCATGGCGATACAGGTCTTACAGGCCGCAAGATCATCGTGGACACATACGGCGGCAAGGGCGCGCACGGCGGTGGAGCATTCTCAGGAAAGGACCCTTCAAAGGTTGACCGCTCTGCAGCATACGCATCACGCTACATCGCGAAGAACATGGTAGCGGCTGGCGTAGCACGCGAAATGCTCGTACAGGTTTCATACGCCATCGGAGTAGCACGTCCATTGAGCATCTTCGTAAACACTTATGGCACAGCAGCCAACGGCCTCAGCGACGCAGAGATCGCAGAGAAGATCAACGAGCTCTTCGACCTCCGTCCGGCAAAGATCATCGAGAAGTTCGGTCTCAAGAAGCCTATCTATGAGCCGACAGCTTCATACGGTCATGTAGGCCGCACGCCTTACAAGGCAACTGTAGCGATCAGACGCGACGGAAAATATGAGCAGGAACTCGTCCAGTTCTTCGGATGGGAGCTCCTCGACTCAGTCGACATGATCCGCGAGGCGTTCGGACTTTAATCCCTGGCGAATAACTCCCTAACCCTCAGCAACATACGAAAACCGCGTGCTCCCTTATGGCAGCACGCGGTTTTTATATCTCATTATATACCAGACATTTAGACGCCAGACTACATTCGCTCCATCTCGCGGCGCATGTCCTTCTCCTTGATCGACGCACGCTTGTCATACTCCTTCTTTCCACGTGCAAGAGCTATGAGCAGCTTCGCATAACCGTTGTCTGCAATATACAGCTTCACACCGACTATGGTCAGTCCCTTTTCCTTTACCGCCCTCTGTAGCTTGTTCAGCTCCTTACGGTTGAGAAGCAGCTTTCGCTCACGGCGAGGATCATGCTTTCCCCAGCTTCCCCACCAGTATTCAGCCACATGCATGTTCTTGACATACAGCTCGTTATTGTTGAAATAACAATAAGCATCCACCAATGACGCCTTGCCGGCCCTGATGGACTTTATCTCCGTACCTGTAAGCACAATTCCCGCCTGGAAGGTCTCTATGAACTCATAGTCAAACGAGGCCCTCCTGTTCTTTATCTCTACGCTGCTCTTTGCTTTCGGCATAATAAATCAATTCTTGGTCAAAATGGCATGTAATTTCGAACATGCAAAGTTAATGCATTTTTCATTATATTTGCATTCATGGCAAAAAAGACATTCACACCCATTCCACCGATGGCAGAACTCCCCCCTGCCGAGGACATCAATGTTAAGGAACTGCTGGAGAAATATCTCTCCGGCGAGATCGACCTCATCTGCGTCCTTGGCCCGACAGCCTCAGGCAAGACCCGCTACGCCGTCAGCCTCGCCCGCCAGATCAATGAGCTTCTCGCTTCTTCACAGGACTATACCCCTTCTGGAGGGTCAGCTTGCGAAAAGCGTGCTACCCCTGTTCTTTTCGCTGCTTACCCTCCAGAAGGGGCCGGTGCGAATATAAAGTCAGAGGCATCTGACTGTCAGGGAAGCGTGCTACCCCCCTGGCCGCAGGGGGAGGGACCCGCTCCGAAGGAGTGGGAGGGGTTCTTCCCTGACAGTCATGTGCCTCTGACGCAGAAACGTGCGGAGATAATCTCTGCCGACTCACGTCAGGTATACCGCGGAATGGACATCGGAACAGGAAAGGATCTGTCTGAATATGAGGAGATTCCGTATCACCTCATGGACATTGTCGATGCCGGAACGAAATACAACATCTTCGAATATCAGCGTGATTTCGAAAAAGCATACAAGGACATCGTCGAGCGTGGAGGCATACCGATTCTGTGCGGCGGAAGCGGCCTGTACATCGAAGCCGCGACATGCGGATATTCCCTTCCGGAAGTGCCGCCTGACCCGGATCTTCGCGCAGAACTGGAGAAAAAATCAGACGAAGAGCTCATAGCGCAGCTGGCATCCCTCAAGCCTCTCCACAACAACACCGACTACGACACCCGCAAGCGCCTGATCCGCGCTCTGGAGATCGCCATATATGAAGCTGAACATCCTGTACAGCGTACATCATTCCTGCCGAAGAACACATACTACATCGGAACATTGGTGACCCGCGAAGAAAGAAACGCCCGCATCGACCGCCGCCTTGACGCCCGCATCGAAGAAGGCATGATCGACGAGATCCGCGGCCTCATCGACGGCAGCCACCCTGCCCTTGCACCATCACACACGCCGATTCCGGCAGAAGACCTCATCTACTATGGACTTGAATACAAGTTCGTCACCCTCCATGTGACCGGAGAACTCACATTGGAAGAAATGCGCGCACAGCTTGCCACAGCGATCCATCAGTTCGCGAAACGCCAGATGACATGGTTCCGCGGCATGGAACGTAAAGGCATCCGCATCCACTGGACCAACGTCTGACGTGCCTGCCGCATAACCCATTGACAATCAACTAATAACAAAAACCGCGTGCCGCCAAAGGGGAGCACGCGGTATATATAAATGATTGGCTATCAATCAATTGTTGGGCAGGCACGATCAGTAAAATCAGCCTTCCGGATAGAATTTCGAAGCGACGGACAGGCCTGACGGGATCACGAAGTGGTGACCTTCGTCCTTCCATGTATCCTCATCCCATTCCGGAGAAATATAATCTCCTTCATGGTCGGCGAGGAAGGAAAGGTATGTGATTTTGAATCCCTGAGCCAGATACTGAGACTCATAGAAAGTCTGGACTTCAAACAAGGCATCCACAGCAGCACGACCGCACAAAGACGAAAGTCCACTCTCATAAAGACGCTCACGATCAGCACCATAAATATCTGTTGCCGAGGCCAATATCTTCAAGCCGTTCTGCTCTGCCATGGCACGTGAGTACTCATGGAGATAACGACTGTCAGTCTTCAGGTGGACAATTCCTCCCGGCTTCAGGAAGTTGCGGTAACGGTTCATGAAAAGCGGAGCTGTCAGACGCTTCTTCTCACGGCCGATCTGAGGATCTGCGAATGTGATCCATATCTCTGAGATCTCGCCTGGCGCGAAGATAGACTCGATGAATTCGATACGGGTACGAAGAAAACCCACATTGTCAAGCCCATGCTCAGTCGCATATTTCGCACCCTTCCAAAGACGTGCTCCCTTGATGTCCACGCCGATGTAATTGCATGAGGGATTGCGTTCCGCAAGGTCTACGGTATAGTCTCCCTTTCCACATCCGAGCTCCACCACAATAGGCTTGTCATTTCCGAAGAAGTCACGGCCCCAGTTACCCTTGAGGGGATGATCGCAGTTCAAGACCTCGGAAGTCGCAGGCTGGATCAGACATCTGAATGTCTCGTTCTCCTTGAATTTCCTCAATTTATCCTTTCCCATATCCTACTCCTCCTTCTTCGGGCGCTGCTCATTGCGACGGTTACCTCCGCCGTTACGATTTCCGCCCTTATGGTTTCTATGTCCATGATGCTTCTTCTCTCCCCCGTTCTCAGACGGTTTGTTTCCTGCAGGCTTCTGCTCTGCCTGCTTAGGCTCTCCTGACGCCTCGGCCTGAGCCGGCTGCGCCTTCTTTTGTCCTCCGTTTCCGCTGCGTGTCTTTTTCTTCTTCTTACGCTTGCGGGCCTCGTCGAAGCGATTGATCGCATCATCGCCTACAGCCGTAACAAACTCAGGAGCAATCGGTTCAGCATCACTCTTGAGCGACTCCGGCTTCTCTCCGTTACGGTTCATCCTTATGATGTCCCACACATCCTCAGCATAAAGAGGATAGAGGTTTGCGAGCGACTGCGGGTCATATGAGAAGTACATGATCTCACGAAGGATATCGGTCTTCATCAGGTATGCGAGGCCATCCTGGAACTCGAGAGGGTTATGTACCTTAGGGATGCGTGACTGAGCGTCCATGTATGCGGCAGTCTCGTAATTGAGGCAGCATTTGAGCTTTCCGCACTGGCCTGCGAGCTTCTGAGGATTCAGAGAAAGATCCTGGCAGCGGGCCGCTGAAGTCGTGATAGACTGGAAGCTCGAGATATAGTTCGAGCAGCAGAGCTCTCGTCCGCAGACACCGAGACCTCCGATGAGTCCGGCCTCCTGACGTGCTCCGATCTGCTTCATCTCAATCCTGATGCGGAACTCCTCTGCAAACACCTTGATCAGCTGACGGAAGTCCACACGGCCGTCGGCGATATAATAAAAGATCGCCTTGGTGCCGTCTCCCTGGAACTCCACATCACCGATCTTCATCTCAAGTCCGAGCTCGGCAGCGATCTGACGCGAACGGATCATGGTCTCATGCTCGCGGGCTATCGCCTCCTGCCATCTTTCTATGTCGAAAAGCTTGGCCTTGCGATATATCCTCTTGAACTCGAATGTCTCGGGATTTATCCTCTTGCACTTCATCTGACGGCCGACGATCGGGCCCTCGAGAGTCACGATGCCGAGGTCATGGCCGTTGGCAGCCTCCACGATCACAAGATCGCCGGTCTTCACGCTCTGGCCTGAAGTATTGCGGTATATTCCCTTGCGGGTATTCTTGAAACGGACCTCGAAAAATTCCTTGAACTGTTCCTGATTGACTCCTGAAAGCCAGTCGTACACCTCCAGTTTGCAACATCCCTGACGGTAGTTGCACTCCACCTCACCTGACTCGGCACGCTCTACAGTGCAGCCTCGTGAGCAATCATATCTTTTTGCTTCATTCATACGCTTAAAAACATACGGTTGACAAGGTCACAGAACAGGATCTTGGAACTCACGTTCCTGTCGATCATAGCCACGACCTTCTCTATATTTGTAATCGACTTCGAGCAGAATCCCTTTCCACACTTTCCTGCCATGGCCGAATAGAACTCCTGTTCCTCCTCGGCGACACCGGCTATCTGAGGCATGTTCTGCTGAATCATGAATATCTTCCTTATACATTCGCCCGCAAAAGCACAGAAAGCCTTCTGCTTTTCGCGAGAATCCAGAGCGGCGACAACCTCTCCGCATTCCAGGGCGGCCATGAGGTCACGGGCGACAATCGCATTCATGAGATCAGAAAAGAGGTCCATGAAAAGATTGTATTCCTCACGGTCGTCAAATGGATTAAGGGCCTTCACCTGAGCCGCTTCATCCTTTGTCAAAGGCATCACCCTTATGCTCTGGCAACGCGAGAATATGGTCTGGAGGACCTTCTCGGGAGCATGTGTGATGAATATGAACAGCGTCTTTTCAGGCGGTTCCTCAACCATTTTCAAGAGTCTGTTGGCAGTCTCCTGATTCATTTTTTCAGGCAGATAGAATATCACTGCCTTATATCCGTCAGCCACAGCGGTCAATGACAGCTTGCTGATTATGGACTTTGCTTCAGCCACGGCAATGAGACCGTTCTTGCTCTCTATGCCTATCGCCTTCTGAAGGTCCGCCTCAACGAAATACGGATTCGCAATGGCGAGTTCCCTCCAGTACTGTATGTACGACTCAGAAGTCGGCTTGTCGTCGGAAGTCTTCGGGCCCTTGTTTACAGGGAACACATAATGTACGTCAGGATGGATCAGCTTGGACATCTGACGGCATGAAGGGCATTCCCCGCATGAATCTCCGTCGTGAGGGTTGCTGCAGTTCAGATACTGCACATAGGCCAACGCCAGGGCAAGAGCTCCGCAGCCTTCGTTCTCATACATGAGCATGGCATGCGCAACTCGGCCGCTGTCCGCCATGGAGGCCAGCGCCTTCGCCACTTCAGCATTTCCTATGATATCCGCAAACCTCATCAGAACACTCTCCTGGCTGTAAAATGAGCAAGCTCCACAAGCATCTCCTTCTCCTTCGAATCCGGAAGAACAGACAATGCTTCAACAGCCTTCTCAACATACTTATTCAGCTGATTCACAGCATATTCCAGACCTCCACAAGTCTTCACGAAAGTCACGATCTCGTCTCTGTACTCAGGATGATCCACTATATCACGGACCATCTTCCTCACACGTGTCTCCTCATCTGAAGAAACACTTGCAAAAGCTCCGAGCAGCGGCATGGTCATCTTCTGCTCGAGGATATCCACACCAAGAGGCTTGCCGACACTATCCGTTCCTGCATAGTCAAGGATGTCGTCCTTGATCTGGAAAGCAAGTCCCAGAGCCACGGCATAATCCTTCGCAGCCTTCTCATACTCAGCCGATGCGTTTACGGAAATCGCTGCAGAAACACAAGCGGCTTCGAAAAGAGAAGCGGTCTTGTTGTATATGATCCTGAGGTAATCCTCCTCGTCGGTATCTCCGCTCTGCGCCTTCTGAAGCTGGAGCATCTCGCCCTCGGCAAGATCGCTCAAAGTCTTGGAGAAGAGCCTGATCACCCTCATGTCGCCGGCCGAATCTCCATCCGGATCTCCAAGAACCAGCTCCACAGCCTTCACAAGCCAGTAATCTCCCAAAAGGACAGAAACAGACGGGCCCATAAGAGACATTATCGTCGGCACTCCCCTGCGCTGCTCGCTCTCGTCGGCGACATCATCATGGAGCAATGTAGCATTGTGAAGAAGTTCGGATGCGGCCGCATAACGGATCGTCGCATCGCAGGCAGCGCTGCCCTGCGCGCATGCACGGGCCACAAGCAAGGCCAGCAAAGGCCTCATCTGCTTGCCCGAATGCGAGAGAATCGAACCGTTTGTCGCATTCAGAAGATCAATATCGCTCTGAAGCGCAGTTGCGATACGGTTCTGAACGGCTTCCCAGTCGTGCTCAAGCCCAAGATATTCTCTGATCGCCTTAATGTCCATAATTACTTATCAAGTTCGTTTAAAATTTCATCCGGCGTACCGGCAAAAGTGATCTTCGCCATCGTCTCCTGAGTCATCATGCCGGTATCGACATAATGCTGAAGGAGCTGTCTGAGAGGCTCATAGAAGCCCTCATGATTCAGAAGGAAGATCTTTCCGAAATACTGCTTCAGGTGTACCAGGGCAAACACTTCTATGACTTCGTCCAATGTGCCTATTCCTCCGGGCAGAGCCACGACAGCGCATGTATCCTTCCTCAGAAGGGCCTTCCTTTCGGCCATGGTATCCGTCCATATAACCTCGGAAAGATTCGGGTACACATACTGCTCCATGAAACGCGGAATCACTCCGAGATGGTAGCCTCCGCACTTATGAAGCTCATCGGAAATCTCGCCCATCGTACCCTTTATCGTACCTCCGGAAACGACACCGTATCCACGCAACGAAGCCGCCCTGACAAAATCACGGGCGACTTTATTGTACTTCGGGTCTATATTGAAACTTGCCGAACAATATACGGCCATCTTACCTTTCATGCCTTACGATATCTTGTTAAAAGAAAAACGAAAGGTTCAAGGTAACGCCACCGAATGATGAACTTTCTGCATTAAGCTCGTCGAAATGATCCTTTATGTCATTCCATCCGGCCACATCATAGAAAGTGCCGAAATCCCAGTTGTATCTTGCAGAAATCTGAAATCTCCACACCTCTATACCACCGCCGAGTCCAAGTCCGTATCCAAACCTCTGCTTGTCTTTCCATGATTTGTCTTCATATGTGACATCTAGACCGCCGACACTTGAATATGTCTTGTTAGAAAGCGCATAGCTCACATAAGGGGCAGCCTCCACAAAAGGTCTGAAGATCAGAAGATCCGGTCCCCACTGCAGTGCAAGAGGAAATTCCACAAAGTCCATCTTCTGACCGACATTGTTTGTCAGAAGCGCGTCCTTGTGGTGATAGCGAAGGGTCGGCTGAAGAGAGAAACCGAGAGGCAGATCGAAGGAAACGGTAAGGCCTGCATTCCAGCCAGCCGGAGCCTTTTCCTCTACAATCTCACTGACCTTCGACTGACTCCATCCCAATCCGCCGGTAATACCCCAGCGAACCTGAGCGAAAAGCTCTGTACTACAAAATACAGTGGCCAACGAAACGATGGCCACGCATAAAATACGTCTCATGATCTTAAGGATTAGATAAGCGAATCAAGCTTTGCAGCGAGGTCTCCCTTAGAAATCACACCTACATGTCTGCCTACAAGCTCTCCGTTCTTGAAGAAAAGGAGTGTAGGAACGCTTCTGATGCCGTAAGTCATAGGAACATCGTCGCAGTCGTCTACGTTGCACTTGCATACTACTGCCTTGCCCTCATACTCTGTCGCAATCTCATCAACTACAGGAGCGATAGCCTTGCATGGACCGCACCATGTTGCCCAGAAGTCAACAAGTACAGGCTTGTCTGTATTCAAAGTCTCCGCGAAATTCGCGTCAGTTACAATATTTGCCATAATTATGTGTTTATTAAAAAAAATCCAGTCGCAAATATAAAGATTTGCGACTGGAAATACAATATTGATGCCTTAAAGGTTTAATAGTATTTCTCAATATTCCATGAGAATGCGCGGATACCGAGGTCCGGAGTTTCCTCATCCATGGCACGAAGAGCCTCAAGGATACCGTCGACCTTTTCGTCAGGAACGAATGTCAGCATCGCGTTGTTCATTGTAGGCCATGCATGGTTTCCAAGATGCGGTTCGCCTGTGTAGCCGCCACGTCCTGCTATGTCATTCCACATCGTGAATCCTCTGCAGCCGAGCTGTTCGAGAACATCGGCGATTTCCATGTTATAAGCCTGGTTGTATGCTATAAAGATACCTTTCATGATGATTTATGCTTTAGCAAGTTTCTTTGCCGCCTTCTTGGCTGCACGGCGCTCCTGCCATGAAGCCATTGAGGCATATACTGTAGGAATGATCACGGGGGTCACGAGGGTCGAGATAGAAAGTCCCCATGCCACTACCATACCGAGCGAACGCCACATCTCTGAACCCTCACCCTGACCTACCGCCATAGGAATCATACCGAGGACTGTGGTAAGGGTTGTCATGAGGATAGGACGGAGACGTGATCTGGCAGCGATCACAGAAGCCTCTGCAATGCTCTTGCCTCGCTCACGCATGAGGATGGTGTAGTCGATGAGCACGATACCGTTCTTCACCACGATACCCATGAGGATAAGGATACCGATCATACCCATCGCACCCAGAGGAGTACCTGTGACGAAGAGTCCGAGGAGCACACCCACGAATGCGAACGGAATCGAGAACATGATCACGAACGGACTCATGAACGACTCGAACTGCGATGCCATCACGATGTACACGAGGATGATGATCATGATAAGGAGCATGATAAGGTCACCGAACATGTCCTTCTGGTCCTCGTATGAACCTCCGATCTTGGTCGCGAGCTCTGACGGAATCTCTGTAGCCGCAAGAACTGCATCTGTAGCCGCAACGGCATCAGAAAGAGCCACATGATCGGCAACGATACCTGAAACTGTGATGAGACGCTCACGGTTCTTTCTTGTGATCGCAGGAGGAGTAAGAGACTCGATTACGGTTCCGAGGTCCTTGATGCGGACACCCTTGCCCATGTTGTTGTAGATAAGGATGTTCTCTATGTCCTCGATGCTTGTTCTGAACTCAGGAGCATAACGCACTCGGATGTCGTACTCATCTCCGTCCTCACGATAGAATGACATTGTGGAACCATTCATCGCAGCGCTGAGATAAGAAGCGGCGGTAGTACTGTTCAGTCCGTTCACAGCAAGCTTCTCACGGTCGAAATCCACCTGATACTCAGGAGTATACTCGTCACGGCTGAGAAGAACCTGAGCGAACACGCCTGTCTCGATCATCTTCGCCTGGAGCTCTTTTGCAACAACGTCGGTAGTCTCGAAATCATATCCGTAGATCTCAAGATCGACAGTGGAAGCGCCACCCATACCGCCCTGGCCGCCTTCGGTCACACGAACCTTCTTGAACTCAGGGTAATCGGCAAGGATCTCACGTACAACTGTAGCGATCTCTCCGAGAGAACGCTCACGGTCCTCCATACTTCCGACATTGATATTATATGAAACCACATGGGTTCCGTTTGTCTGCATTGCAGCGAAAGAGTTGTCCGAGTCTGCCTGACCGAGCGAGTATGAGCAGTTCACGATCTCCGGAATGGCCGCAGCGAACTTCTTGTGGATCTCATGGCCGAGCTCTCTTGTGATGTTCTGACCTGTACCGGCAGGAAGCTCGAGCTGTACTGTGATACGTCCGTCATCACCCTTAGGGAAGAACTCTGTCTTCATCACCGGAGCGATTCCGCCTACTGTAGCAACGAAGACTATCAGTGAAATGACCACAACGATGGTTCTGTGACCGATGCACCAGTTGATCAGACGTCCGTATCCGGCAGAAATCCAGTCGAGGAACTTGTTGAAGTTACCGAAGAGGAGGTTGTGGAACTTTCCATGCTTAGGCTTGAAGCGCAGGAACTGCGAACAGAGCATAGGAATGAGGGTAAGGGCACCGATCGTAGACACGATCATGATGATACTTGTAATCCATCCCAGCTGCTTGAACATGAGGCCGGCCATACCCTTGATCATTGTCAACGGAAGGAACACGGCGAGCATGGTCAATGTAGAAGCGATAACTGAGATACCCACCTCCTGGGTCGCATGTACGGCAGCTTCCTTCGGCTTCGCTCCCCTCTCGAGGTGTGTCGAAATGTTCTCGAGCACCACGATGGCGTCGTCGACAACCATACCGATCGCAATAGAGAGCGACGACATCGAAACGATGTTCAATGTGTTTCCTGTAGCCCAGAGATACATCAATGATGCAAGGAGGGAGATAGGAATGGAGAGGACGATGATGAATGTGGCGCGCCATCTTCCGAGGAAGAGGTAAACCACGAGCATCACGATGAGGAAGGTAACTATGATGGTCTCCTTCAATGAGTTGAGTGTGTTCAGGATGTTGTCTGAACCGTCCACGACTGTTCTGATCTCGATATCTGAAGGGAGGCCTTTCTGGATTTCCTTCATGGCCTTCTTCACACCCTTGATCACGTTTACTGTATTGGCGTCAGCCTGCTTCTGGATCACGATCTGAGCGCCCTGCACACCATTGATGTAAGACTCCTGATATCTCTCCTCAACGCCGTCGATCACTCGAGCCACGTCACGGAGATAGATGGTCTTTCCTGCAGCGTGTCCGACAACGATGTCAAGCATCTCCTCTGCAGCATTGAACTCCTTCTCGACACGAAGAGCATATGCATTCGATCCGATATCGATTGTTCCCGAAGGCACGTTTCTGTTCTCGGATGCGATGATCTGGGAGATTCCGGCAACTGTAAGTCCGTAAGCCTCAAGCTTGTTAGGGTCGCAATATACCTGGATCTCACGCTGAGGCGCACCGGCGATCGATACTGTACCGACACCTGACACACGCGCAAGCGGAGTAGCGACCTTCTCGTCGAGGATCTTGTCAAGGGCCTGGTAGCTCTGGTCCGCTGTCGCAGCCATGATCATGATAGGCATGTCGTCTGCACTGAACTTGAAGATCACAGGAAGTGATGCTCCGTCAGGAAGCACTGAGTTGACCATGTCGAGCTTGTCGCGGACATCGTTTGTAGCCACATCGATATCCACACCTTCTATGAATTCAAGAGTGATGAGCGAAATGTTCTCCTTTGAAGTGGACGTCATGTCCTTGAGGTCACTCACACCGTTCAGGGAGTTCTCGAGGACCTTTGTAAGGTTGGTCTCGATATCCTCCGCACTGGCTCCCGGATACGACGACATCACCATGACGACGTTCGCATCGAACTTAGGGAACCTGTCCAATGATATGTTAATCAGCGAAAATATACCGAAGATCGCCATCGCTATGAAGACCAGCGACGTCGTAACCGGATTATTTACCGCTTTTCTGTAAATACTCATATTCTAACCTTATTCGTTTACAATAACCTTGATACCATCCTTGAGGCGGATCATACCACCAGTCACGACCTTGGCGCCGTCTGAAAGACCTTCAAGCACCTCATACTCAGCGCCCATACGACGGCCGAGCACCACCTTCTGATATGTAACTGTGTTATCCTCGTTGAGGACATATACGAATCTCTCGCCTGAGCCCTGCTGCTTTACAACCGCAACGTCAGGGATTACCACGCTGTTGTTCATTCCGAAGTTGACCTTGGCTCTTGCGAACATACCCGGACGGAGAACACTGTTGCCATTGTCGATGACAACCTCTACTGTGAATGTACGGGTTGCAGGATCTACTGTAGGATAGATCTTCCTTACCTTTCCGTTGAATGTCTGGCCAGGAAGCGCATCCGCTGTGATCTCTACTGAATCACCCTTCTTCACCTTTGTATAATCTGTCTCCGAGATACCTACGAGAAGCTTCACAGGTACGATCTGCTCTACTGTATAGATAGGCGCACTCATGGCGTACATGTCGCCTGCGTCATAGTTGCGGGCAGTGATCACACCGTTGATAGGAGAAACAAGAGTAGCATTCTCCTTGAGGTTGTTGTACTGGGTCTTGCTTACATTGTAAGCCATCTCGATCGCGTCGAGATCTGACTTGGAAAGTCCGCCCACCTCATAAAGCTCCTTGAGACGGTTGTACTCTGTCTCGTTGTTCTTGAGCTGGAGCTCGATCTGAGCAAGCTGTGTCTGGTCCATCTCAGCCACTACCTGACCCTTCTTCACATTGTCCCCTACATCAACAAGAATCCTGCTGATACGTCCCGCTGTCTGAGGAGCGATGTTGTTCTTTACATATGCCTGGATGGTAGATGTATATGTCTCTTCCTGAGGCACTTCACGCACCGATACCTGTGTCACGGCCACAGTAGGGTCTGTCTCTACGACAGCTACCTCGGCCTTATTGCCTTTTGAATTGCCGCAGCTCACTGCCAGCACGACAGCAGCCGCAACGGACATTGTCCTGAAAATAGTCTTCATATTGATTGTCTTTTTATTTATTCGATGAAATCCTGACCGAGAGTCTGCTCAAGCTGAGACTTGGCGATGACGAAATTGTAGATCGCCTGAGACTGAGCGAGCTGTGCCTGAGTGAGAGCGAGCTGAGCGTCATTGAGCTCGATGAGGGTACTGCGGCCTACCTGATATGCCTTCTCGGCGATGCTGTAGCCCTTTGCAGCCATCTCAACGGCATCCTGAGCAGAATAGTAGCTCTTCATGTTTGTCTCCATGGTAGTCAGGCTCTGACGGATAGCGATCTTGAGCTGACGCTCTGTGTTCTCAGTCTGGAGCTGTACCTGCTGGTACTGATTCTTGGCCTGACGGATCTGGTTGTAACGCTTTCCTCCCGCGAAGATCGGAATGTTGAGGCTGAGGCCCACATATGAATATGGAGTCCAGCGGTACTCGCTGAAGTTGAAGTCGTTGGTCATAGCATTCATGCTGAAGTTGAATGCAAGAGCGAGCGAAGGAATGTTCGCGTACTTCTGAAGCTTGATAGTCTCCGCGAGCATCTCTGACTGGATCGCGAGCTGCTTCATAGTTGTGTTGCGGTCGAGGCTGACGCTATCGTGCTGATGAACATCGTAGAACATCTGCTGCGCATGGTCCTCAAGCTTTCCTGCGACATCAAGATTCATGTCGAGGTCGACACCGAGGACAGCCTTGAGCTGCCACAATGCAAGGATGATCGAGCTTTCCGCGTTGTATACATTAGGAATTGCATTGGCTACTGAAGTCTTTGCCCTGAGAAGCTCCATCTCTGAAATCTTCTCTGCGTCGAACTTCTTCTGAGCCTCTTCGTAGTTTCTCACTGCGTTCTCATAGACGTCCTTGTACACGTTGAATGCTTCCTTTGCCATGAGAGTGGCGAAGTATGCGTTCTTCACCTGAGTGACTGTCTCAAGACGTGACGAGCGTGCCTTCTCTACCGCAAGCTCCACATCGAGTCCTGAAATCTTGAGGCTCTTCCAGAGCTGGGCGTTCACAAGAGGCATTGCAGCTGTCACACCTGCGCTGTAGGTGTTCCAACGGCCGACCTCCATTCCGCCACCGTTTGACGAACCTTTGTCTGCAGATGATCCTGAATCCGGGATCTCTACTCCGTCCGGAATTTCGACACCGTCAGGAAGCTCGGTATCGCCGCCTTCACCGCCGCCGCCCATCATTCCGCCAAGCGAACTCATATCAAAGTCCATATACATAACCTGCTTCTTGATGGTTCTCTGGTATGCACCTGACGCATCAATCTGCGGGTACAGAGCCGCATATGCGCCCTTCTTGGCATATCCGGTCCTCTGAATCTCCATGTCGGCTACCTTCACCGACACATTCTCGCTCAAGGCAATCTCGAGCGCCTGTTCCAATGTGATGATCACGGGAGTCTCAGCTGCCTCCGCCTCCTCCAGAATTGTCTGGACTTCTGTCTTCGGCGCATCCTCTGTGTTGGCATTTGCTTTGTACTGAGCTGAAGCAGAGAATGAAGCCAGCAGGGTTCCTGCGACGATCACTGTTGTTACCACTGTTTTTTTCATCTTTTAAATACACTGATTTTCAAGGCGCAAAAATACAACAAAATTCAAGCCGATTGACATTTAATTTTGGTCTTAGATTACATACTTTTGGTCATATATTCTAATTTGTATATCTTTGGGCGAGAAACGGAATAATATGAGCGACAAAAAGTCAAAAGGCCCGAAACCGGCCGTACTGTTCGGAGCGAAAAATGTCATCAAGGTCGGCTACATAGACGACTATATCTTTGCTTGTGAGATCAAAGGCGAAGACCACATAGTATACAGCAAGCCGCGCAGGCCCAAATACCACCTTGTGATCATCGTGCTGGAAGGGAATATCCAGATCATAATGAATGGGGAGAAATTTTCATTCGGAAAGAACACATACATAAATCTTCCCACATGGTCAGACATCTATGAGATCAGATATGACAAGGATTTCCATGCAATGGCTACGGCGACCGACAGGAGTGTGGTCGAGGACATCTTCCAGAACAGAAACCCCTTCCCGCTCGACTTCAGGTTCAGGATCGACCACAGCCTCGGAGGAGAAATCATCGACAAGGAAGACATCATTGTCTTGAAAAGGGACATAAGCAACATGATCATGGCACTTTCTGACAAGGACCATCTTTTTGCCGAGGAGATCAACTATGCATATTTCTATATCCTCCTGACAGACATGGCGGACATGATGTGGAAAAGATATGGCAAGGGGATCCCGTCTCACCATACGGATATGTCACGGTCGGACGGTATCATGAAAGATTTTGCCGAGCTTCTGGTAAAGCACGTGCACAAGGAGACTTCCGTGGAATTCTATGCTGAAAAGCTCTGTATATCAAAGCAATACCTGTCACTCATAGTCAAGGACAAGACCAGGGTCACGATAGGGACCATAATCTCCGCAATGAGGGCTGAAGCCGCCGCAAGACTTCTGAGAGACCCTAAGAATACAATACAGCAGGTCGCGGAAGAGCTGTCTTTCGCCGACCAGTCATCATTTGGAAAATTCTTCAAGAAACACTCGGGACTGTCTCCGCTCAAGTACAGACAGAACCTTCGCAAGACCCTGCTTACACTTCGGCAGTAACGTCAAGCCACTCGTACTCTCCTCCCCAGATCTCAAGGAATTTCATGAAATCCGCGTTCGAGAGCACTACGCTTCCGGTATTGTCACATGGGTGGAAACTTACTCTTTCCGCATCCTTCAGATCCTTGTCAAGGAAGAGCTTGACTCTATGTCCGTTAGGAAAATGTTCCTTTGTAAGTTCCTCAGTATAAGGATCATGTATCAGGCCCAGAGGCGATACGGAACCGGGCAGAAGGCCCAGACATCGCTCCATGCGCTCGGCTGAGGCGAATGAAAGCTTGCCCTGCTTGAGCATGTGCTCGAGGGAATGGATCTGCATCTCCTTATGGCACTCGAAGACCACGAGATAGTGGCGGTTACCTTTATGGTTACGGAAGAAGAGGTTCTTGCAGTGGGTAGAGTCGATCTCCTTCCAATATTCCAGCGCCAGCTCGATGGGAGGGAGCGGCGGATGCGTATGAAGCTTATAGCCGAGGCCGTGCTTCTCAAGGAAGTCCAGGACCTCGGCGATTCTTTTGTTTTCCATTATTTGGATATGCTTTTAGCGTAATGAGTAGGCTCTGCCTTCTTTTTCTGCGGATGGACGATCATCGCAGGCTGCTTCTTTACATGGGCATAAACAAGGAAGGCTATACCCAGAATGATGAACGGAATGCTGAGAAGCTGTCCCATGTTCAGGACCATGTCCTGCTCGAATCCCACCTGCGGCTCCTTGATGAACTCGATGAGGAAACGCATTCCGAAACATCCGATGAAGAATGTTCCGATGAAGAATCCTCTGTGGAGCTTCGGAAGCCTGTACTTGTACATCAGGATCTGGAATACTCCGAGAAGGAAGTAGCTGAGAGCTTCATAAAGCTGTGTCGGATGCTTAGGCTCGGTCTCTCCGCGGAGCTCGAAGATGAAGCCCCATGGAAGGTTTGTGACGTCGCCGTAGATCTCTGAATTGCAGAGGTTTCCAAGGCGGATGAATGTCGCGGCAAAACAGACAGCGATTGCAAGATGATCCAGAATCCACACGAAATCAAAGTCGTATTTCCTGCCGTAATGCCTTGCAAACCACCACATTGCGATAAAGAGGGCTATAGTACCTCCATGACTGGCGAGGCCTCCCTTCCAAGGCATGAAGATTTCAGTGAAGCCCTGCCAGCTGCCCAGATAATAATCCGGCTGATAGAAGAGGCAGTGGCCCAGACGGGCACCTACGATTGTACCTATGAGAAGGGTATAGAGAAGCGGATCCAGCAATGTTTCCGGAACGCCTTCCCTTCTGAAGAATCCTCTGAAAATAAACCATCCGAGAACGAATCCCGACACGAAAAGCAAAGAATACCACCTCAGAGATACAGGTCCGATGCTGAATATCTCCGGATTCATATGCCAGTTTACCACCAATGTTTCAAACATGCTCAATAATTTTAGGTCTGCAAAGATAACAATTAGACGGGCATTACTGATAAAAACTACAAAAAAAGAGGCCGATGATCATCCACCAGCCTCTTTATGACATTGTATCCTGTGATTACTTGCGGATAGCAGCGATACCTGGGAGCTCCTTGCCCTCGAGGTACTCGAGCATTGCGCCACCACCTGTCGATACGTAGCTTACCTTGTCAGCGTAACCCATCTGAGTAACAGCTGCTACAGAGTCACCACCACCTACGAGTGTGAATGCGCCGTTCTCAGCTGTTGCCTTAGCAAGGATCTCAGCGATACGGTTTGTACCCTTTGCGAATGCAGGGATCTCAAATACGCCTACAGGACCGTTCCAGAGGATAGTCTTTGAGTTCATGAGAACCTCCTCCCACATAGCGAGTGTGCTAGGAGCTGCGTCCATACCCTCCCACTCGTCTGGAATCTCAGTGTTGAGGCAGATCTTTGTATTTGCGTCGTTAGAGAAATCGTCAGCGATGACAACCTCCTTAGAAAGGTATACCTTAACACCCTTCTCCTCAGCCTTCTTGAGTGTGTCGAGAGCGAGCTGGAGCTGATCGTCCTCACAAAGTGAACGGCCGATCTTACCGCCCTGAGCCTTCTTGAATGTGTAAACCATACCACCACCGATGATCATGTTGTCAACAGCGTCGAAGAGCTTCTCGATGATAGTGATCTTTGAAGATACCTTTGC
>JAFYME010000005.1 GCA_017556765.1 Bacteroidales bacterium
ATATGTATATGACGAAGTCCATGGGTATTTGCGCGATATCCGGGCCCCGAATATTCCGACACCACCGGAAATGTTTGTGAAAAGATTGTCGCGGAGATATATTGTAGAGATATCAGAAGACTCCATTATCTGCTGATAATTAGCGGCTTCCATCATATACTTTTCATAATCTGCCGAGAGAGTGGTGAAAAGGATATATCCATTGGTTTCAGTCACATCCTCTTGATCTCCCTTCGTCTCAGTATATGTTACGACGTCAACCAGAGAGCCATAAGACATCTTCTTGGAATAATCAATTCCCTTGAAACTGCCGGAAAGTGAAAACACATGACGTCCTTTCGGAATACATACATAAGACTTGTATAATGGTTTCCCCGCAAGAGTAGGATAAAGTTCCATCTGACGGGCGCTGTAGAAAGTTTCCGCCATACCAGCATCATATCCGCTGAATTTAAACGGATTAGGAACCTCCTTTTTCAATGGTTCATATACCTCGTCAGTGACATTGATTTTCTCTGCCTCCACATCGGTACATATGTATTCTGCAACTTCATGGCTTGCTGTCTCCTCATTGTAGTTCATGGCGCATATCCATATGGGAGAGGCGGATTCGGCCAGATAAAAGGTCTCATATCCAGGCTGTTCTTCGTCTGCTGGCCAGCTTCTATATGTATGGTCACCTGCCGGATCCTTTTCCGTAACCCAGCCAGACCATGGCTCTACATGACCTGACAGTTTGCAGAAATAATGGACTTCCACATATGCTTGCTCTGCCGGCATCATCTGCTCAGCATATATCAGATCATACCCCGGGACCTGTACCTCCAGACGGTACGTATGGCCAGGGATTGCGGCATATTCAAGCCTCCATATTCCGTCACTACCACGATTGAACTCCCCCACAGCCTTGGTTCCATCATACAACATAGCGACTGCTTCAGTCAATGCAGGAGCCTCTGCCAATGAAGCTCCCTTTGTAAATGAAAGCTGCAGAGTCTGAACATGGTCGTCGCTCAGGACACACACAACGACAACCTGAGGTCTCTCCTTCGCATCCATTATCAAATCACGAATGCATGAGGAAAGAGTAACCATCAGTATAAACAATATGACTGCTGCCGTTTTTATCCTGTCCATATGAAATTGCATTTGTAGCTGCGTCTACTTATAAGTGACCATTACTAGGAAAAGACTGCGTACAAATTTATCCAATTTCACAAAGGTCACAACAGGATATTACTTAGAAACTTATCCTATAGCTGAAATTCGGCAGTATCGGAAGCAGGGCAATCATCTTCCAGCCTTCGGTCGCAGCGTCGAAGTAGAGCATGAACGGGTTGAAGTGGTTCGTAGCGTTGCAAAGGCCGACGTTCACGTCATGCTTCACCTTACCGGTCTTGAACGAGAACATGTAGCCGAGGTCGAGGCGGAATACTGTAGGCATATGGTAGTTGTTCACGCCTGAGAAATAGTCTGCAATCCATTCTGCACCAGGTACATGCATCGGATAATTCTCCGCAGCGCCGTTCTCCCAGTGGCCGCTCTGAAGGCTGACCGCAGCACTGAAGCCCTTCCACTGCGCTACGGCGTTCAGTACATGTCTCCTGTCGAACCTTGCGTGGAACTCACCACCCTCATTTACATTCGGGAAGCCGAACCTGTTGGTCTTCGACCATGTGTATGAAACTCTCGTGTAGAGGTCCTTACCGACGTACTCATGCAGGAACTCCGCTCCGTACGAGGTTCCCTTGCCGAGGTCAACATCCTCCTCCCAGCTGGCCATTCCGCCGCTGAAGAGGCTCTGGGCGTATTTGTAATAGACGAGATTGTCCATCTCCTTGTAGAATCCTCCAGCCGATACGGTATGTTTTCCGATTTGGCTCGAAAGGCCGATGTTTCCCTGCAGTGCATCCTCCGGAACGATCTCCCTGCCTGAAGGCACGATCATGTCGAGCGACCATCCCACAGGAAGGCCCTCCAGAGTGTGGTAGTACTGCACCATCCTGTCGAAGGTCGCCTCAAGGGACAGATACTTGAAGATATGCCACTCCAGGGAAGCGCTCGCATCATAATCATATCTGCCTGCTTTTATCTTTTCCTGAGCGATCTGAATGGCATTATCCTTCATGTTCCGGTAATAATGTCCTCTCGCTGTCGCCCTCAAAGACAACTTTTCCTCTATGTCATAGCGCCCCTGAAGATAAACAGTACCAAGGAATGAGTTCGACCTGTTGTTCAGCGAAGCGACCTGTCCCGGGGCAAACTCCGCGATCCTGAACTTGGTACCATAGTCAATCTTGAACGCCTTGAACATGGACTCGGTCCTGTCGAAGCTGAACATGTACTCCGTCAGAGACGACTTCAGGGTCAGGTCATTCATCACGCCTCTATAGTACTTGTGCTGCTCCTGAGAGCTTGTATATCGGTTCACCGAAGCCCTGAAGTCCATGAACGACCTCGCTCCGTCGAGGTGCCAGCTCACAGTACCTATCATGTTGTTCCAGCCCATCTTTTCCGAGTTCTGATATCGGATATCGTTTTCATCCTCAGTAATGGTTCCAAACGAATAGCCGTCCATGCTGCCGAGGAAAGACACATTAAGGTAGCTTCTCTTTCCTGTCTGCCAGCGGAACTTACCGTAGAGATCGCCCACTCCTGCCTCGAAGTCATCAAAGCCGCCCAGAAGGTCAGGAAGCATGCCCTGTATGGCTTTGTATTCCCAAGCAAGAGGAGAGATTCTTCCAGAAAACATGAAGGACATCTTCTCGCTGATCGGAGTCTCAAGGCTCACGCTAGCGAGGAAATTGTTCATAGCCGCGCTCATCCTGAACTTCTCCATATCAGGATCCCTGGTGGTTATCGCGAGATGACCGGCAGTGAAGTTCGAGCTGCCGCCATCGAAACCGCCCTTCAGGAGAGTCGCCACGGACATCACATCCTGAGGGATGATAGTCGTCAGACCCAGAAGATGCGAATAACCATAAACAGGAACACCGTCGAGGGTGATGAGGTTATTGCCCATGTTACCTCCGCGGACATAGAACGCTGTCGTTCCGTCGGCACCGGTACTCACACCCGGCAGTCCCTGAGCCCAGCGTATAGGGTCTCCTTCGCCAAGAGGCGAGATGACCCTGCGGACTCCATCAAGATCCGTACTCACTCGTCCGATAGCCTCCGCTACCCTCCTGCTGTCGGTCTTCACAGCCGCCTCGAGAGTGTCATGCTGCTCTGTAATCTGTCCTGAAACAGTAAATGCGCATAGCAGCATTGCCATAGCTGTCAGGATTATCAGTCTGTTCATAAGGTTCTGTCTTTACCAATCATATTCAAAAATTGAATCTGTCCACGGATCATTGATTCCCGGAGAAGAGTGATAATAATCGCTGCCGATCTCAGTATATCGGTTTGCCCATTGCAATTCGTCACTGACAGAAGCTGCGAAAATTCCTGCTCCACCTTTTATGTTAGAGTAAATATTGTCTCTTAAATATATGGCAGACATGTCTGTACTTTCCTTTATATCAATAAAATTACATGCTTCTCTCAGATAATGCCTGTAATTGTCGGAAATGGCCATAACGACCAGAAATCCCTCATCTTCATAGGGTTCCCTGTCTTCTTCAATCCTGTTATTGACGTCGTACCATTTGCCGGTAAAGCTTCCTGAAAGAATGAAGTATTTCTCGGCTTTCTCAGCACCGGCAGAGATGCATAGGAATTTATCATATAGTGATGCGCCTTGAAGTTTATGATGCAGAACAAAATGACGTGTTTCCTCAAGGACATAGATATCAGGTTGATAAATGTCTCCTGTAAGATTGAACGATTCTGCTGAAGGATGGTCAGTACATATTGATCCTGCCATTTCATGTTGTCCTGTAGCCTCATTATAGTTCATTCCATATATGAGAAACGCATCAGGAGCGGATTTGATGTAGTAATATGAACCCCACAGCTCATGGTATCCGTATTTCTCGGTAAGATATTCCACAGCTCCCTCCTCCCTTTCTTCCTCAGTGATGGCCATATATCCATCGTATTGTACGAGTATCGGCGTACTGCTCCAGGGATTGTCCTGATCAATTTCCACCTTTGGCTCGCCCCTATGCCTTTCAGTAATTTCCGGCAACTGAGGCATGGTATCCTCCGCATAGATCAGATCGTATCCGGGAACCTGTATTTCGATGCGATATCCATGATCGGGAACAGCCGAGTAATCCAGGGTCCACAGGTCTCCGGTACTTCTGACAAACTCGCCGACGGTCTTACCTTCCGTAAGGTCAATCAAAGTCGCAACAGCATCTGTCAGAGGTTCTGCTTCATCCTTTGACGCACCTTTTGTAAAGTTCAGTCGAAGCTCCTGGATCTCTTCATTCGACAGAACACACTCTACAACTACTGTCGGCTTTTCCTCTGCATCAAGTATCACATCCCTGACACATGAAGTCATGGTACAAAGCAGTATCAAGATCAGACATGAAATGTATATGAGAATTCTATTCATATATAAGGTAACTATTCATATATATAACTCAAGACGGAGAGAACTACTGCGCAGATATTTGAATATTATTTATATATATCACCATCGGCACCCCACAAAGGGTATTCATACGGCTCGTTATCAGAAAAGTTATATTCCTCTTCATCAGCTATAATTCCGTAAGCTGAAAAGCTATCTTCAAGAATACCTGTTCTGAATGTATTGGCACATTGCTGTAGCTGTTTGAATGTAGCTGCAAATATTCCGCGACCGCCGACTACATTTGTATATATGTTATCTCTCAGATAAATCGTAGTCATGTCAGTAGACTCCTTCAGCTGCATGAAATGTATGGCATCCCTGATATATGCCAGATAATTGTCGGACAAGGATTCAAACATAAGGTAGCCTTCTGTCGGCAATGGTTTTCCGAAATCTTGCTGCATACTGCTATGGCTCCAGTACCAGTCACCGGTAAAACTTCCGAACACCATAAAATCGTAGCCACCGTACGCTTCCTGATCCATAAATTGGAAAAGATGATCGGATAATTCTTCCTTGTTCAGCAATAGATACTGCTTGTGCTTTGGAACGCCTTTGAGGTCAGCATAAAGTGACTTGACTGCATCGCAAGACACATATAGATCCTCCTCCCATTTTACAATTTCCGGAAAATATACATCACTGGTAATATTGAAATTATCTACAACAGGCAGATTAGTGAATATTTCGTCTGCAATCTCATGTCTATCTGTCTTCGTGTTATAGTTCATTCCGTATATCAGAGTATATTTCGGAAGAGATTCGAAACTGAAGATGGTACCGGCACAGAAAGAATTATTCCTGAAACTAGGAACAGGTAGCCCCCACGCATTATCCAGAATATTTTCAGTCCATGTAAATGAGTATACGTAAAGGCTCTCAGGCATTGTGTCTTCCGCATATATCAGATCATATCCCGGAACCTGGACCTCCAGACGGTAACGATGATTGCTGACAGGGGAATAATCGAGAGTCCAGAGGTCTCCGGAGGCTTTTTCGAAATCCCCTACAGTCTTCCCGGCGGTAAGATCAATCAAAGTCGCAACAGCCTCGGTCAGCGGTTCGGCCTCCGCTTTCGATGCCCCTTTTGTAAAGTTCAGATGCAGCTCCTGCATAGCACTGTTAGTCAGGATGCATTCCACGACTACGGTCGGTCTCTCTTCCGCATCCATTATAACATCACGCACACATGAAGAAAGAGCCAGCATCAGAGCAGTCAACATGACTGCGGTAAATTTGATTCTGTCCATCGGAAATCTACTCGATTATATATAATAGACGACATTTCTATCAAAATACTGCGTGCAATTAAATTATAAATCAAAAAAACCTCACGCAGCGGAGATTCAATCCTGCCACGTGAGGTTATCTGACAATCAGACTTTTAAAAGATATTATTTTTCCATTACAATTCCGCCGTTACAAGGGATCTCGATCTTTACCTTGCCGTTCTTCTTGATCTTGAGATCGGTGAGAGAACCGTTGAGATCCTTGTCATCGGAATAGAGCTTCACGACATCACCCTGCTCGAACATAGGGAGCTCTACCTCGACCTTGAGAGTCTCCTTCTGAGCATTGATACCGACAACGTACCATGTATCTCCATGACGACGTGCCATGATCACGTACTTGCCGGGGTATCCGTCGATGTACTTCACCTCATCCCAGAGAGTAGGAACCTTCTTCATGAAATCGATCGCCCATGCAGGAGCGTCTGTAAGGTTGTTCGGTGCGAGAGCGAAGTGCTGAACCGGGCTCTGGAACATAACGGCTGTCGCGAGAGCGAAGACATCAGAAGTGCGACGCTGGCTTCCGCGCGGAGCATTTCTCGAATTGTAATACTTGTTCAATGCGCTGCCGCCGAAATCCATGCTGCCGACCGTGTTGCGGATGAACGGATGGATTGTAGCGTTGAATGCCTCATTGTCACATGCTCCCTGATTGAAATTCAAGTTCTCACTGGCAAGAACTGCCTCACTAGACGCATAATTAGGATACATCCTCTCCCATCCTCTAGGGAGTGTACATCCGTGGAACACGCAAAGGATTCCATAATCGTTGGCATCGGCCATAATGTCCTCATAAAGCTTGATGGTCTCCTGCTTGTCACCTCCGAAGAAGTCCACCTTGATACCTCTGATACCGATGCTCTGCATCCATGCCATCTCGCGACGACGTGCTATTGTATTGTCCATGATGCCCTTAGGGCTCTGCGGAGCATTGTTCCAATAACCGTTTGAGTTGTACCACAAGAAGATCGCAACTCCCTTGCTCTTGGCATAAGCGGCGAGGTCAGCGATCTTGTCGCGGCCGATCTGAGTGTCCCAGAGAGCGTCGATCAGGACTGTCTGGTAGCCCATCTCAGCTGTAAAGTCGATGTACTGCTTCTGTACGTCATAGACAGTGCTTCCGTCCATTCCGATGATCCAGCTCCATGAACCTGCGCCATAGATATAGTCCTTGGAAGCTTCGTAGAGAGGTTCTACAACGTCGAAAGGAACCGTTGTCTCCATGATAGGCGCAAGAGTGCTGCCGAGGGTGATCGTACGCCAAGCTGTATAGCCCGGAAGAGGAATACCCGCGAATGCAGAACCGTTACCGTTGTTCTCGCCTTCCTGTGGGAATCCGATTGTATAGAGGCCGCCCTCATGTCCGAGGAGACGGCTTGCGCAATATGCGCTGCTTACGCCTGTCTCAGAGATGAGGATCCATCCCTTGTCCTCGTTTTTGAAGAGACATGGGAATGTGTAGCCCTCTCCCCAACCGTTCTTTCCTACAGGCTCATCCAATGTATATCCTGTCTCGTAGCTTGGGTATGTACCTGCAAATCCGCCTCCCGGCTTTACCTGAGGGCAGAGGAAAGATGTTGCAGACGTTGAAAGCTGGAAGCCTGTTGCCTCGCTGAAGATCACGGCAGAACGTTTGTCTCTCTGCGGATACATCATGTATCTGAAAGCCACATCGCGGTCAGACACGCGGAAGATCACGTCAAATACAGGCCTGTCCTCCTTAGCGAAAGTGAATACTGCCTCCGTAGCCTTGTAGTCCACCTTGCTCTGCTTGATGGTCTTGACGCTGTACTGCTCCTGGATGAGCTTCGGAGCCTCTTTTTCAGGAAGCAATGTCATCTCAGACACATATTCGCCCATACTAGTGTTGAGTCCCAGAGGCGACGGAAGGATGAATGCGTTTCCGTCATAGTTTACGCTGTAGGTCGGCTTACCGGCATCGTCGTTCACAACGACCTGAATCCTGCCGTCAGGGCTCGTGAAGGA
>JAFYME010000006.1 GCA_017556765.1 Bacteroidales bacterium
ACCGGCAAGGAGCAGAACATCCGTATCGAGGCATCATCAGGACTTTCCGATGCTGAGATACAGCGAATGAGAGACGAGGCCAAGGCTAACGAGGCTGCCGACAAGGCTGAGAAGGAGCGCATCGACAAGATCAACAACGCTGACGCAATGTGCTTCCAGACTGAGAAGAACCTCAAGGAGTACGGCGACAAGATCCCTGCAGAGAAGAAGACAGCGATCGAGAACGCGATGAACTCACTCAAGGAGGCGGTAAAGGCTCAGAACCTCGCAGACATCGACAAGTACAACGCAGAGCTCGAGGCAGCATGGCATGCAGCTTCAGAGGACATGGCGAAGGCAGCTCAGGCCGGCCCTCAGCCAGGCGCACAGGGTCCGTTCAATGGCCAGGCAGGTCCTCAGGGCGGTGCTGACGACCAGGGCGTTGACGAGCAGTAAGACTGATCCGCATCAAATAGAAAAGGACGGTTCTTCACGGAATCGTCCTTTTTTCGTATCATAGCCCCACGCAGACTTTCACACCGGTGGAGAACATCGCACTGATTATCAGCGACTTAGCGAAAATGCGTGCCGGTCACGGGCCAGCACGCATATCATGCAACACTCTATCCATCAAACGTTTACACTCCACCCGGGAGCATGAAACTATATTTTTCGTGGTGAGGATTTTTCTGCATATATTCGCAGTCAGAAAACCGAAGATCATGAAACGATTTTTTGTCATATTACTGTCAGCAAGCCTGCTCTTGGGCTGCTCTAAGAAAATGGAAAGTCATGAAAGGCCTGACATCAGCATGGCTGAAGATACGACAGCATACATAGAGATGCTGGAACAGGAAATCAAAGAAAGGGTTCTCGAAGAAGAGAGGAACACCAGAAGCATGATGCTGACCGTAATCTTCCTTACGATCATCGTAGCGTCAGTGATAGTGGACAAGATCGCCATAGCGAAAAGGAAGGCTGAGATCAAGAACAAATGGCTGAAGAGGGACATCGAGAAGCTGGAGAAGGAGAAGGAAAAGTACATGGCCATGTACAATGAGGTACAGGAGGAGAAGGAGATGATTTCAGGCATGAAAGAAGAAGGCGCCATGAGCGAAGACATGCGCAACCTTCTGGAGGAGCGCCTGAATGTTCTGAATGGATTCATAACGGCATACATATCCGGCAACTGCTCGGAGCAGGCCTATAACGAACTGGAGAAGCTGATGAGCAACAGAAACGGATTCATAGATTCGACCCGCTTGTCATTTGCAATAGGACATCCCCGTTTCCTTATTTTCCTGAAAGAAAAAGGCCTCACGGACCTCGAAATAGGTTATTGCTGTCTGCATGCCATCGGCCTCAGAGGAAAGGAAATCGTATCATACCTCAACAGTCGGAGCTACTACAACGCCAGCAGCGCCATAAGGAAGAAACTGGGACTTAACGAACACGACACGAATATCAATATCTACATCCTGAATCTCCTGAAGGAAATCGACGAGGACGTGAACAACAAAAAGCAGCAGATATGAAAAGGATTATTGAAGACCCATTATGCGGCATTCTTATAGCCATAAGCGGATGCCTATGCGGATTTGGAATATTCATAAGTCCAGATTCAACCGCAGGTAAGACAGCTCTGATCTTTCAGATGATCTTTCTGGGACTGTTTTTCTTCCGCCTCATCAGAATCTGGAGGAAACGGGAAAACAACCCTCCTGCTGCCTGGATACCGGCATTGAAATTCGCTGATGCAGCTCTATGGCTTATAGTCCTCATAATATGGTGGAATGAAGTGAACGACAGCGACGATTTCCTTGGAATAGGCATGATGATCATCCTCATGATACATGCAGCCAGAGAGATATATGAAGCAGCAAAAATGCTCTTGATGAAACGTTAATGAAACCTTAAATACCGAAAGCCATGGATTTCTGGGACATATTCTACACATTCATCCTCCCCGCAATTGCCGGAGGTATTCTAGGCCCGATCTATGCCCGCTGGTTCCGATGGTGGCGCAGAAGCCGTAAGCAGAAAAGGGCCGGTTCGACGAATATTTAAATTGCATAGTGATCTACCTTGTTTGGTGCAGCGTTTGAAAAGAACAGGCAAACGTACTTAAACAAGGGGATTATGACGACTGCTATAATCTTTATCTTCATTGCTGGATATCTGCTGATAGCGATGGAGAACTGGACAAAGGTCAATAAGGCTGCAGTGGCGCTTCTGATGGCCGTACTCAGCTGGACCTTGTATTACATGGGATGCGGAGCCTCTGCGGAAAGTGTTTCCGCCTTCACCAAAGCGCTCGGCGAGACATCTGAAATCCTTTTCTTCCTTCTGGGAGCCATGGTCATAGTCGAGGTTGTGGACACAAACGGCGGCTTCGACTTCGTACGCGAAAAGTTAGTATCGAAAAGCAAGGTCGGGCTGCTGTGGAAGCTGACACTCATCACATTCTTCCTTTCAGCTGTCCTTGACAACATGACCACAGCCATAATAATGGTGATGATCATAGACAAACTCACGTCAGACAGAAAGGACAAGCTGTTTTATGCATCCATGGTCATCCTCAGCGCCAACAGCGGCGGAGCATTCTCCCCCATCGGAGACGTCACCACCATCATGCTTTGGGTAAAAGGCAACATCTCGACTTTCGGAGTCATCCGCTCGCTGCTGATTCCATCTCTTGTCTCCGTGCTGATACCAGCCGCCATCCTCAGTTTTCTCCTGAAAGGAAGGCTGGAGATTTCCCCAAGGCCACATGAAGCCGGAACGGGCGCAAAAGTCGGCATCACTCGAAAAGAAAAGATCACCGTCTTCTGCATCGGTGTCGGAGGTCTGCTCTTCGTCCCTGTGTTCAGATTCATGACAGGACTGCCTCCGTTCATGGGCATAATGCTGATCCTCGCGATCCTTTGGGTCGTGACCGAATTCATATTCAAGGAAAGGAAATACAAGGATATCCCGTCAGCTGAACTACCGGATGTATCAGCACTGATGCATAAGATAGACCTCTGCACCATACTTTTCTTTCTCGGCATCCTCACGACCGTAGCCGCACTTTCTGAGACAGGAATATTGAAATCGGCGGGAGCTTTTCTTGACCGCACATCAGGAGGCAACCCATATATCGTCACAGCTGCCATCGGTTTTCTTTCAGCTGTTGTGGACAATGTACCGCTGGTGGCGAGCTGCATGGGAATGTACGATGTCATTCCAAGCGGAGCGGGTGCAGAATTATACGGAATCGACGGAAAATTCTGGGAGCTGCTGGCATATAGCGGCGGCATCGGAGGCAGCATGCTCATCATAGGTTCGGCTGCGGGAGTCGTTGTGATGGGACTGCAGAAGATATCATTCGGATGGTACCTGAAGCACTTCAGCTGGATAGCCTGCATCGGATATCTTGCCGGAATCCTTGCCTACTGGATCCTGGACATTACACAAATCCCCGGCCAATGACCGGGGACTGTTGGTTATAAATGGGACTGAATGCCGGTTATTCCACCGGAATAGATTCCACTCTGACATATTTCTGGACGAAGTCAGGGTCGTCCTTCGCTACCCATGTCATCTTGGTCGCAGTGAGGTCCTTGATGATGTAGCGGTGGGCCCAATCTCCTGAATCGTGGTCATATGCACCGCGGATGATCGCGCCAAGCTCAGGGTCTGTCTCAAGGTAGTATGAACCTGATACCACATGAGGCACATTGCCGAAGCTGTCGAGGTTCTGGTAGATCTTGAATGTCCTGTCGTTGCGTACCATGTCAAGGAAGACATATGTACCCGAAGTCAAGGCCGCGCCATTCCACTCCACAAGCTCCCACTTGCCTGAAATGTTGTTTGCATTGACGTCCAGATAGATCTCCTGCGGCTCGGAAGTATCATTCCTGTCGCATGAAACTGCGAGGAAAGAGAGAGCGACAAGAGCTGCCGTCATTATTTTCTTGAATGTGTTCATATAAATTGTTTTTTATTATTCTTTGTTTGTGGATTCCCGATCGAGTCGGGAATGACGCTTACCGAGTAAGTCTTACCGATATCGTCGCCTTGCTCGGAGGCAGTCCCAGGCCTTTGAGGATGACTTTCATCGTTTCCCGGGAGCCTGAAACTGAAGGGTCGTACGATATGACTATCTGTCCTTCTTCTCCGTCTGCAACCGTCACCGGATCCGTCCTGAAAGAAAGACATTCCGGAAGAAAGGCTTCCTCGCATGAAAGCGTCAGCGGCTTTCCGCTCAGATTCACAAACCTCATCTTCTCTACTGCCTTGACACCCTCTGCAAACGTCACCTCCTGCCTTCTGAGCCTTATCGGGCCCATCTGCACCGGCCATTCGCGGGACATGTCCGCTCCATTGGAGACATCGACTGAAAGCCTCAGTATCGCCGCCGGGTCGTCTTCACCTTCCGTATAGACAAAGACCTTTCTCTCGAATCTGCCTGGATGGCCTTTGGGATTGTATGTCACCCTTATCTGGGAAGACTCCCCTGGCCCGATCTCCGTCTTGACAGCTACAGCAGCCGCGCACGAGCATGATGAAACCAGTCTCTTGATCACTAGCGGCTCCTTGCCCGCATTCGTAAACCTGTAGACAAATGTCTTCGGGGCATCATCCTCATTCATCGGCTCAGCCACAATATGTCTGGTATCGAATGCCAGAGCCGCGGAATCACGCGATAAACGCGGATTTGCGACACTTTCGATCTTTTCCCTTGGCAAGATACGGAGCTGCGAAAACGCAGGCGTTCCTGCCAAAAGAATGATTGATACTGCCAATATGCGCCTGCCGAGCTTCATTTCCTAGAGCCAGCCGTTGCCCTTTGCGCCCTCACGGACTGTGATCACGAACTTGTCAGTCCTGCTTCCTGTAACAGAAGCCTCTGTCTGACCTGCCTTGAGGCCCTTGATGATCATTTTGCCGCCGACGATTTCCGCTGTAGCGACGCTTGTATCGCTTACAGATACGCTGAAGCTGCTTCCATCCATGTACATTGAAGGAACCGCCGTAGCCTGTCCACCCTCTGCGACATAGATGTTAGGGAATGTCATTTCCACTCCAGCTCCTTCAACAGCCTTGAGAAGAGCATAGGCATTAACCTGTCCGTGACCCATTCCGCCCTTGAACGACTTCATGTCAAACGACATCATAGGTGACGAACCCTCAAGGTCGATGATGTACTTCTTGTACTGCTTGATTCCTGTCATATACTGGTCGATAGGAGTCGCTGTCTGATAAAGGAGTTCAATGAAATCCTTTGCCTTGAAATGCTTCTTGAGCTTAGCAGCATATGAAAGTCCAAGGGCTGCAACTCCTGAAACATGAGGACATGCCATCGATGTACCCTCCATGTATCCGTAACCGGTTTCGCTCACATGGAAAGGAAGGGTCGAAAGGATACATCCGATTTCACCAAGCCTGTGATCCTCATCGACATAATCCCAATAGTAATCCTGGTCTCCGCCCGGAGCTGAGATTGTCGTTCCCGGACCATAGTTGCTGTATACGGCAGGGGTAAAGTCGCCTGCTGTTGCAGCTACTGCCACGAAATCAGGATATGCTCCCGGGTAGCTGGCTGCAGGAGCGGCTTCGTTTCCACCAGCGAAGATGGCAAGACCGCCTTCGATCACACCGTCAGGAGAACCTGCGTTGTGGATGAAGTAGTCAAGAGCCTTTCTCTCAAGTACATTATAATATTCCCACTCTTCGTCTGTCGAGTACTGAGGAGTCCATTCAAACGGATTGGCAGCGCCTGAGATGTAGCCCCAGCTGCACTGAAGTATGACAGCTCCGTTGTCGGCAGCATACTTGATGGCACGTACTTCTTCGAGAACTGTACCTGCATACTGGCCGGAGAATATCTGGCACGACATGATCTTCACTCCTGGCTGTGAAGCGTTTCCACCTGCAATCGAGCTGATACCCACACCATTGTTGTTAACTGCCGCAATCACACCTGCCACATGGCTTCCATGTCCTGTATCATACAGATCATCAGTTGAGATCACGCCATGTTTTCGCACGAAGTTATAGCCATGGACGTCTCCTGCATATCCGTTTCCGTCATTATCCTCATGAGACTTCCATATCTCATCCTCGTTCACCCACATGCTTGCCTTGAGGTCCGGATGCGCTACATCTACGCCCTCATCAAGGACAGCCACGATGATAGAAGGGTCTCCTGTAGTAAGTTCCCACGCTTTCTCCACGTTGACATCGGCTCCCTTGACGAACTTGGTCGGACGAAGGTTTCCATCGTTTATAATATGCCACTGGTCAGAAAGAAGCGGGTCATTGAATACGCCTGCTCTTGGGGCAAGCTCCTGAAGTTTCTCTTTGGTAAGAGGAACTGCCTTCTTCTCCGTAGCCCTCTTGAGTGTGCGGTTGTACTCGACCTTGCTTACCTCACCGAGCTTCGCAAGATCTGCTGCCACTTCTGCTACAGAATGCTCGTTGCTGAAACGCACTACGTACCACAGATGAAGACCTTCCTTGCGAGCCTTGTCCTCTGTGCGAAGGTCTACCGGGAAAACTCTCTCGATCTGATAACCGTCGACAAGATCAAGGATCTCATCAACGCTGAGAACACCTGAACGTGTCATCGGAGAATTGATTCCGCTTCTGGTCAGCCCTGCCTTGTCGAGAATATCGCTCACACGCGGGTCAAAGCGGACAAGAAGTTCGCCACCGACCACATCCTCTGCCATCTCAGGCATCTTCTGGTCATCAGTATCCGGACCTGTCACAGGACCATCCACCGAACATGCTGTCAATCCTGCAATGAGGACTGACGCCATTACATATATGCTTTTTCTGATATTCATTATTCCTGAGATGTATTATTCGGGTTGTACTTCTTGTTCTTATAGTGGTGATAGTAGTAATCAAGGCTTACCGGCTCATTGCTGAAACCCGCATTCTGTCCATCCTTGGTCTTTCCTTCCTGAGAGAACACAAGCGAGTAAGGAAACCAGATGTCGAGCTTAGGGTGGTAAAGAAGCCAGTCAGGAAGCTCACCGGTCAGACGGTTGAAGTTGATTGCGAAGAAGTCGGTATTCGGAAGTACCTTCGGAAGTCCGATAAGGATATCCGGAAGTGTATCGCATGCCTGAACCTCTTCCTTTGTCCACTTCTCATGATCCGACATCGAAGGAAGCTCGCCCTGAAGATAATTCACTGAAAGTCTGAGTGTATCAAGATTGTTCCACTTGAGGAGTCTTTCAGGGAACTTAGGTTCATCAACGAAACCTCCGATATTCTCCCTTATATCATTGCTGAGGTCATAGATCGTATGACGCTGGTTCGCGCTCATCACAAGAGCATGAAGATTAGGGAAGTTCTCAGGAGTAAGAATATCAGGAATAGTCTGGAAACAGTTCGAACCAAGATCCAGATACTCGAGATTCTTGAGGTTCACGAAATCCGGATGCAGGGTTGTAAGACCATATGCACCGATTGTAAGCCTCTTGAGGTTCGTAAGCTTTGTGATATGCTCTCCTGTATCGAGACTGCGGAGGAAGTGGTTTGCATTTGAATAGATAACGATTTCCTCTGCTGCAGTAAGGTACTGGATCTCGAACGGAATCTCTTCCTTTGTCTGGAACATGAAGAACTGCACATATCTCACGCGTCCCTTGTCCGGACCGTCCTTCCAGATCTTTACATTCTGCCAATGCTCCATCTTCTCAGAGGTCTCATACTCGTTATAGCAGTTCAGAGCACGGCTTACAGCAAGTATGGCAAGGGAGTCACCGGCCGGAGTACCGACAGGGATTGGAAGAGCCGCTTTCTGAACGACCTTCACACCCTCGTTAACAGACATGGCGACATCCTTCTTTGGAACGAAAGTCACATCCGCGATTCTTTCCACATCTCTTGAGTTCACCCTCCAGTCAAATCGTACCTTTGTCTCGCGAGGTCTTGCTCCTCTGTCAAGATTGATCTCTGACTTCTTGTAAGAAAGCCAGTTCTCCGCTCCCTCAGGGAGAACCACATCAAAGTCAACGTTTGACTTTACCTTGACCTCGAAAAATCTTGATTCATAAGCCGCGAAGTCATCGACATTGACCTGCGACTTATTCGGAACGATCTGGTATTCAAATCCTTCCTGAAGTATAGAGAAGTCCATATTCTCGTCTGTATCGAGATTATGGATACGTACTGTACCAGTACGAGGCTCAGCCACAAGAGCCGAGTCTATGCTGATCGAGCACTCCACCGATCCCCTTCCGTTTGCAGGAGACACTGTAATCCATGGAGACTCTGTCATCGCCACCCAATCACCGGAAGAACTCACGCTTATCTTCTTCTGACCGCCGGCAGGGCCGATTTCTATCTTGTCTGTATCTATACCAAACTCAATCTCAGGAGTCGGCACACATGAAGCTGCCAAAGCCACGGCAGCCGCTGCAAATATGATTCTGTTCATTTTCATATAAGTCCCTCCTGTTAGAATAAGATGTCACAGTTTCTGATATCCTGAGTCTTGTCATAGATCAGGACATACGCTCCCTGATAGATAGCATAGCAGATATCCGAAGCATCAAAGATGATTTCAGGATTGTCGCTGATGTCGAGGTAATAGCAGATGGTCGAAATGGTATCCTCAATCTTGCCGAGGTTGTTGGATCCGATATAGAATCCGCGGAGACCTCTATGCTGATATATGCCTGTAGGCCACTCAGAGAGGCATCTTTCACCATTCTCATCACGCTGTCCTCTGATGGCGAACACTGTCAGATACTGGCTGTCCAGTGGTCCCCAAGGGAACTTAGAGAACTTGTTGTATGACAGTTCCACACCATAAAGGTACGGCATGTTTCCGGCATGCATCTCCCATGGGAGCTCCTTGAGGTCATTGTATGAGAAGTCAAATGACGAAAGCTGGATGGCATTCTCATAGTCGAATGATCCTTCAGGGATTTCGCTGATGTTGCAGCCTCGGAAGTTTATGTTCATCACCTTCGAGTTCGACTTCGCAAGTTCTATAGGATACTTTGTAAGTTCCGGATTGTTCGTAATCGTCAATGTCTGTACAAACACACCGCGGAAGTCCTCAGGGAACGAGCTGATATGGTTGTATGAGAAGTCAATCGACACGATCGCAAACATGGACTCTGCGTCAAAAATGTTCGGGAACTGCGTGAAGTTGTTGTTCCTTACAGAGAATGTCTCAGCATCTTCCATATAGCAGAACACACCATGCTCATCCACAGGGAACTCGGAAAGTCTGTTGTTGTCGAAATAGATCTGTACAGGCTTAATGTCGTTGCCCCATGCCTCTTCGATAGTATGGATCCTGTTGGATGTGAAGTCGATCATTCCGAGCTTCTTCATGTTCTTTATTTCTTTCGGAACAACCTCAAGATTATTTTCATTGAAATAAAGAAGCTGGATCTTCTCCCTTGAAGGACCTGTCGCAAGTCCCTTGAATCCCTTCAGCACTTCCTCAGAGCTCCACTGCCTGTTGTTGGCAAGATTCATCAATGCGACATTAGGCATTCTGGTCAAGGCCATAGGGAACTTGGTCATCTTAGGACAGTTATAAAGCTCCACATCTGTACATGAGATAAGGTTTGCGACCTCATCAGGAAGCTCCTCAATCTCACTGTTGGCGATGAAAAGCTGCTCGAGGTTGGTAAGGTTTCCGATTTCCTTAGGAAGGCTCTTGAGACCGTTATTGATCTTGCCGGAAATCATATCCATAGGCTTGATCCTCATCTTTCCTGTACCCTTCTCGATGATGTCATCCTCCTGCATGGACTCATACATAGACATCTCCGGGATGGAAATGCCGTTCTCCGCAAGCGCTCTTGCAATCGGCTCAGATACCTGAGTCACAGTACGCGCCGCCGCCATGTACTCCTTATGTCTTTCCATACGGCGCGCAGTACCCTTGCCCGGCTGCACAGTAGGGTCATATGTTATGAGGTTTCCGTCATTGTGGTTTCCAAGGTAAAGCTCCACAAGCTGTGTAAGCTGTCCAAGGGCTGGAGACATATGTCCATGGAATCCAAATTCACTGAGGTTGATCAATGCCACTCGTCCGTTCGAATGAAGCGATACGCCCGGCTGGTCGCCCCAGAGGTCAGGATCCTTGTTGAAGTCCCAGTTGCATCCGCGCGGATGATCCTCGCCGACATAATACCACTCCGGACCGTTAAGCGACTTCCATATTTCATAAAGAGCATAATAGTCCTTGATGTACTCGTCGCTTTCGTGAAGCTTCACCGGCACGTCGGCATCTGTAACCTTGTTATCTTCTACTGTAAACACAGCCTTCGAAACGTCAGATGAAACCTCGAGAAGTCTCTTTCCGTCGTCATACACAGAGTAAGAAACCACCTGGTAATCACCGGCCCTGAGTGTAAGGAGAGTATCACATGCACAAGAAGATGTCTGATATCCATCAGTAGGATCGTCGTTCTCAAGGAAATGGACATCGAAGCTTGCAGGCAGCATCTCGAACTCGGTAGTCGTATTACCTGTCTTGACAGACACGCTCACATAACTGATTTCATCAAATGTGTACTCTCTCTCCGAAGCTCTTGTCGAAGGGGTATCCTTGAAGTCGGACATATCCTTTCTGAGGGTGAATCTGACCTTTCCACGCTGAACCACATCTGCAAGCAGATCATGTACGCTGAGTCCTCCCGGCACAACCGAGAACGAAGCATGTTCTCCAGCAGGAGTACCCTCATACACAACTTCGTCAACCTTATTGTAAAGAGCGAATGTAAGTACCTGATAATCACCGGCAAGAAGCTTAAGCTTATCGCTTCGGAGACCGAACTCCGCCGCCTCATCATTGGCAGCGCTCATCACAAGAGTCTGTGAGATCAGGTTCTCTTCAAACCTCAATGTAACCTTTAGCTTGGCTACATCCTTGAGATAATCAAGCTGAGCGGCCCTTGTACCAGGGTATGAAGCCTCCTTGTACAGCTTGAACTGAACATGTCCATAATCATGGTCGTAGCTGCCTATCTCCTCGACCTTCGCGCATCCGAAGACTGCGAAGGCTGAGATCAGGGCCACTGCCCAAAGTATGGAATTCTTTAAAAATTTCATATGTGTCTATATTCTTTTTCTTATACCACAATTATTCGGTAAGATCCAAAGTACATACAAGGGCCAGCACCACATTGTTGTCCGCATTGTAGAACAGGATGTTTCCGCGCTCATATGTCGAAGTCGATCCCTCTTCAAGGCTCATATAGATGTCGACACCACCTTCGATGAAATCAAATCTGCCGACAGTCTCATCATAATTCAGATTGTTGACTCTGAAGATATTACGCTTCATATAAGGGTTAGGAGAGTACATCACTGCTGTCGCAGGGATAGATATTCTCATAGGCATGCCCATCATACGGTATGTAAGGTGATAGATCGGTGCTCCGTACTCCTTGTACTGATCAAAGAGCGATCCTTCAGTAACTTCCTCCAATGTAGCTCCTACCATCTCTGCATACATGGCAGATTCTCCGATGAACTCGATCTTGGCAGCCTCACCGATGACCTTCGACGGATCGAAAATTGTCTCGACGATAGCCAGAGTCTTGCCCTCGGCGTCGTAGAACACCACATAACCTGTTGTAGAAGATGTCGGCACAACAGCCTCTTCCCTATCATACATTCCTACCGCTCCGTATGTCAAGGTCTCTGAAAGCTCGTGGAATCTGATCCAGAATGAGCTGTCTGAAGTCTTTTCAGTTCTCGACGAATCATATACCTTATATGAAGCATATGGAACGGCGAAATACATCTGAGCATTGTCGCTTGCATATATATTATTATAGGTAAGCGTATAGACATGGTCTGTAGTACCGAAATACTTCTGGAGAAGCTTCATCTTCGATCCGGTAAGGTTCTCGAACTTAGCTCCGGATGTTGCCATTGTCTCTTCTGAAGCAGACATGGTGATATACGGCATGTTCTTTCCATACTGCACTACAGGAAGTGCATACTGGGCATATTCCTCCTTCACGCTTCCTGAAGCATCGAAAAGATCCGATGTCTCCGGCCAGTCATATCCTCTGTTGAAGAAAAGATATGCATGACGTTCCTCATCAGAAGTGTTTTCCTGAACAGTCACGCTGAAGCTTCTTGACTGAAGCACATCAGCATCCTTTGACGAGTCATATGCAGTCATCTCGATCATAAGCCACTCCGGAGCTTTTCCTGAAGGCTTTCCAGCAACCATCTCAACTGCAAACACATCTGTTGTCGAATGTCCGAATACTCGTCCTGTGGCTGCTGCAGAGCTGAATCCAGTAGAATTCTTCACTTTACCCATGTAGCTGAAGCAGAGCTCGGTAAGAGACATGTCCATAGAATAGCTGCTGAGAGTCTTGGAAGCTGGGATAGTCACCATGAGCTCATAGATGGTCTCTCCTGCAAAGCAGAACTTAAGCACATCAGATGTCTCTTCAAGAGGATATTCAGAAGGGACGCCCTGAAGGTTGAACTCGATCTTTCCAGCTGTCTCGCCGCTGACAGAGGCGCTGAGCCATGACGGTCCTTCGAGAGTCCAGTCACATTTTGCCTCCACCATTACCGGAAGTCTGAAATCACTTCCCGGCCATACAAGAGTGGCAGCATTTACAGGCTCCTCTGTATACTGATATGTTCCCTCATCTGTAAACATGAACTCTCCGTTATCATCAAGCTGAACAGCGTATACAGCCATCTCACGGCATGAAGGGATGCTGACCTCAAGCTCCTTGAGGGTCTCGCCGCCATCCTTGAAGGCGATCTTGCCTGAAGCATCGTCAAGCGACGCTCCGGTGAGCACAAACTCCACGATGCCTACAGTTGATTCCGGAACATTGGCATCAACCCACTCAGGGAGATCCATAGTCCAGCTGCAGTTTGCCTCGACCCTTACAGGAAGTCTGAAATCCTTATCCTCATCTGACCAGAGAAGAGCCGACGAAACAGCCTCAGCAGCCTCATACACATACGCGTCTCCCTCCTTTACAAATGCTCCGTCCTCGACCTTAGCGACATAAACCGCTATCGCTCTGGCCTTTGCAGGACGCATGTACTTTGCTATGACTCTTGACTCTCCGCCCATTGTAAGGGTAACGTCGCATGAACGGTTTGTATCGAATTCTTCAGTCTCGGAAACACCGATCTGCACGGTTACAGGGGATTTCTCACCCGGAGTCACCTTGCCCGAAACCTTGTCTATCTTGAATGATCCGTCCTTGATCCAGAACCACTGGAGATTCTCTGATGGCACAGACACTTCCCAATCTGCATTGGCATCAAAAGTCAAAGTCATTGTGCTGCCTGGGGCCACGTTGTTATCCTGAACGAGATCAGGGAAGACAGGAGTGACATTTACCTGCGGTTCAGGCTTGCAGGCAACAGCAAGCATAAGCAGTCCGGCCAAAAGGACTAAAAGCGATCTGAATGTATTCATATTTTTCATTGTTTCTTTCGTTTAAGTCGTTTACATACCTGACTCTCTCTTGAGACGTTCAGCTTCTTCATCACTGATCCACTCCATGACGTTGTAGAAATGTCCTACGGTTCCGATCGGAACACCCAGATTTTCCACATACATTTCCATCCAAAGATAGAGGTAGTTTCCGCATGGATAGAAAATCGAATCATAGAGAGGGCTGTTGGTCACAAGAATCTTTCCGTCTCCGTGATTTGTACCGAAGAACGACCCCTCGTCGCTGGCAACCTGATCCGGATCCATTGTCACAAAAGGTTTCATAGGGTCCTCCGGATGGAAGGTCAAAGTCAGGTCATATCCCTCATTGAACATATCACGACAGATGATCATGTTCTCCTCGGTAGGGTGCTTCTCAGTGTATACAAGCCTCTGATATGAGCCGGTGATGCTGTAGTCATAGAGGAACATTGAGGTAAGCACACAGTAGCCTGTGAAATTATTGATGTCGAAAGGACAGCTCTTCATGAGAACGGCCTTGGACTGCTTGCCGTAAAGCGGCATTTCAAGCTCCTCGTCCATTACAAGCTGAAGAGTGAAACCGAGCGAATCAGTCGCCTCTATATTGTCATAATATCCGTGTACAAGCACGTCAGCGCGATTCTCGCCGGCCTTGATTGTCACGGTATTTGACTGGAGACGATAATGATAGTTCTCTATCGCATTGCTTGTCTTGTCTATGATCTCGACACCGAAAGTACGGTCATAGTCCTTGATCACTGTAGACACGACAGGAATGCTGAAATACTCAACATCCGCCTGCACCGGATAGGTCGCAAGCGTGTCGGCGAACATGACATACTCCGCATCGTCATATGTCACATATCTTTCCTGGCAAGCCACAGAAAGCGCGGCAAGGAAAGGGATTGCAATATATCTTAAAATATGCTTCATATATCAATGTCTTTATCTGTTGCTTTCATTAGGCTGGATCTGGGAACCTGGAGATACAATCTCATGGTTCGGGATAGGCCATACAAAGAGAGGGTCTCCAGCCTCGATCTTGAGCGAGCTTCCCTCCGACTGGGTCTGAGACTGCGGAGTACGCTCGAAGCCCTTGCCCCAACGCTTGAGGTCATGGAGACGGAATCCTTCCATATAAAGCTCACGGACTCTCTCGTCAGAGATTGTCTGCTGCCAGTTGCCGGCGTTTACTGAAATTGTTCCTCCGGCTGAGAATCTGCTCTCGCGCAAAGCTGAAAGGTCAGCTGATGCAGAAGAATAGTTTGTCTTCTGGCAATATGCCTCCGCACGGATGAGATACTGCTCTGCAAGACGGAGAGGCTTCGGCATGTTGACATGATAGATAAGGTTCTGCATAAGTCCCTCATTTCCATAGTACTTGACAAGAAGAGGCCATGTCAGCTGATGTGGATATCCTGTCTTGGCGTTAGCAAAATACGCATTGTATCTCATGTCACCCGAGTCATAGAGGTCAAGAACCCACTGAGCAGGTACATAATCCGGATAGTAATATGTATAATCGGTTGTGAAGTTCAGGAAAACCGAGCCCTGAGCTCCTCCGTATGACGTCGCGGTATAGCCGATTCTCCAGATGTTCTCATATGAAGTATCGTTTGTCCAAAGATACTGGAGGAATGTCTGAGTATCGGTAGCATAGCTTCTTGCAGTCGCAAGCATGAATGCATCAGAATCGATAAGCACTGTAGAATGCTCGATCGCGGCATCCCAATCCTGCATGTAAAGAGCTACACGTGCATGGATCGCATGAGCTGAAGCGTTTGTGAAGTATGGAGCATCAAAACCATCATTCTCCTCATCAAGCATCTCTTCGGCCTTTTCGAGGTCGCGAATGACGAACTCATAAGACTCCTTGAGGCTTGCACGTCTTGCAGGCTTCTCACCGAAGTATGAATCCGCGAGGACTACTCCAAGCTCGCTCTCAGCTGTCGCAGGGTCATAAGCCTTGCAGTAGCACTTGAGGAGCTCTGAATATGCCAGAGCTCTTGCGCAATACACCTCGCCGGTATAATAATCAAGGTACTGGATCTCGGCATCATCTGTAAGGCTGTTGCGGAGTTCCTCGACCTGATCAAGATAGAAGTTGCATCGTCCGATCACTCTGTAAAGGGCTGCATACACAGACTCGACCTCAGAATTGGTAGAACGGATGTCCCAAAGCCAATGCGTACCGAACTGGTTGGTATTACCCTGTACGGCATATACGAAGTCAGCCTGGATATCCGGACAGAGAGTCAGATAACCGCTGTAAAGAGCGCTGCTCATGTATGCGGTATAGATACCTGTAAGAGTCTGCTCGGCATCTGAAAGATTCTTCATGCCTTCCTCCTCGAGAATGTAGTCTCCTGGAAGCTTCTCCAGGCATGAAGTCATGCTGAAGGCTACGGCAATCACTGCCGCCGACTTCAAAAGTTTCATATATATATTCTTCATCGTTTTCATTCTTTAGAACATAAGGTCAAGTCCGAAGGTATACTGACGCGACATAGGATACTGTGCCGCATATACATTGTTCACACCTTCCGGATCCAGACCGGAGAAGTTGGTGAAGGTCAAGAGGTTTTGTCCCTGAGCATAGACTCTGAGGCCTCTGATGAAACCTGTCTTCTTCAGAAGGCCTGAAGGGAGGTTGTATGAGAGCATGAGGTTCTTCAGACGGAGGAATGAAGCATCCTCGAGAAGTCTGCTGTCAAACTCTGTATATACTCCATGACGAGGGATATCAGTGATGTCACCCGGCTGCTTCCATCGCTTGAGAAGCCTGCTTGACTGGTTATATGTCATGAAACGTCCGTTCGACTCGTCGAAATAACGGTCATTGTTGAGCATCCAACGGTCACCTACCCAGCTGAACTGAGCGCTGAGGTTGAGGCCCTTCCATGAAAGGCTTGTACCGAAACCTCCCTGCCAAGGTGCATGATAGGTCTTGCCGATCGTCACCTTGTCCTCATCACGAAGGACATTTGTGATGTTTCCTTCCTTGTCGTACCAAAGAGCATCTCCGTTTGCAGGGTTTACGCCAGCATAACGGTTGATGTAGAACTCACCTACAGGATGTCCTACAACGAGCTTGGTGCTTGTATTTGAAGTCTCATACTCATCAACACCGTTGTAAAGTTCCGTAAGCCTGTTGTGGTTATAACCGACATTAGCATTGATGTTCCACGCAAAATCCCTTACCTGAAGGATCGTAGCATTGACATTGAGCTCGACTCCCCTGTTCACCATCGCACCGACATTCGACCACTTGTAGCCGTATCCGTTTGACTGAGAATAAGCGAGCGGAACGGACATGAGCATGTCAGTCGTCTTCTTGTTGTAGAGTTCGAGATCTACATTGAGCCTGTTCCAGAAACCGAAATGCAGAGCAAGGTTTGTGGTCCATGTATTCTCCCATGTAAGGTCTTCGTTTCCTGGCTGGATCGGAGCCACACCCGCGTCTCCGATATAATCAGATCCGCCACCAATGAGCGCAAGATGCTCATAATTAGGAATTTCCGAGTTTCCGGAAGTTCCTGTACTAAAGGCAGCCTGAGCCAATGTGAGCCAATCACGGGTTCCTGACATGAAGTCCTCGTTACGGAGATTCCACATGAAACCTACAGCTCCGAAAAGTCCCCAACGGTTGTTCTTACCGAATCTTGACGATCCGTCGGTACGAAGCGAGAGCTCGGCATAATAGCGGTCTGCATAATTGTACTCGCCTCTTCCGAAGAAAGAGACACGCGAATAATCAGACGCAGACGTGCTGGTCCACGAAGTAGCTCTGGTACCTGTAGAAATGTCGGTCAGCTTTGAGTTTGTCTGACCTGCTGTGCTTACGCTGAACGACTCTGTATGATAGTCCTGCCACTCGTGTCCGAGGAGGAAGTTGAAGTCATGTGTGTTGTCGATATCGAAACGATATGTCAGCGTATTTGTAAGATGAAGGCCGAGGCCGTCCGCTGAACTTCTGGCAGCAGATCCCTCGCCGAGATTCGGCTTGTAATCAGGGAAAGACTGGCTGAAGCCTGTAGTATGTGAATAATCTACAGCAAACTGAGACCTGAACAGAAGATTCTTGTAAAGCGTCAGTTCAGCGTACACTGTAGAGATCATCTTGTACTTCTTGTATGTGAGAGGATTGTTCTCAAGCCACTCAAGCGGGTTCTGTCCCTGTCCGTTCCATGTACCGTCATTGATAGAGGCCAGACTTCCGTCAGCTCTGTACGGATTCCAGTACGGAAGCATGAAACGCGCTGCAGAGATCGGAGTGACAAGCGTATACGCTCCTTCATCAGCCTGCTTGATGTTCTGATAGTTGAACATGGTATTCGTACCCATCTTCAACCAGTCAGACATCTGCTGGTCGAAATTGAAACGCATCGAGTAACGCTCGAACTGTGATCCCGGTGCGATACCTTCCTGATCGTAGTATCCGCCTGAGAAATAGTAATTCGTCGTCTCGGTAGCGCCAGAAACAGCAAGCTCGTGGCTCTGGAGCATTGCAGAATCGTTGAATACCGCATCCATCCAGTTCACATCTATCGTCGAAAGATAGTTGTAATTCTGGCCTGCTGTCATTCCGAGCTCCTTCTCATACTGGATTCTCTCGGCTGTATTCATGAGGTCCCAGTTTCCGTGCGCCATCGCCGACCATCCCATCTGCATTCTGTAATTCACATTCGGACGCTCCATGTTACGGCCGCGTTTTGTAGTGATCACGATAACACCGTTTGCAGCACGTGCGCCATAGATCGAAGTCGAAGATGCATCCTTGAGGATAGACATGCTTTCGATATCGGCAGGGTTGATGGTGTTGAAGTCAGACGCCGATATAGCAACACCGTCAAGGATATACAGCGGCGCTGTACCCGAGTTGATCGAGTTGGTTCCACGAATGGTCATCGTTGCGGACGCGCTAGGCTCTCCAGTGCTGGAGAGGACTGTAAGTCCGGCGACCTGTCCCTGAAGAGCCTGGTCGAACGCAGCAGTAGGCGTATTCTCAAGCTTTTCCGACTTCACGGTCGAAACAGATCCGGCCACAGTACCCTTCTTGCGGACACCGTATGCGATCACCACTGCATCATCCAGGTTCATTGTCTCGGACTGCATGACTACATTGTAGGTGAAAGTCTCCACTGAAGGGACTACAACCTTGTCATCCTCGAATCCGATACTTGAAAACGTAAGTTCAGTACCGGGGGCCACTTCGATGACATAATCTCCGTCAAGCGAAGTGATGACACCTGTGCCGGGGCCGGCCATCACGGCCACTCCTACCATAGGCAGGCCGTCGTCAGCGGATGTCACCACACCGCTGACCTTGACGAGGTTCTGCGCATAAAGCAGTCCCCCTCCGACGGCTGACAACAGGATTGTCAAAAACAGTTTTAAATTTATTTTCATCAGTATCTTTGATTATTTTATGCAAGTTTGCGCAAAGAATACAAAGGTACGGATTTTTCCTGTAATTACAATCCATTACACCTATATAACAAAGTTTTTATGAGCAATTATACATTTTTGCAACAAATCATTACAAGAGATTGATCCAACCGCCTGTTTCAGGGGCTATTTCCTCAAGAAAATGGATTACATAGTAACCCTTGCCTTCCAAATCGACACATGTATCAAAAGACGGCGGACAATAGTAGAACGGTTTTCTGGATGACACCACACCCGTCCCGCCTTGAGCATTCAAATCATGCAGGAGCCACGAAGGCGAATAATCAGACGACGCATGTCCGGATAAAGATGAAAAGCCCAGGAACCACTCCTTCAGATTCACTTCGGACAGTTCATATCCATAAGTCTGCATATACAAAGCCCTGTACAACATCCTTCCTATACCCGCACGGGGACCGACCGGTTCTCCTCCTACGCCAAGCCTGTCATCCCCGGTACGACATACGGAATACAGAAGACGTGTGTTCTGATCACGATAGCCGTCTGCCCGTCCAGGCGTCACCAGCCCTAAAGCATCAGAGGAAACGGAAGTCGAAAGTTCCTTGAAGATACGTGCCCCGGACACATCGACCAGCCACTCAAGCCCGACGTCCATATAATGGATCCTGTTGCTCGACGACGGATTGTACACAGTGGTTCCGGCTATCGAATTGTAAGTTTCCGCGAAAGTCTTACCGCTCGAACCGAGCCTATAGCTGCAGACTGCATTTCCAAACTCAGCACGTGCTCCTATAGCCGCATGAAGGTAGACATCGATCCATCCGCATACATGATCCATTGATTCCAAAGAATGTCTGTTGACCACTGACAGCAGGACATCATGCCTGCCCGCACTATGTTTCGAGGTTCCGGAGAGAGAGTTTCTCTTCAAACGGAACAACGCCCCACCATCCACATCAACACATTCATATTCAAGCGAATACACCTCATTAGGATATGTAAACGCTTCCGGCCCGGAAGGTTTGAGAGAAGCTCTCACCAAAGTAGGATCACAATCCGGAACAGGAGCCACAAACTCCTTTTCAGCCCCCTCAGAAAGCTTATCCGAAAAATACGCCCGCACTTTCGCATCTGTACCAACGGACGCAAACAGCGAATAGTCATCAAGGTCGCCATAGTCAGACACCAGGATGCCCTCAAAAGGATCCGAAACACAAACTGTCACACCTTGCGGTACCACCTCCGGACATCCGATTGCCCCAAGGTGTACATCATATTCCGCACCCGGAACAAGACTCTGACCGTCATAAGATAACCTCTTGATGTACAGCGACGAACAATCTACAACAGAAGTAGCGGCAAAGAATGTGTCCTCCACAATATCAGGCAAGAGAGCCGCCTCAAAGACTTCCTGATCGACATACTGAAGTTCATTTCCGCTTTTATCCAGATAACGATATGCAACTCCACATGAAGCTCCATCCGGATTCAAAGATACGACACCATCAGCCACATCAAGAACCGGAGCGCTGACATTCACCGTAAGAGACACAGACTGCGAGCCATCAGAATTCTCGAATCTGATATCGGACTTTCCCACAGCCATGGCCGTAATCCTGAATTCATTTTCTGCAGTCTGTTCCAGACGCACAACTTCCTCATCAGAAACATGCGCCGCAAGAGGAAGCTTGCCTGTTCCCGCACCGGTTATCTTCACATTACCATACTGAGAAACATAAAGAGGCTGATGATCCCACACCGGAATCAGGCGTCCAGCTGCCGCGATGCTGAGCCTTGCTTCATCGACAATCCGCCCATCCTTAGTCTTGACCACAAGAGGGAACGACGCGCCGAGACGGGCATTTTCCGCCGCTGTGAATGTAAACGTAAAATCCTCACCTGCAGATATATCGGAATCAAAAACATAGGAAAGTCCCGCAGTCTTCATCTTCGCCTCATCAAATACATACATCCAGTCATCCGGGCGGTTCTCGGAACCGGAAACGGAAGAAGACCTATAATACCTGACCCCGACATTGCATGTTCCGCCTCTATAGACGACATATGGGTCATTCAGGAACGACAGCACACGGGTATCGGTCCAATCATCCCCTCTGGTCACCTTCCAGCTGTCAAGATGAAGTCCGTCCTCGGTCAAGTCCAGAGTCAGATCATAACTGCAGTTACCTGTCACGCTGAAATCAGAGACGTCATCATCTCCCAGATAGAATCTATACATGACGCTGCCGGAGTATCCATGGCCGGTATTCTCTCTTTTGGCATTGAGTTCCACATATGTACACAATCCGGAATAATCCTTTCCCCCGACATCCTTTATGCCGTCCTCCACTTTGGCAAGCGGATCCGTATTTCCCTGAAGGAGAGCACCTTGCATATTCTCAGGTACATAAAAGACAAATGTAGTATCCTGAAAATAGCCCGGGCCGGGACCCAGACCGGAAGAAGGAAGAGAACCCTTATAATCCTCTCTGTTTCCCATGTCCGCACAGTAATCAGAAACATCCGTCACGTCGGACGGTATCTCAGCCTTGCTGCCCTGCTTTGCAAATGGAGACAGAGAGGTATTGGCCTGTCTGACATACATGCTTATATTCCTGAGATTGAATGCATATGGAGTCGCCGACGAAGAGTTCTCCATGGAGGTATGCAGAATCCTTATGGAGACCTTGGCAAAGAGCCTGTCTACCGGTATCACCCTCAACGAATTGTGCGGAGTCACTCCGGCAAGCATGCCGCTCATAGGTATTCCGTGCGCCTCAACTCCCTCATAAGAGCCTAACGAATAGGTGAAACCGGACATTTCAGACTCCGCATCCGGAATCCGCCCCGTCATATCTCCCATATTCACAAGTGCATAGACATTGCTCGGACCTCCTGGCGCGATATCAAGCCTCATGGAGGATAAATTGCCTGTAAAATATTCAGTATCAATCAATCTGCCATACTCATCAAAAGAAGCCAAAGTAACCTGAGTCACTTTATTTTCTATCACGTCTTCCGGCAATATGCTTCTGACAGCAGGACATGACTCATATCTTCCCTGCACCTCTGCAGAAAACTCTACAGCCACATGCTTACTTTCCTTTACCGAAGCCACAAAGGAATCCTCCTTGACACGACATGCCATTGCTGCCGACATAAGGAAACAACAGATCAGCGCTCTTTTCATCTCTACCCTCCTCATCACTGAAGTTCATACTCTGAAATGTTCTTTATGCCCGGAATACCGTAGTAGGATTCTACGATATCACCTTTCAGACAGACCTTCCTGCCCAAAAGACCAGGATTGTCCACAAGGTTAAGATCATCCCGAAGTTCTCCCGCAGGAAGCTGCACTGACAGACAAGCGCTTTTGTCAGAAGTCGAAGAACGTGGCCCCAAAAGAATATTTGTCCGGGAAGAAAACGGCTTAGAAAAAGACGCTGAGGCGGACGTAAGGTCTCCGCCTACTATATAACCGGAAATCCATACATCCTCATCACCGATTGACGACAAAGCCTCTGCGACCGTAAGCGCATCCTTGATTCCGACGCCACCGTCACCATTATCGCCTCCTATGACATAATGACCTGACATCCAGTTTCTTGTGGTATCAACAGAGACAGAAATGCTTCCCTTTTTTCCTGTGCCTCCGGTCACCGCACTACCACCGGAAGTGGCCACACTGACTTTAAGGTCAAGCATATCGCATGCTTCCAGGTTTCTGGTCATAAGGACCTCATCTGCCCCTTTGTTACTAAGTACAAGAGATATGTCACCAGGCTTGAAATATGCTGCGCGTTTCTCGGAATATCCATAGACCAATCGTCCGAAAGAAGACTTCAAGAGCAGAACTCCATCCGGGTAGGCGGTAAGGAACCCTGGATCCACCTTCAATCTTATACCGCAGTTTGCCTGTGTGCACACAAGCTTGACATCGGCCACGCCACCGGACGGAACCACAACACACTGCTCATCAGCAAACTGAGGAGAAGAGAATGCCGGTTTGGCAAACTCGGAAGACAAAACTTTCACGATATAACTTCCAGCCTCCAAAGACATGGATTCAGGAGAATCTCCATACGCACCTTCATAAATGATTCTCCCTTTGGAATCGCATATGGTCAATATGAAATCACTTGTATCCGGAATAGCCATACCGGCCCTGGTCAGAGCCGCCTGATCCTGGGCGAAGGCAATGCGGAGCTCGCCCTGCTCCTTTGTCTTGACCAGCATGTCGCATGACATAGCCACAACTGCCGTCAACATAAAAATCATCAATTTCCTCATAAGATTTCCTCCTCGTTTTCATGTATCCGCAACATCGCGGACAGCGGCAAAAATATCGGAGAACCAGGAAATTGTGTTTAAGAAAAAGAAAAACTTTTTATTTCTTTTTTTGATAGAAGGTTTTTCCTTTTTTTAATCGTTATCTGAAGAAAAATTATATAGAATGGACTGGTTATGTATCAAAAATGCAAGAAATAGTATATAAAAATTCACGAGGCACCCGCATCAACTGCGAACGCCCCGCTACTTAACCTAAACTTAAACTATGAAAAACTTCAATGCAAAGGTACGGATATTTACTTATTTTCCAAATCTACCGCACGAATTTTTGCATATTTAAGTATCAATATCTTTTCACCGTGGTCATCAAATGAAATTTTAGCTTTGAGATCACTGACATTTCCTGATATCTCAAGTATCTTTCCATACCCGAAACGATTGTGCTCGATCCTCTGTCCGGCTCGAAGCTGGAGTATCGGAGTCGGCTCAAAGTCAGCATCCGGCACTCTTACCGGCACAGACTGAGGTCGTCGCACCGGCTGCGGCTCGTTCCTTCTCGGAGTCTCCGGTCTGCGTTGCTGCGGCTGCGACTGCACAGGACGACGCTCAACCTGAGGTCTTGACGACTGCCCATATGCATATCCAGATTTTGAAGCAGGCTGTCTGCCCCAGCCACCGAATCCCTGCCTTGGCTTTTCATCTTCATCATCGCCGATCAGGCTGAGAGGATTGGCGATAAACTGCTGATCCACCTCCCTGACAAATCTCGACGGAGAGTTTGACTCATGCTTTCCGTTTCGAAGCCTGGTCTGGGCAAATGAGAGCTGCAGCACCTTCTTCGCACGCGTCATTGCCACATAGAACAGACGGCGCTCCTCTTCTATATCGGAATCCGAAGCCATGAAACCGCCCGAAGGGAAAATATTCTCCTCCATTCCGGTCACATAAACATAAGGAAACTCCAGACCCTTTGAAGAATGTACCGTCATCAGGGCAATCTTGTTGGAACTTTCCTCATCACTCACATCTACGGCACTCAAAAGCGAAGCGTTTTCCAGATAGTCACCCAACGTAACGACCGGAAAATCAGACTCAGCCAGCTCCACACCATCAGAAAGCTGACCCTCCGCCTGCAGTTCCTCTATATACTCTCCATGTTTTTCCTCGATAAAAAGCTTTATACTGTCCACAAGCTCCTCCACATTGGCGGTTCTTGACTGGCCTTCAATGCTCGTGTCCATCTTGAAGAACATGTACAGGCCTGATTCGTCTGCAATTTTCTTCGCGATGTCATGAGCATTCATCTCATTGGCCTTCAAGGTCAGCGAGCCTATCATGTTGCAGAACTCCCTGATCTTCTTTATGGCGGCCTGCTTAAGTCCGAACTGCTCCAGATCTTCAGAGAAAGCGGCTTTGAAAAGAGATGTCTTATGATTTGATGCCGCTGCGGTCAAGGCAGACAAGGAGGTGTCACCGATACCCCTTGCAGGCTTGTTTACGATCCTCTTGAAGGACTCGTCATCATTGATGTTCACGACAAGCTTGAAATAAGCCATCATGTCCTTTACCTCTGCCCTTTCAAAGAAAGAATTACCCGAGTAGATCATATACGGGAGATTCCTGCGCCTCAGGGCTTCCTCAAGTGCACGCGACTGAGCATTGGTTCTGTACAATATAGCAAAATCCTGATACTCAGCTCTTTCCGATTGGATTCGAGAAAGAATGCCCGACGCGATAAGCACGGCCTCTTCCTGTTCGGTATATGCCTGAATGAGCCTGATCTTCTCGCCCTGCTCGCCCATCGAGTAGCACTCCTTCGGAATACGGGATGAGTTCTTGGCGATCAGCGAGTTGGCTGCATCAACTATCACTCTGGTGGAGCGATAGTTCTGCTCCAGTCTGAAAATATGATGCTCCGGATAGTCCTTCTTGAAATTCAGGATATTCTCGATCTTGGCCCCACGGAACGCATAGATGGACTGAGAATCATCGCCGACGACACAGATGTTCTTATGGAACTGACTGAGCTTCTTCAGGATGAGATACTGGGCGAAATTGGTATCCTGATACTCATCGACCATTATGTAGTCGAATCGTCCTGCTATCGACTCCAACGCAGCCGGATTGTCGCGCAGCAATATGTTCATATTCAGCAGGATATCATCAAAATCCATGACACCTGCCATCTTGCATTTATATGCATACAGATCATAGATGTCCACGATACGCGGCTTCTTTGCCGCCGCATCATTCTGCAAGGCATTGGGGTTGCGTCTGTATGCCGCCGGAGTGACCAGGTTGTTCTTCGCCATGGATATACGCGAAAGCACATCCTTAGGCTTGTATACCTTGTCATCAAGCTGCAGCTCCTTCAGGCAGGCCTTTATGGCGCTGACCGAATCGCTGGTATCATAGATCGTGAAGGCCGACGGGTATCCCAATGATTCCGAAAATTCTCTCAGAAACCTGATGAACACCGAGTGGAATGTACCCATGTAAAGCCTTCTGGCCTTCCTTTCCCCCACCATCAAGGCAATCCTCTCCTTCATCTCCGAGGCCGCCTTCTTCGTAAATGTCAACGCCAGTATCCTCGACGGATCAAGATCCTTTTCCGCAAGGATATAGGCAATCCTGCTGGTCAAGACCCTCGTCTTGCCAGACCCCGCACCAGCCACTATCAGCACCGGTCCGTCCACACAGCTGACAGCATTTTTCTGTTCGCTGTTCAGCCCCTCCAAAATAGCACTGCTTCCATTTTCCATAACGGGTGCAAAAATAGACAAAACATTGCAATAACACCGAACTTTTTTCAAAAACAGCAACGATGTCAAAAAAGGCGCTTTTTACTTCGTAAAATGGGAAAAATTCCGTAACTTCGCGGGCGCATTTTGAAATTTATACTCAAAACGGTTTATATAATGTCAAACAACATCTATTTGAAAAAGGGTCTCGACCTTCCGATCAATGGAACGGCGGCCCAGAACACCAAGAAGGTGGTCAAGCCTGACGTTGTAGCCGTGAAGCCTACCGATTTCAGAGGTCTCGTACCGAAGCTTCTGGTAAGAGAAGGCGACAAGGTTCTCGCAGGAACACCTGTTTTGGCAGACAAGATGTCTCAGAACATCCTCTTTGCTTCTCCTGTAAGCGGAGTGGTTGCAGAGGTTGTAAGAGGCGAAAAGAGAAAGTTGCTTGAGGTCCGCATCAAGGCGGATGAAAATCAGGAGTATGTTGATTTCGGAAAGAAGAAGGTATCCGAGATGTCTGCAGAGCAGATCAAGGAGGCTCTTCTCGCAGCAGGTCTCTGGCCTGCCCTCACTCAGAGGCCTTACGGAATCATCGCAAACCCTGAGACAAAGCCAAAGGCGATTTTCGTTTCATCATTCTCAACAGCACCGCTTGCTGCAAATCTCGACTACGCCCTCAATGAGGAGCTTGCAAACATCCAGACAGCTGTAGAAGCACTTGCAAAGCTTACTGACGGAGGTGTACATGTCGGAATCGGTGGAGCAAACGAGTCTGTGACTCCGTTCAAGAAGCTCCAGAACGTGACTTTCCACACATTCGAAGGAAAGCACCCAGCAGGAAACGTAGGTGTTCAGATCCACCACGTATCACCTGTACAGAAGGGTGAGATCGTATGGACAGTGTCAGCAGTGATGCTTGCAGCGATCGGTAAGCTTTTCAACACAGGAAAGTACGACGTAAGGAGAAAGATCGCCGTAACCGGTCCTAAGGCAATCAACCCTGCATACGTAGAGGGTGTGCCAGGCATCGCGATCAGGGACGTGAAGGAGTTCTTCGACGCATCTGAGAACCTCCGTTATGTAAGCGGTGACGTCCTCACCGGTACAAACGTAGGTGCAGAAGGCTTCATCGGCTTCTTCGACAACCAGATCACAATCCTCGAGGAAGGCGACAAGTACGAGCTCTTCGGATGGGCAAAGCCATTCAGAACAAGCCTCTTCAGCGCATCACGCACATACTTCTCATGGCTCACACCAAACAAGAAGTATGACATGGACACAAACCTTCACGGTGGTCCACGTGCATTCGTGATGAACGACCTTTACAGCAAGGTTCTTCCTATGGACCTCTATCCTGTATATCTCCTCAAGGCATGTCTTGCAAACGACATCGACAAGATGGAGAAGTTCGGTATCTATGAGGTGATTGAGGAAGACCTCGCGCTTTGCGAATATGTATGTCCGTCTAAGATCTACATCCAGCAGATCATCACAGACGGTATCGCTCTCATGTTGAAAGAAATGTGCTAAAGCCAAGAATATGAACGGATTAAGAAATTTAGTAGATAAGATCAAGCCAACCTTTGAGAAAGGTGGCAAGCTCGGATTCCTTCATTCGACATTCGACGCTTTTGAGACATTCCTCTTCGTTCCTAACACTGTGACCAAGAGAGGTGCACACGTAAGGGACTGCGTCGACTTGAAGAGAGTCATGATCATGGTTGTGATCGCCCTTGTTCCTGCAATGCTTTTCGGTATCTGGAACACAGGTTATCAGCATAGTGAAGCATTCGGCCTTGGCTGGGGCTTCTGGAACATCGTACTTTACGGTCTCGTAAAGGTACTCCCTCTTTATATCGTATCTTACCTTGTAGGTCTCGGAATCGAGTTCGTTTCAGCTCAGATCCAGGGCCACGAAGTGAACGAGGGTTACCTCGTGTCAGGTATGCTCATTCCGCTTATCGTTCCTGTTGACGTTCCGCTCTGGATGCTCGCTATCGCAGTTGCATTCGCAGTGATCATCGGCAAGGAGGTATTCGGCGGTACAGGTATGAACATCTGGAACCCTGCGCTCCTCACACGTGCATTCCTCTTCTTCTCATACCCAAGCATGATGTCAGGTGACACTGTGTGGACTGGCGGCGTGACTCGTTTCATGAACGAAGGCGTTGCTTTCCAGGCAGGTAACGGTCTCGTGGACGGCTTCTCAGGAGCTACCCCTCTTGCAAACGCAACACTCGAGAACCTCTCGCCTAAGTTCATGGACATGATCATCGGTACAATTCCTGGTTCTGTCGGTGAAACTTCAGTGATCGCTATCCTTATCGGTGCATTCATCCTCCTCTGGACCGGCGTTGCAAGCTGGAAGATCATGGTTTCATCAGTTGTCGGAGGTCTCGCAATCGGATACCTCGGATATGCTGTAGGAGCAACAGACCTCCCTGGTTACTACCAGCTCGTAATGGGTGGTTTCCTCTTCGGTACAGTATTCATGGCTACAGACCCTGTGACTTCAGCTCAGACTGAGTGCGGTAAATGGATCTACGGTTTCCTCGTAGGTGCTCTCGCAGTTACAGTACGTATCTGGAACCCAGGTTACCCAGAAGGAATGATGCTTGCCATCCTCCTCATGAACACATTTGCACCGCTCATTGACCACTACGTTGTAGAGGGATCGATCAAGAGAAGAGCAAAGAAAGTAAAAACCGCTTAATATATATAAGGTATGAATACAAACAGTAATACATATACAGTGATATATTCGATCATCCTCGTGGTGATTGTCGCAGCGGTTCTTGCTTTTGCAGCAATGTTCCTCAAGCCTACTCAGGAAGCTAACGTAAAGAAGGACACCATCGATCAGATCCTTACTGCGGCTACCGTACAGGGCGAGGACATCCTTGCGACATATCAGCAGGAGATCGAGTCAGCAATCCTCGTTGACATCAACGGAGAGAAAGTTCGTGACCTTGATGTAGAGTCTTGCGAAGTATACGGCACATCTGACCTCAAGAGACAGATCGCAGCAGAGGAGAAAGCTCTCCCAGTATATATCTTCAAGAACGGAATCACAGTAGTACCGTGCTACGGAGCAGGTCTCTGGGGTCCTATCTGGGGCTATGTAGGTTTCGAGGGTGACCTCAACACAATCAAGGCTGTATGTTTCGGCCATAAGGGCGAGACTCCAGGTCTTGGTGCAAAGATCGCAGACGAGCCTTCATTCGCAGAGGCATTCGTCGGCAAGACTGTAGGTAAGGGCGACATCCTCTTCGAGGTTGCAAAGCCTGCAAACCGTCAGACTGAGAACAGTGGAGTTGATGCCATTTCAGGTGCAACAATCACATCACAGGCTCTCGGAAAGACTCTCAACCAGTGGTTCGGTTTCTACCAGAACTATTTCGCAGAGAACGGTGCAGCATGCCAGCAGAACTGCGAGAACTGCACAGAGTGCACAGAAGTTGAACCAGCTAACACAGTGGAGGAATAAGACATGGCAAATTTTGATTTTAAAGAAACATTCCTGAATCCGATATTCAAGGGCAACCCTATTTCTGTCCTTGTCCTCGGTATCTGTTCTTCACTCGCAGTTACTGTACAGCTTAAGGGAGCATTCGTGATGGGTCTCTCTGTAATCATCGTTACAGGTCTCTCAAGCCTTGTATGCTCACTGCTCAGAAACACAATTCCTAACCGTATCCGTATCATCGTGCAGCTCGTAGTGGTAGCCATGATGGTAATCCTCGTAGACCAGGTGCTCAAGGCTTATGCATACAGCGTCAGCAAGACCCTCTCGGTTTACATCGGTCTTATCATCACCAACTGTATCGTGATGGGACGTATCGAGGCTTATGCTCTCGGCAACAAGCCATTCGCTTCCCTCATGGACGGTCTCGGAAACGGTGTAGGATATGCTATGATTCTCGTAATCGTCGCATTCTTCCGTGAGCTCCTCGGTAGCGGAACACTCTTCGGCTTCCAGGTGATCCCACAGGCAGTCTACGACTTCGGATACATGAACAACGGTCTTATGATCCTTCCTCCAATGGCCCTCATCCTCCTCGGATGCATCATCTGGGTACAGAGATCGATTCAGAAGGACCTTCAGGA
>JAFYME010000036.1 GCA_017556765.1 Bacteroidales bacterium
GAGACGGGAGGCGGAATCTACCATGCCAGGCCTCTGCTGGAGGGCTGCGGAAGGTTCCTTGTCCATAACGTCGACATAATCTCCGACCTGGACATTCAGTGGTTTGCCTCGCAGGTGCGTGAAGATGCGGTTGCAACCTTGCTGGTGAGTGACCGCAAGACCAGCCGTTATCTTCTTTTCGATCCGGAAACAATGCGTTTGGTAGGATGGACCAATGTCTCTACAGGCGAGGTCAGGAGCCCATATCCGGATCTTGACATGACAAAATGTCTGAAATTGGCGTTCTCAGGCATCCATATCATGTCTGACACGGTTTTTGTGGCTTTGGAAGAGTATGCGCATGAGAAATGTGAGGGCGTGTCAGCTCCGCGGTTCCCGATCATGGATTTTTATCTTGATGCATGCGCAAGATATGGGATCTACGGAGTCGTGGCAGAAGACCTGAGGCTTGTGGATGTCGGAAAATTCGATACTCTTGAAGCGGCGGAAGGAGTCCTCAGAGAACTTGAGATGACTGGAAACAAATGATCATATAAAACGAAGACTATGAAATTTTTAGGAAACATTCTCTGGCTTGTGCTGGGCGGACTCATCGTCAGCCTTTACTATTTCATCGTAGGCGTGCTGTTCTGCCTTACGATAATCGGTATTCCTTTCGGCCTTCAGCTCATAAAGATCGCCGGCCTGGCTCTATGGCCTTTCGGCCACGACATCCAGCCTGGCTCCAATGACGGAGGATGCCTTTCCATCATCATGAATGTGATATGGATCCTTGTAGGCGGCATCGAGATAGCCTTGTTCCATGTTACAATAGGAGCCATCCTGTGCCTTACGATCGTCGGTATTCCGTTCGGTCTCCAGCATTTCAAGATGGCCCTTCTCGCGCTTGTTCCTTTCGGAAAGCAGATAAGCTAATCTATCGATAAGGCGTCGACTTCGTCGCACCCGCCCATCTTCGTGTCCTTCACCGGAATGCCGGTGATCAGGATCACTGCGCTCGCAAGCATAAGTACGCATGCGACGTAAATTCCTGCGTATGCCCACGGGCTGAGGATGTCCATGAAGCTTTCGATGTCTTCAAGTCCAGGTACCTTGCTCAGAAGCAAAGAGAAAGTGTTGTTCACGCAGTGCATGAGCATGGTGAGCTTGAGCGAACCTGTCCTGTAATATACATATCCGAAGAGGATTCCGAGCAGGAATGCCGGAATCGCCTGCCATGGGTTCATGTGCAGTATGGCAAAGAATGCGGCTGACACAAGGATTGCCCCGGTAGGGTTCATGTGTTTCATCAAACCTCTGAGTACCAGTCCTCTGCATAGCCATTCCTCGAAGAGGGGAGCGAAGATGGAAACTGACAGAAGGGCTGCCCAAAGCGGACCGTCCATAAGCAGCTCAAGGCTCTTCTTCAAGGTCTCCGGCATGTCCGGAAGCATGACTGAGACAGGCTCGCATACGAATGCGGCCGCCAAAGTCGCGATAGAAACTATGACTGCCATGGCGAAACCGCCTCTTGCACCGAAATTGTTGCTGTCCAGGGCATATCCTTTATCGAAGAATTCGTTTCTCCTGCTCTTTGCGGAAGCATAAAGCAGCGGCGGGATGAATGATACAGGGTATGCTATGAGCATGCTGTACTGCATCACAGACTCGGACGAGCCCATCATCAGGACGAAGACTCCGCTGATGAGGCTGCCAAGAAGCGATCCGAGGAGGAACAGCAGGAACAGTCCTGTCATGCCGCCGAAGCCTGGCAGATAGTGTGAATAGTTTGTGAAAAGGGCATATGATGCCCTTCCCTGATGTCTTTTGAAGAATCCCATATTACTTGTATAATGGCGTCGGATATATTCCCTGGTCCGCGAACTCCTGGAACTTTGCTACTACTCCCGGACGGTCTTCCTTGAATGTAACTCCGAACCAGCGTGACGGAGTCGAAAGGAGGCCGGTCTTGCCGCTGCCGTCCTTGATCATGCAGTCGATCGCATAAGGGATGTAGAACTCAGCCTTGAGCTCGTCGATGTTCTTTTCGAGGAAGCTTTCGAAGATTGCCGCGCTCTTTTCGAAATAGTCAGGTGTGAAGCCCCACATGTTCATAGAGCAGAGAGCCTTGCCCTCGAGCTCTACCTTCTCTCCTGTAACGCTGTTTTCTCCGTAGATCTTTCCGTCCTCCTCGCGGGCGATCTTATGATGCTCAACGACTGTAGTGAGCATTCCTTCAGCGTCTGCTGTGCAGATACCTCTTGATACTCCGCCCGACTCTGAAAGGGTGTTCTCGAGCTCGAAGCCTACGAGGCAGTACTCGCCTGTCTTGCCCTCATGCGCCCTGAGCCAGTCTCCGAGGACGCGGAAAGAGTCTTTTCCATAATAATCGTCACCGTTGATGACAGCGAAAGGTTCGTTGATGGCTTCAGCTCCCATAAGCACGGCGTGGGCTGTTCCCCATGGCTTCACACGCTCAGGATTGAGTGTGAAGCGCTCCGGAATCTTTGTCAGTTCCTGAGTCACGAACTGGAACTCAAGTGGTTCACCATCAATGCATTTCACGTTGCTGTACTTCTCTTTCACCACCTGCTCCATCTGCTCCTTGAAGTATTCGCGCACGATATAAACGACCTTGCCGAAGCCTGCCTCGACTGCGTCGAAAATAGAATAATCTATGATTGTCTCACCGTTGGGGCCGAGGCCGTCCATCTGCTTGAGTCCGCCGTAGCGGCTGCCCATTCCGGCAGCAAGTACCAATAATGTAGGTTTCATGATGTTTATTTTTGAATTTTTTATTGTTTGTCTGCAAAAATCCTTCAAAAGTAACTATTTTTGTCGAGACATGGGAAAGATTAAGGACATTTTTACCGGAGAACACAGGAAGTTCGCATGGTTTGTAGTCGTTACGACGACTCTTTTTCTCGGTTCGTGGCTCATAGGACCGGGCAATACGATCATAAAGTGGATCAAAGCCAAGAATGAGATCTCGCATCAGGAGAAGCAGATGGAGATTTATCGTCAGCAGATCGAAGACATGAACGAAAGCATAGAGGATCTGAAGACTGACAGGGACTCATTAGAAAAATTCGCCAGAGAGCGCTTTCATTTTGCGGCCCCTGGCGAAGATGTGTATCTGATAGAGGAATAGATCCCCGATCTGGTCGGGGATGACAATTGTGCTGGAATGACAATTGTTCTAGAATCCTGTGTATGTCCAAGGAGTGATGACTCTGAGCTCCTCCTTTACTGATTCTGATACTTCGAGTGTCTCGATGAATTCGGCGATGACCTCGTGATTTATGCCCGCACCTGTACGTGTAAGCGCCTTGAGCGTCTCGTAAGGGTTCGGGTAATTTTCTCTGCGGAGGATTGTCTGGATCGCCTCTGCCACTACAGCCCAGTTTCTTTCAAGGTCTGCTCTGATGGCGTCCTCGTTGAGGATGAGCTTTCCGAGTCCCTTCTTCAATGAGTTGAGGGAGATCATCGAGTGCGCGAGCGGCATGCCTATGTTGCGGAGCACTGTCGAGTCTGTGAGGTCACGCTGAAGTCTTGAGATAGGGAGCTTCATAGAAAGATGAGTGTAGAGAGCGTCTGCCACTCCGAAGTTTCCTTCTGCGTTCTCGAAGTCGATAGGGTTCACCTTGTGAGGCATTGCCGATGATCCTACCTCTCCTGCCTTCACCTTCTGGCGGAAATACTCCATAGATATGTATGTCCAGATGTCGCGTGCGAAGTCGATGAGGATGGTGTTGATTCTGCGGAGGCAGTCGAAGAGCGATGCGAGGTTGTCGTAATGCTCGATCTGTGTTGTAGGGAATGATCTCTTGAGGCCGAGTGACGCTACGAAATCGTTGCCGAAGCTGATCCAGTCGATACCAGGATATGCAACCTTATGAGCGTTCATGTTTCCTGTCGCACCACCGAACTTTGCAGGATATGTAAGCTGCTCGAACTGACGGATCTGCTCCTCGAGACGTACGACGAATACGTTGAACTCCTTGCCCACGCGTGTAGGGGAAGCAGGCTGGCCGTGGGTCTTGGCAAGCATAGGGATGTCCTTCCAGTCCTCTGCCATGCCCTTGATAAGGCCGAGAACCTCCTTGAGGAGAGGCATGAAGCTCTCGTCGATCGCTTCCTTGAACGAAAGTGGAACCGATGTGTTGTTGATGTCCTGCGAAGTAAGGCCGAAATGTACGAACTCGCCCCACTTGATGATGTCCATCTCCTTGAATCGGTCCTTGATGAAGTACTCTACCGCCTTTACGTCGTGGTTTGTCACCTTCTCGATCTCCTTTACCTTTGCGGCATCTTCAGGAGTCATGTTTCTGTAGATGTCTCTGAGGGCTTCGAACTTCGAATGATCAAAATCAGCAAGCTGCGGAAGAGGAATCTGGCAGAGCGCGATGAAGTATTCGATCTCTACGCGGACGCGGTACTTGATGAGTGCGTATTCGCTGAAATATTCTCTAAGTGGTTCAGTCTGACGCGCGTAGCGTCCGTCGATAGGCGAGACCGCCAAAAGTGAGTGATTGTCCATTTCGTCCATTGTTAAAAATTGCGTCGCAAATATAAGAAAAATAGATTAAAGGACAATCTTGCAGGCCATGTGATTGTAAATCAGCAAAAAAAGTTTACCTTTGCGCACTCTAAACTAAACCGATTAATATTAATCAATCAATAACACACTTAAATGAAAAACACTTTAATGAGAATTTCCAGCTTCTGTCTTGCGACAGTAGCCGGAATTTTGCTTTTTGCATGTAAGCCAACTCCAGACGGTCCTGAGCCGGAGCCGACACCGACACCGAAACCGGAGACTGAATTCTCTGTCGAACTCAGTGCGGTCGGAGCTGACTTTGTCGAACTTTCGGTTTCTTCTCCGTCGGAGGTAGAGATGGCCTACATGGTCAGCGAGCTGCCGCAGGCCCTTTCGCCTGTAGTGCTTTTCGCCAAAGGTACGACCTTGACTGTCAAGCATGGTGATGTAGTCAAGATCACTGAAGGCATAGTCCAGGAGACAACCTATAATCTCTATGCAGTTGCAAAGCTTGATGCTCAGAACTATTCTAAGGTCATCAAGCTTGAGTTCACAACTGAAAAATATCAGTTTACAGATCTCATCACCATCGTTGATACATACTACGATGGATATAAGGCTCACATCACAATCCCTGCCGAAACAAAGGAAAGAGGCCATGTGATACGTGCCGGATCGATGCCGCTTGCATATTATAACCTCATGACAAGCAGCCAGGGTACAGCAGCCATCGAGCTTATGGCGATCGCATCACAGGGAGACCCTTATTCAGGTCATATGTTCAACGACTCTACAATTGTCATTAATGATGACAATGTCGTGCTTCTCGACAAGTTCGGCGAGCCTGTTCTCGACGAGAACGGAGAGATGTTCGACGTTCACAATCCACTTGCGCCGGGCGAGCCTACAATCATGTTCGCAGGTGAGTGCCGTTATGGCTCGAAGGAGGACTTCAACGCTGTCGTAGGATACTATCAGCCAGAAAGGGATTCATGGTCAGTGCCTTATTATGACAGGGAAACACAGACATGGCTTGGAGCATTCGAGAAGAAGGAGTTCTTCACAAAGCAGCCTACCCTTTGCGACTGTACAGTGAATGTGGAGATTCCGGAGGATGAAATCACAGTGACTGATGCGATGGTGTACTTCGATGCCGACGATGATGTCGCAAGATACTTCTACATGATCCTCGACAATGGTACATACAACTCGATCCTCAGCTCATATCTCGATAACCATGAGGAGTGGTTCCAGTGGTTCCTTACATCGTATATCGCATTCATGGAGTGGGGTATCTTCCCTGAGACAACCGATACATATACCAATGCGGCGGCAAAGTTTGTAGAGCCTCTTACCGGTGGTGATACATACCATGTTCTCGTGACTGTAATGGGTGATGACAGAGGCGCGACTCAGAGATTCATCCATAAGACATTCACAGCCAAGGAGAAGACAATGCTTCCTCCTGTACTCGAGGTTAAGGCAGTCAATACAGGCGACCCATATCTCGCTACGTTCAACATCAAGGCTCCTAACAAGGATGTAGTAGGTTCGTACTGGGCTTGCAACTATGCAAGAGAGTTCGAGGTGATGTTCAATGCAAAATATACATACGCCGACCTCCTCAAGGGCAACTATACATTCACATCAGACGAGCTTGCGCTCATCAATTCAGATGAGGGATATACTGTTTCATTCCCTACTATCGACGGTGAGGTGACCCGTTTTGCCGCTTACGGATGCAATGTGGAGTATACCTTCAACAACATCAATCCTGAGGTCGAGGGCCAGGGATGGGCTGATTACCGTGCTCCTATGGCAGAGAAGAAGAATCCGGTATCGTCTCCATTGTACGCAGCTCTTGAGGGTGACTGGACCGCTACCGCTACAGTCATCGCCAAGGAGAAGCTCGAGGATGGCACAGAGGTATCGCGTAACCTTACACACAGCTCGAAGGTTACAATCTCTTCTGCCGCTCCTTATGTACCGGAGGTGATGGACGAGAGCATTTATGCGCTTTATCAGGACAAGGACAAGGACGAGGTAGACGGAATGTACGAAGAGCTTCAGATGCTTACCGATCAGTTCACCGAGTATCGTCTTGAGGGACAGAACAGACTCCTCTGTACAGGTTTCGTGGATTTCGATTACTATAAGAATCCGGGCCGTATGGACATCAGGACTCCATATGACCTCTTCACAGCTTCAGATTATGTAAGTATCGATGTAGCTCAGGCTGTTTATGATTTCGGACCAAAGTGGTATCTTGAGGTTCTCGAGGACGGAAGCGTCATCGTGCCTTTCAACTCGACTTATCTCCCTCCTATGCACAACTGGACAATCTATGCCAAGTATAAGTGGGAAGCATACTCATTCTACGTTGGCGGAGCTGGAGACGGTATGGGTGTGATCGATGCGTCAGACCTTATCCCAGGATTCCCTGTTGAGATCGCAAGCGACATGAACTCATTCACTATCAAGCCTATCGTGCTTTCTGACGGAGGCGCTGAGCAGAAGCTCTACATGAATGCTCTCGGTATCGACCCTCAGAACCCGACAGGTCTTGAGATCATCGCTACTGTCATCTCGGACATCGTGTTCACAAGAGGTTGGGATGAGACGGCTCAGACTCATGCCGCTCCAAACGTGACTCCTTCAAAGCTTAAGGCTGTTACAATGACCGGCGCTCCTGTAAGCAAGCTTCCTGAAGCACGTACATATAAGTCTATGACTAAGCTTGAGGTAAAGCCTGCAGCTGAGTATCAGATGGACGAAACTCCTAATGTCGTTACAATGGAGATGGTAGACAAGGCTTCTGCCAAGATCCTTAAGCATTATAACATACAGTAATGAAGAATATTTTCAAATATGCATCGCTGCTCATGGCAGCAGCGATGCTTTTTTCCTGCCATGGAACAATAGATCCTGAGACCCAGGATCCAGAGCCAGGTCCGGGCCCGGGACCAGATCCGACTCCTGAAAATCTTGAGCTCAAGCTTACATCGGACAGAAACCTCATCCAGACCAATGTCGATGCTGCAACCCTCACCGTGACTCTAGGTGAGGAGGTCCTCACGGAAGGCGTGACTTTCTATGATGTGGATTTCAATGAAATGAACATTCCTGACTTCAAGTTCAAGGCATCAAAGGCCGGCGATTATGTGATCGTAGCTAGCTACGGTACATATATTTCTGAGAGCATCACAGTCAAGGCGACAGATCTTGCAATACCGGCAAGCCCAGTGGATCCTCAGCCTTCTAATATGTCTTTCAAGGCCAGAGTCCTTCTTACAGAGTTCACTACTGTGGGATGTTCTGCATGCCCGGCTATGAAGAGAATCCTTCATAACCTTGAAGAGGATGCGGAGATGGCTGACAAGATCATCTTTACCGAGTGCCATTCGGGACTTGTGAACAGCGTGGCAGACCCTTGCTACCTTCACGACAGGGCATTTGAAGATTATTGCGCGATTACAGGTTTCCCTACTGTGAAACTCGATATCGACTATCTCCTCAAGGACCGTAACGGCATCAGAACTGTTATTGACGAGCTTGTGGCGGCAAAGGAAAGTACAGTTCCCGGTATCGCTGTAAACTCTAAGCTTGAGAATGGAAATGTTGTAGCCAAGGTTACCGTGAAGGCTGCAGCTGACGCTTCATACAGAGTAGGCGCATTCCTTCTTGAGGACGGAATCTATGCCAAGCAGACCAATGCGGATGCAGACTGGATGAATACTCATGACAATGTAATCCGTTATGTAGATGCATCTTACAAGGCCAAGTACTATGGATATCCTGTAGCCGACATCAAAGCAGGCAAGACAGCGGACATCATGTTCTCATGGTACCTTGATGATATCTGGGAGTATGGTTCAAACAAGGGCGCTATCAACGGTGGCATAGCATGGCCTGAGCGCAATGACGAGAAGCTCCATATGGTCGTATATGTGAGCATGAGCGACGGACAGGGCGGCTATTATGTTGCCAATGCGATCGACTGTCCGATCAACGGTGAGACTCCGTTCGAGTACAGATAATTACAGCAGAAGCATTACCGCAAATACATAGAGAAGGAAGCCCTGGAATGTCAGGTCGCCATTGGTGCTGCGCTCGATAAGGGCTTCCGTTTCATCAGCTTCGACGAGCTCTTCGAGATTTTTCATGTCTGGGAGAGCTCGTCTTGCCCATTTACGTATCAGATATCCGTCGCAGAAGAAAGTTGCTCCTCCGTTCGAGCGGTTCATACTTATAAGTTCTTTGTAATCAGAGAAATACAGGTGTCTGCGAAGGACTTCTGCAACCTGTGGGGCAAGACAGGAAACGGCCTCTTCAAACTCTTCCTGAGTCGATCGCACAAGCAGCAATGAAGTGAAACCGGCCTTTTCAGCGTTGCTGAGGAAATGGGCGGTCTGTCCCCATCTTCCGGCTTTTCTGTCGATGTCATATACAGACACGATCATTATCTTGCCCTCTGCAGCGATGCCGTCGTGATAGTCTCCGTATGCGTCACGGATAGAAAGGTTTACCGATGCGTTACCTTCGCTTTCGATCATGACTGTCTCGGTGTCTACGAATGTCCATGTCGAATCCGGAAGATGATCGATCGTGAAACTCTGTCTTTCACCATCCTTTTCATAGATGAAGACCGACTCATAGCTGTCGCCTCCCGAGCCTTCTCCGGCCATGAGGGCTGCTGCCGGCTTAAAATCGGTGAAGTCGACCAGAGGTATGTACATGAGAGAGTATACCGTGAATGCGAGTACGGACGCGGTCACCAATGCAAAGGATGCATATTTCCTCTTTCTGTTCTCGCCGAGCTGGCTCGGCGGGAAGAAGTATGCGGCAAGCAGTATGCAGAGGATGATGTTCTTGATGAATGTCTGCATGTGGGTCAGGTGAATTGCCTCACCGAAGCATCCGCAGTCCATCTCAGGGTTGAATATGACCAGCAGGAGTGTCAGCAGGGTAAAGAATCCCTGAAGGATGATGGCAGACAATGCGACTGTCTTCCTCCATACTCCCGTGATTAATCCTGTACCGATTATCGTTTCGGCAAGAGCGAACGCAACTCCGAAGAATTTTGATGCCGGGGCCATGAATCCCAGGTGCAGGAAGTCGAAATATCCGTCCATCACAAGTCCGGCTCCAACCGGATCGAGGAGCTTTACTATACCCGAAAGGAAGAACACGAATCCTGTGACGAATCCGCAGAAGCGCTTCATGCGCTGAAAGATGTATTTCATATGCTTACCTGCTGATGTTCATGTCCACAACTTCCTTGACCTTGGCAAAGATCGCACCCGGAGGCAGCATCTCGCCGTATTCATCTGAACAGTCGATTCTGATGAACTTAGGGTCGAGTTCGCACTGCTTTCTGTAGATGTCCCTTACTCTTTTCTGGAACTCTATGTCGGCTTCATGGATGTCCTGGCCGCCTTCGAGGTAGTCTCTGTCCTCTCCTCCGCGCTGGCTCTTGAGCTTTGACTCTACAAAGCCGATAGGGACGTCGAGGAATATGTTAAGGTCAGGAACCGGAAGGGCGAAATTGCCGTACTCGGTGTTGAAGATCCAGTCTCTCAGCTTCTCAGCCTCTTCTGAATCAGCTACTTTGGCACATTGATACGCTATGTTGGAGTATACGTACCTGTCAAGCAGCACCGTGCCGCCTTCCGCCAGGGTCTTCTTCATTTCCGGAGCAGCTCCGTGACGGTCTTCCGCGAAAAGAAGGGCCACGAGCTGAGGGTGTACGGTCTCGTTCGAACCGAAGTCTCCGCGGAGGAAACGGCTTATCAGGTCGCCGTATACAGGGGCGTCATAGCGTGGGAAATGTATGTATTCAATATCACCGAAAAGGCTTTCGAGATAATTTCTGAGTCGTTTCACCTGGGTTGATTTGCCTGCTCCGTCGAGGCCTTCGAGTACTACTAGCATGTGTGTCTGTTTTGGTTCAAGCTACAAATATAGCAAAAAGATGTTTCACTACGTTCAACATGACATCGGGAGTTCAATATGAAAAGACGCGGCAATTGGATTATTTTTTCTATTTTTGCACCGTATATGAACAAGAACAGACAGATAGACATTATGGGCATCGTCAATCTGACAGACGATTCCTATTTCTCCGCCAGCCGCTGTGCGTCCCCGTCCCAGGCTGTTGCGCTCGCTTCCCGTCTTGTCGATGAAGGTGCCTCGATCCTTGATTTCGGAGCATGTTCGACACGCCCCGGAGCTGAACCGGTCGGAGCTGAGGAGGAATGGAGAAGGCTCAGGCCTGCCCTGGAGACCGTCAGGAAGGAGTTTCCTGATGTGCGTATTTCAGTTGATACATATTGGTCGGATGTGGTCCGCAGGGCGTACGATGCCATAGGCGATTTTATCGTGAATGACATTTCGGCCGGTGAAGACGATCCGCAGATGCTCCCTCTGGTCGGCCGTCTGGGGCTGACATATGTCGCCATGCACAAAAGAGGAACTCCTCAGACCATGCAGTCGATGACTGATTATGAGGATGTTACCTCAGAGGTCGCGGATTATTTTTCAGATTTCTCCGACAGGGCAGGGCAGAGCGGGGTAAGGGACTGGATCCTGGATCCCGGGTTCGGTTTTGCCAAGACTCTGGAGCAGAATTATCAGCTGATGCGAGACCTGAGCCGTTTCAAGGCCTCTTTCCCTTCTCGAAAACTTCTTGTAGGAGTATCCAGAAAAAGTATGGTATACCGTTTGTTAGGGATAACTCCTGAAGAATCTCTTCCGGCTACGCAGGCCCTGCATCTTCATGCTCTTCAGAACGGAGCAGACATCCTTCGTGTGCATGATGTCGCGCAGGCGGCACAGACCGTTTCGCTGTATAGGATGCTTTGATATGAGCCCGCACGGGAGCCTGCCCTGTCTGCCCGCTCAAAAAAAATTGAAAAAGCGGATTTTTTTGCGTAATTTTGCCCGATATTTTTTCTCGTAGAAAATTGATAATCAAACAAAACTTATAAAATATGAGAACATTCCTTTTGAGCATCGCGCTCTTCATCTCTGCAGTATGCGCTGCACAGGTGCCATCGGTAACGGTTGAGAACGCCAAGGGTGAGGCTTTCAACACCAAGACTCTCCTCGAGGAGGGAACTCCAATGATCGTATCATTCTGGTCTACATCGTGCAAGCCATGCATCCGTGAGCTCGATGCAGTTTATGATGCTCTTCCTGACTGGCTTGAGGAGGCTGATTTCCGCGTTGTAGCAGTGTCTACTGATGACAGCCGTCTTCTTGCAAAGGCAAAATCTTTCGCTCAGGGCCGTGGCTGGGGTGAGGACTTCACTCTTCTTTTCGACAAGAACCAGGATTTCATGAGAGCCATGAACGTGTCTGTCGTTCCTCATGTGTTCGTGCTTGACGGAAAGGGCAAGGTAGTATACTCTCATACTTCTTACGTCCCAGGAAACGAGCTTGAGCTTTTTGAGGCGATCAAGAAGTGCTCGAAATAATCCGAAAACAACTAAACTGACCGTAATATGAAGAAAATACTGATGTGCGGCATCCTTGCTGCTGCATCCATGACCCTTCTCGCGCAGGAGAAGGGTTATCTCACAGGTAGCTTTGAGACAACCGACCATGTATATGTGGCGGATGAGGGAAATAAGTTTACACCTGATGATGACCGTTTCGGTTCAAACAACTACATCAAGCTCGACTATTACAATGGAAACTTCTCAGCAGGTCTCCAGCTCGAGTCTTACATGCCTGCATTGATCGGATATCCGGACGAACTGAACAAGTATGCGCTCAGCAACATGTATGTAAACTGGACAGACGACGCATTCCAGATCACAGCAGGTACATTCTACGACCAGTTCGGAAGCGGACTTCTTTTCCGCAGTTGGGAGGATCGTCTCCTTGGTCTCAACAATGCCATCATGGGAGCTCGTTTTGCTTACAACTGGGAGGACAAGATCGCGTTCAAGGCTCTTTGGGGAACACCACGTCTTGGAATGGAATTCTCTGATACTCAGGTTCGTGGAGCAGACCTCAGCGTATCGCTCTCAAACCTTATCGGACTTGATGATGTCGTGCTTTCAGTAGAGGGATCGGTGCTCAACAGATACTCAAAGATCAGCATCGATGCTGAGGAGGCAGGCGGAAAGCCTAATACTCTCGGATGGTCAGGTCGCCTCAATTTCGACTATGACGGTTTCTTTGTTAATGGAGAGTATGTGGACCTCGGCAAAAAGCTCGTGGCATATACTCCGAAGAGAGGAAACGCTCAGCTCGTAGAGCTCGGTTACAACGCAAGAGGTCTCGGCGTTACCCTTACCGGACGTCGTCTCGAGTGGATGGGCCAGAAGATCACTACCAACTCTCTTTCAACAGCAAACCTGATTTCGTATGTGCCTGCAATGAGCACACAGTATACTTACATGCTCACAACGCTCCATCCGTACAACCCGCAGGTAGGTGACGAGTCTTCATTCACATTCAACAGCGGTGAGATCGGAGGACAGCTCGACGCGTTCTACAACTTCCGCCGTGGTACAAAGCTCGGAGGAAAGAGGGGAATGAAGGTTCATGCGAATTTCTCTACATATTATACTCTTGCTCAGGAGGGCACTGCTCAGGCAGGAAACCTTCTTTTCCGTGACTTCAGCTTCGATCTCGAGAAGCAGTGGACAAAGGAGTTCAAGATGGTTCTCCTCTACTCTATGCAGGAGTATAACCCTACATACGGAAACTACAAGACCACATGGCTTTCAAACATTTTCGTGGCTGACCTCCTTTACAAGTGGACCCCAACATTCTCTACAAGACTTGAGCTTCAGTACCTTACAACCCATGAGGACAAGAAGGACTGGATGGCTGCTCTCCTCGAGGTGAACTTCGCACCTCACTGGAGCGTATGGGCGAGCGACATGTACAACCACGGCATGACAAAGGTTCATTATTACAATGCCGGTGTCAGCTATACAAAGGGTCGTACACGTCTTGCAGCAGGCTATGGCCGTTATAAGGATGGATTCATCTGCTCTGGTGGAGTATGCCGTCAGATCCCTCAGTATACTGGAGCCAACTTCAGCATTACGACTTCATTCTAAAGATTGTTGCTTAGACCCCTATTCGTAAAGAATCATGAAAAAACTTTTATACGCAGCAGCAGTAGCATTGCTGGCGGCATGTTCAGGACAGATTGATCCGGAGGATGATCAGCCGGTTGTGATCCCTGATGAATATACGGCTCCGTTCACTCTTTCTGCAGATAAGACTCATGTCGAGGCAGACGGAAAAGAGACAGTGACATTTTCTCTCAAGGATGCCTATGACCGTGAGATGCTTTCTGACAAGAAGGCTCTTCAGAGCATAAATATCGTGTCTGACAAGGGCACCAGAGTGCCTAGAATGCAGACGACCGCGACTTTTATCTCAAACGGAACATATAGCTTCTCGGCTACATTCAAAGGTGAGAAGTCTGCGAATACCGTTGAGGTAGAGGCAAGGAACAGGGCCAAGTATGAGGTATTCCATAGAAACGTAGGCCTTTTCAAGTGCACCAGCGTCTGGTGTGTGGCTTGTCCGTCACTGGGAAAGAGCCTTCATAATCTGGATGATTCATCCAAGGAGCATTCAGTGGTGCTTGCGTTGCATGGAAACTTCAATGATGCAGATCCTTTCTCACTTTATGTCGGAGATACAGACCTGGGATCATATGTGATGGGATATTTCCGCGGTCAGGGCTGGCCTACGCTTGTTTACGATATGAATGTGGCTTCTACCGGAGCTGCTTCTACGACTGATATTGAAGCGGAGATCATGGAACGCAGGGTAGAGTCTCCTGCAACATGCGGTATCAAGGTCACATCTGTCGCTGTAGAGGGTACGGCACTCAAGGTGAAGGCCAGTCTCAAGTCAAGTACAGGCGGTGATTATGATCTTGCATGTGCGGTTCTCAGGAATGGACTTGAGTTCCCTGGAGGATATTCTGTGAATGATGACGGTATCTATGACGAGGTCGTTGTTGCCCTTTCTGAGTCATTCATCGGTTATTACAAGGGAGAGTCTGTTGAGAAGGACGGTGAGATTTCAGAGGAGTTCTCGTTTGACTTTGGAGAAAAAGTCCCTTCTCAGAAGGAACTCGACAGCTATTATGTAGCGGTATATGCCCATCGTAAGATCTCAGAAGGCTCAACTATGGACAATATCGTGACATGTGGTTACGGACAGAGCGTTGATTATCATTATAATGACTAAGATGATGAAGTCAGTCAGATACATATTGGCAGCGTTCTCTTTCATTGCTCTTGCAGCCTGTTCAGGTACCGTAGATCCGGATTCGGGAACAGAGACAAAAGATCCGATGAAGGAGGTTCCGGAAGGAGTCTTGAGGATCTTTGCGGACAAGACCGAAATTTCGGCAGACGGCAATGAGGAGGTTACCTTTACCGTGATGTTCGGAAGCGAGGATGTCAGCAATGCAAAGACTCTTCAGCTCATCAGGAAGTTTAATGGTGGTGAGGAGAAGTACATGGCTTATGGCGTGAACAAGTATTCGACAGTAACGGCTGGTGAGTATACCTTCTCGGCAAAATATTATTACGCCGGCAACCATTTTACAGACAATTCTGTCGTTGTAGAGGCGAAGCAGTTCTTTACAGGTGAGGAGAAGAACTATAAAAGGAGATATCTCGGAACCCTGTTCACTTCAACCGGCTGTAACAGCTGTCCTTTGGCAGCAAAAGGTCTGAAGAAACTCCAGGAAGAGAATCCGGACGTGATCACCCTCGCTGCATTCCATGCGGATATGACCATTCCGGATCCGATGACAATCGCGGAGACATACGAATTCCAGAGCGCTCTGGGCGGATTTCAGGGCCTTCCTGCGTTTTTCTGGAACATGAGGGAGGATTCATATACAGGAGGAAGCGTGTTTACCGAGAGCTTTGCTGTGGAACAGGAAGCTTACGACACATACAGCGGTGTGGCGATATCCACTTCTTATGATGCGTCTTCTTCAAAGCTTGATGTCGAGCTCGGTATCACGTCTAACATGCCTGCTGTCTTCCGTTACATGATCATCCTTGTCGAGGATGATATCCCGGCAAAGGGGGAGTATGAGCAGAACGGACAGAGTCAGGACTACATTCATTATAATGTAGTGCGTAAGGTTCTTACAGGTGTCAGCGGAGACAAGATCAATGACAATCTGCCGCTTACCGTGGGAGTCGAGACCAAGGCTTCAAAGTCTGTGACTCTTTCCAAGGCTTGGAATGCAGAAAACATGCGCGTGATCGTTGCTGCGATGACTTCTGAAGACGGTGGTTTCAACTGGACAGTAAATAACGTAAATGAATGTAAGGTAGGCGGAAGTGTATCTTACATCTATGAAGAATAGACATGAAGAACTTCAGAAACATATTGGCTTCTGTAGCAGCCGCATTCATGTGTGCCTGCTCGGGCAATGTAGACGATTCGTCGCTTCCGGCCCTCACGGCCAGCATGGAAGAGGTGGATCTTGCGAGCGGAGAGAAGGTTACCTTTACAGTGACTTATAACGGACAGGATGTGACATCCGAGGCTGTCATTTCAGATGCACTCAGCGCTGCTCCCTCCAAGCTTCCGGCTCCGGAATTCACTCCGGAAAGAGAGGGTACATATCTCTTCATTGCAGAATACAATGGCAAGCTTTCCAATACCGTGACCGTCGAGGTCATCAATACTACTCCTGTTGTCGTGGAGTCTAAGTACGAGAGGAATGTCTGTCTCGTCGAGTTTACCGGAGCATGGTGCATCAATTGCCCAGACGGATATGACAAGCTCATGGGTGTCCTTTCAAAGCCTTCGATGACCAAGTACAAGGACAGGATCCATATGTGCGCCTTCCATTCAAACCTTGAAGGAACAGACTCGCTCGGCATTCCGGCTACCCAGGATCTTATAAAGTGCTTTACCGGTATGGCATATCCTTCATTCACTACTGACCTGAGAGAGTCCGGTGTGCTTACTTCTGATGGCATTTCTCTTCTCCAGCCTAGCCTGATGGCCTCTTTCAACGATTATCCGGCTCATTGCGGAGTCGCCGTTTCATCTTCATTGAATGGTGACGCAACCAAGGCCGAGGTGACGGTGAAGGTGACGTCAGAGCTTACTTCTGAGTATAGGGTAGTGGTACTTGTTGTCCAGGATAAGATCAAGGGCTGGCAGAAGACCACTACATATACGGAAGGTCAGCCGGACTACAATCACAAGCATGTTGTACGTCAGGTCGTTACAACATACTCAGGTACATTTACAGGTGAGAAACTTACCGATGACGGCAAGATAACGGCCGGTACGGAAGTGTCTAAGGAATGGACAGTTGACGTCGATCGCAGATGGGTACTCGAGAACACGGAGATCTATGCTCTTGTACTTGATGCCGACGGATATGTGAACAATATGAATATCTGTCATATTGATGGCGGAGATTCCGGATACGATTTGAAATAATATTTAACTTAAATCATATGAAAAAGATTTTTATGTACATGGCGGCTCTTGCTTTGGCATTCGGAGTCGCAGCTTGTAAAGGCAAGGAGCCGCAGCCGACTCCTACCCCTCCGGGACCAGAACCTGGTCCAGGCGGCGGAAATGACACGACCGTAGTCGTAGGCCCGACTCCAAATGAACTTCCTAAGTTCGATATGCCGTTCTATGAAGAGTTCCCGCTTGAGGCCGGAAACCTTATCGCAGAGGGATCTGACGTAGGCGTGACTATTGAGATTACAAAGGTCGAGGACAATAACTTTGTGTTTGAGCTCCGTCCGGGCGCTATGGTGCAGTCGTTCAAGATGGACGTATATCCTCTTGCGCAGCTGTACAACAACCTTTTGAACGACAAGAATGCTGGAGGCCTGACATCTGGTGAGTCATGGGAGATCAATGAGCGCATCCGTCAGTATATCTTCAATGAGAGCGGAAGCGGCGGATACGCATTCTCTATCAACGACTTTGCGTCTCCTGAGGACTTCCTTCAGATCGAGTTCGACTGGATGAACACTGCTTATGCGCCGGCATCAGCAATCGCTGTTCCGGACTGCGAATATCTTATCGCGGTAGTCGCTTCGACAGACAAGGATATCAGCAGTTCTAACCAGGAGGATATCACTCTCTGTTATGTCCATACGACAAGCCAGCCTCTTATCGGCGACCCACAGTGCGAGATCGAGGTGAATGCGGGATATCGCGTCTTCGGTGTCCAGCACCATCTCAATGCAGATGCAGCAGGTGTGTATTTCTTTGGATGGCTTACAGACGAGATCGACAATTATATCGATACATTCGGTGATACTATGTTCCGTGATTTCGTGCGTACACGTGTCACTTCGCCTTCAGTTGCAAATGATCCTAACAATCCGGAGAGCCTTTATTACTCAGTTAATTATGGCGATGCGGCAGATGCGACTATCATGAGCACTACAGTAGCTGTGGCGGTGGATGCGAACCTTACTCCGCAGAAGGACTACAGCCGTGTGGACTTCCATCTCAAGGAGATGCCTGACGAGGATGAGCAGCCTGTGGCAGAGCTTACTGTAGACGTCATCCAGGAGAGAGTCGCTTCAAGCTATGTTGAGTTTGATGTGAAGTTCACCCCTGACTGCCAGACTTTGTTCTATAATGTATATACTGCAGAGTATGCCGAGAGCATTGCTGCAATGAGCGCCAAGGATAAGAGAAATTTCGCCCGCTATCTCAGAGACTATGGCTTTGGCTGTCATAATCCTAACTTCGCATGGAATGCGGATACAGGTGAGGCTACAGGTTCCGGAGCTGTGCTCAGACTTGATGCAGTCGGATATGGCCCAGGACAGAATATGGCCAATGTGCCGTTTGTACCAGGCGAAGACTATGTGGTTGTGTATGTGGGACGTAATGGTTTCCAGACTCTTACAGAGCTGCAGATCTCAGAGCCTTTCACTCCGGATGTGAGAAATCTTACTTCGCCTGACGCATGCAAGGTCAAGGACCTCAAGCTGGTTGCCGAGAAGCCGGGCAGAACCCAGTTTACAGGAACCATCACATATGATCCGTCGACAGTGTCTATGATCTATGTGCAGTACATGACTGCCGACAACAACCCTGGTCTTGACGAGAACAGCCCATGGAGCGATTGGGTAGAGTTCATTTTCGGCTCGGAAGGAAATGCGCAGACAAACATGCTTGTGAATGCATGGCCTACTCAGCCTAGCGGACGCGATGGCCTTACATGGACAGGTATGATGCCGGACACTGACTATACATTGTTCCTTTGTGCAGAGGACTTCGATGGAAATATCAGCCCTATGCATTTCGCTACAATCAGGACATCGGAGATCCAGGTAGGACCGGATCCTACAATCAATATGGAACTTGTTCCTTCAAGATATGACAATTACGACTGGACTGTCAAGTATTCTATCGATCATGACGTGGAGTTCTTCCTCTATTGCTATACAGACAATACAGCAGACCTCTCGGCTCATCTTCCAGGCGTAAATCAGGGTCACCTCAACAACATCAAGGGTTCAGGTTACAGCTATGAAGAGTGGTATAACGCTATCTATGAGTGGGTTGCCGGAGGCTTTGATGAGAGCGGCGGCGGAATGCGTGCTGAGAGCGACACTTCACAGGATTGGGCCGGTGACCAGACCGTCATCGCTGCATGTATCGCTGTAGGACGTGATGCGGAAGGAAGTCCTGTCTATAAGTTGTATCACCTCATCTGTAAGGACGGAAAGGCCCAGACCCTTGAAGAGATCTTCGGAATAGAATAACAATATACCGGATAATCAGATAACACATAAACTACATTTTTTATTAACTAAAACAACTAAATCATGAAAAGACAAATCATGAAGAGTCTTATGGCTCTTTGCGCAGGTGTCATGACATTGTGCGCAGCGTCTTCTCTCTTCGTGTCTTGCGAAGGCTATGATGATTCTGAACTCAGAGGTCAGATCTCACAGCTTGACGAGCGCGTAAAGAATCTTGAGAACCTCAAGACTCAGCTCGAGGCTCTCACAGCACGTGTAGATGCTCTCTACACATTGAAGTTCCAGGTAGCTGACAATAACGAGCTTCAGTACTCGTTCGATGGTGGAAAGACATGGACTTCAACAGGTATCGTTCTTGCAGAGCAGTGTGAGCACGAGTGCCCTCCATGCCAGTATGTGCCATGTGACCATGAGTGCCCTGAGGTATCTCTCGTTGACAATGGTGACAGCGTGACAATCAAGGTTGGTGACGCAGAGTTCACTATCGAGAAGCCAGAGGAGATCATGTTCGAGATCCGCGCAGGTAAGCTTTACTTCGAGTCAGAGGCGACAATGACTGTAGGTATCAAGTCTTCAGGTATCGAGGATATCACTGTCATGGCAGCTCCTAAGGGCTGGTGGGCAGAGATCAACTCAGACGGCTTGGTTGAGATCACAGCTCCAAACTATGAAGATACTCAGGCTGAGCTTGATTATGAGACATGGGAAGAGATCCCTGCAAAGTACGCTGCTTCAGGCTATGTAAAGGTACATGCTTGCGGTGTTGACGGAAAGTGCATGGTAGGTAAGGTTCCTGTTGAGGTTGTAGAGCAGGCTCTTGTTGTCAAGGCTTATGCTGGTCAGGCATACTTCAACATCGCTGGTTCTTACACCTGGGCTCCTACTTTCTACTATGGAATCTCTACAAAGGAGTCTCTCGAGGCTGATACAAAGGTTCTTATCGACGCTCTCAATGCAGACGACTGGGCTGTTTACGAGAACTTCGACCAGAACTGGGGCGAGCCTGCAGTTCTTACAACTGTAGAGGAGCTTCTCGGTGAGGAGCCTAAGGTAGGTACTGAGTATGTAGTATGGGCTCTCCTCCACGACTACAGCACAGTTTCATTCAGCGCAGAGGACCTCGTGCTTGCATACTACAGCCCTGTAGAGGTAAAGATCTCTGAGGTTGAGGCTGAAAAGACAGCTTACAACGTGACTGTAAATGTAGAGGTTAACGGAGCTGACTCTTATGTTGCTGTTGCAATGCCTGAGCTTTACTGCGACGATGTAGAGTATCAGAAGGAGCAGATGGTCATGGCTCTTGCAGAGGGTCAGTACTATGGTAAGCTCTATACTGAGTCATACAGCGGTTCGGCTCTCGATATCGCTGCCGGTACAACATTCTCAATGACAGGACAGTACGCGCCAAATTCATCTCTTTATGTATTCATCCTTCCGCTTGACGGCCGTCCTGCAGAGGATTATACAGCAGCTGATGTGACATATGCGCAGTTCTCGACTGCCGCTCTTACAGCAGGTGGTTCTATCGACCTTACTGCTAAGCAGGTGACTTCATACATGGGTCAGGTTTATGACTATGAGATCTGGGATTATGTTACAAAGGAGATCGTTCTTGACCGTTACACTCAGCTTGGTGTTGAGGTGACTCCTTCTGCAACTTCAGACTGGACTGCATTCTACTTCACTTGGATGGATGAGTTTACATACGCTGACTATGGCGCATATGAGGAGGACCTCGTTGATTATATCCTCGAGAACTCATATGGCAACACTCCATCAGAGCTCAAGTCATGGCCTTACTATTCAATCGAGAAGGTCGCTCCTAACACAACTATGCATTTCGTTGCATTTATCGTTGATGCAGCCGGCAAGTATGGCAAGATCGCTCACGTAGAGGCTACATCTGATGAGCTTGAGAAGGCAGATTTCGTTTGGACAGAGCCATTCGAGACTAACCTTGTTGACGGTGTACTCAAGAACACTACTACTCTTAAGTTCACTCCTAAGTTCGAGGGTGGTGTAGAGGCTGCTTCTTACAAGTATGTTCTTGCTCAGACCAAGTACTACAACCAGTACGAGGGTATGGATGACGCTCAGATGGCTGAGGAGCTCTTCTTCTCTACAGCTTCAAGCGTTGTTACAGTAAACGCTGATGAGCTTGTAAACGGTGTACTCTATGTTGAGGGTAACTCTTATGGATATCCATACTATTTCGCAATCGTTCCTATCGATGCAGAGGGCAGACCTGGCCCTTCAGCAGCTATCCTCGAGTATGAGTCTGTATTCGCTCTTGACGAAGCAGTTACAGAAGGCGCTGCATTTGAGGCTACCAAGCCACAGATTACTCTCAACCTCCCTCCTGTAGAGGAGTTCTATCCAGATGGTGGCTGGGGAGATGCAGCATACTACGGTTACGAGTATCAGAGCTACTATGACAAGTATCATTTCTACTATGAGATCGGCTTCGCAGTTGCTCCTGCAGAGGGTACTGAGGTTAAGGTTCAGTATGTTGATACTCAGTCATATACACTCGGAGCTGATGCTGCTACAAGAGCAGGACAGCTTTGGAGTGAGTCTCTTGGATTCGGTTGCGTCACTACAACTGAGCCTATCGAGTCTTCATACAAGTATCTCAGCCACTATCAGGACGAGCCTGCTCCCGCTGTTGTTCTTTGCGTAAGCTGGAAGGACGCTGAGGGTACTGTATACTACATGGATATCGATGTACAGCCAGAGCTCCAGAAGCTTGCTGACAGAATGACAAGAATGATCAACGGCGAGTCTGAGCCTGTTGAGCTTTCAGTAGACGGAAAGCAGTGGATCTTCTCATGGGATGCAATGGGAGTTACAGGTATGCTTGACTTCGGCGTTTCAGCTGAGGGCTACTTCTACCTTGCATACGATGCTACAGCATACGGAATGGAGGGTTATGTAGAGTATATCGGATCTGAGTACTCAGTTACTCCGACTGATGAGACTTCAGGTGTGATCACTCTCGTGACTTACAACATGTACGGTGAGCCTATCACAATGGACATCGCTTACTCAGGCCTTACAGAGACTTCATGCAGCTTCGTGAATACTGACGTAATGCTCTGCGACCTTGAAGGAAATCCAGTTGTAGCGACTGTTTCTGACGAGGTGCTCCCTGTAACTCCTAACGGTGTTGCAATGTAATCTGACAGATATTGATCTTTATATCAGGTCCGGCGGTTTTCCGCCGGACTTTTTTTGTCCCCAAGGTGTTCATATCGCGGGACATTTCCGGAATTATTCATATATTTGTTGGTTATAATCTTAGAATATCGATATTATGAAAAAGACTCTTTTTATGGCACTTCTAGCTCCCGTATTTCTTTTCGGGTGTCAGGGTGTTACTCCTGATGATAGTGAGACACCGGGAGGTGGCAGCACAAGCGATCTTAAGGGAACGATCACGCTATATGCAGACCATGATATCATCATGGCCGACGGATCATATGCTACAGAGCTGACAGTCCTGCTTACCGACAATTCGGGTGTGGAGCATGACGTGACTTCGGATGTTGAAATCTATTACGAGGGAAATGACACGCCGCTCGCAAGTCCTGAGTTCAAGACGTCTGTTGAAGATGAGTATCGTTTCTATGCCGTACGAGGATTCGACATTTCAAATACCGTTGCTGTGAGGGCAGTGAAGGGAGTACCTGAGCTTCCGAAGGATAGCGAGGCTGACGCAACAGACTTCCGTCATCGTATGTTGCTTGTGCAGCATACCGGAAATGAGTGCCCTAACTGTCCGAGACTCATGGATGTGCTGAGGAAACTTGCCGGAGATGAGGCATATGCCTCGAAGTACCTTCATGTGGCCTCACATTCATATAACGATGACGATGCCGCATATTCTTCCGCAGCATCGACTCTTTCAAGGGCGCTCAACCTGCCGGGATATTATCCATGGCTTACATTCAACCTTACTACAAACGAAGCTTTGGATCTCGCAGAGATAAAGGCCGGTATCGATGAGCTTCATAAGGATGTGGCTGATGCCGGAATCCAGGCTTCAGCTGCGTTGGTCGGTAATACCGTCTATGCAAACGTTGAACTCAAGGCAGCGGTAAGTTCTAAATACCGTGTGGCTGTATGGCTTCTTGAGGATAACATCCATTCTATGCAGAGTGGTGCAACCGCTTCATGGCAGAACATGCATGAGAACTGCCTCCGCGCCATGGCCGGATCGACAAAGAACGAGAGCATCTATGGAAAGCCTGTAGGAACGGTTGAGGCCGGAGAA
>JAFYME010000037.1 GCA_017556765.1 Bacteroidales bacterium
ACAAGTTCACTCCAGAGCAGTGCACAGTAGATCCTGAGACTGGTCTCCTCGTACCTCCAATGCTTGCTTTCGACGTTCTCGAGGGCGTTGAGAAGGAGCTCCCAGGATTCCCAATCGTTCTCCACGGTTCATCATCAGTTCCACAGGACGAGGTTGCTACAATCAACCAGTACGGCGGTGCCCTCAAGGCAGCTATCGGTATTCCAGAGCCATGGCTCCGCAAGGCTGCTGAGTCAGCAGTTTGCAAGATCAACATCGACTCAGACTCACGTCTCGCTATGACAGCTGCTGTACGTAAGGTCCTCGCAGAGAACCCTGCAGAGTTCGACCCACGCAAGTATCTTGCTCCAGCACGTGAGAACATGAAGAAGCTCTTCATGCACAAGATCGTTAACGTTCTTGGTTCAAACGGCAAGGCAGAGTAATTCTTCCGCCAAGACAATTCAAGCGGTTCTGATTCACCTGGATCAGAACCGCTTTTTCGTCTCACGGGGGTATTTTCCGGTACCCCTATGAGAGCCAATGTGCCTCTGAGGGCCTTCTGTGGCAGGTGAGGTCTCACGGGGGTCGGCAAAAATGACCCCTGTGAGAATTATTGAGACAATATTTTCCTGACCAGTTCGCGCGGCAGGCCTATGATTCTGGATAATTGTGGGATTGTCGTGTTGTGACTGAAGAATAGGGATTTCAGAATCGAGCACTTTTCAGACACGCTAAGTTCAGAGATGGCTCTGCCGCGAAATCTTTCTGCCACATGTCTGGTAATCATTCTATGCATTTCACCGTCACTGACATTCATCAGGGGTTGATACACAAGCTCGTATTCCATCTTTGCGTCATTGCAGCAGCCTAAATGATATAAGAATGATTTACCTGAATCCCAGTTCTGACACCTTCCGTACAATTGTGCGGTTTGAATGGTCATTAAAGCATGATGTATAACTTGACCACATGTAATCTCCTGGCCTTTTGCAGATTTTGGCGCTGACGGGATTCCTGAAGATATATGCAATACAGTTCATCAGATACTGAATGGTGTCTATACATACAATGGAGTCGTGTGACCCATGTAGAATTCTTGTGAGGCCATACTTGGATTTCAGATATTGTCCTAGAAGCTGCTTGTATAGCTTTATGGCTTTCTCAGCCTGCTGTTTATCCTGGCATGTAATAAGTTCATGAATATGATTTGACATCAGCACAAAGGCGACGATCTCAACTCCAGTCCTCCATGCGGCAAGTGCCAGATAATTCCATGAAACCCTGTAATCCTCGTCATCCATCATCAGGGTCGTCTGTTCCAGACCTTCTGTGCAGACATGATAGAGATTACCATCATGCAAATCCTTCAGCCTCAATTCTTTCATATGCCCGTTGTTTTCCGGCAAAGATAAATGAGGGAGCCGGAATTTCATGCAGATCTTAAAAAAGATTCATGTGATTTTTCTTTTTCTGAAAGAAATTATATTTATTTGATATATGCTTAAATTTTTTTGTGTAGTTTTTTGTGGCAAGAATTGTCTAACAGACGTAACAATCAAGATCGGATCAAGATGGAAGACAAAGAAAAAGAATTCACAAGAATCGTCCACGAGCATAAGAGCCGGATCTATACGGTCTGCTATATGTTTTCGGATGATTCCGACCAGGTTGCGGATCTGTTCCAGGAGATACTGATAAATCTATGGAAAGGCTTCTCAGGCTTTCGAGGCGACAGCAGCATCAGCACATGGATATGGCGTATCAGTCTGAACACATGTATAAATGCTTTGAAGAAAAAGGTGAGGTCATTGGAGACTGTCAGATTGAATATGGATATCGATCCATATGAGGACGTCGATGAAGAGGCTCTTCAGATCAGGCAGCTTCATAAAAGGATAAATCAGCTCGGCCTTATCGACAGGAGCATCATCCTGCTGTGGCTGGAAGGACTCAGCTATGATGAGATCGCGGCAATCATGGGAATCAGTGTCAAGAATGTATCTGTCAAGCTGGTCAGAATTCGAGAGAAATTAAAGAACATGTCAAACAAGTAAAAAATTGCGTTATGGATGACAATAGACTCACAATAGATCAGGAACTTGAGGATATCAGACAGCAGTATTCGGTATTGAAGGCAAGGTTTGACAGGCAGGAGATCGTGACCGAAAAACTGATGAGGAACGCATTGCGTCGTAAGATAAGTACATACAATTGGATAAATATGTATATACCGTTGATTATCATCATACCTGCAGTCACCGGGCTGTTCTCGATTGCTGACAGGTTACATCTTCCGGTCTGGCCATGCGTGGCTGGAGCAGTGATAAGTGCATTGTTGGTGCTGTCGGAATTTCTTATAAGAAGGAAATATAAGGATGTATTCTGTCTGGATACGGACGTACGCAAGGCAGCTCACTCTGCAAAGGAGTATAAGGTGATGGAAACAAGACTGCTTGTTTTTGGAAGTATTCTGGTAGCATTATATGTACTAGCGGCATATTACAGTTGGTTTTCCGCAATAGCCGGATCCAGCGGAATTGGATTGACATCAGATCCGCTAAGGTGGGTGTTGTTTGGCTTGGCTATCTCAGCGATAGTGGCTGTGACCGCATATGTATCAATAAAAGGTTTGCGTATCTTTGACAGTCTGATCAAGGATCTGGAGGAATAATATGGAAGACTATATACTTAAGGAAATCAGGAAGATCACGATGCTGCTGGAGGCATTGGTGAAGAAGACAGCGGCTGAACCTGACGGAGGTTATGATTTGATCAGGCAGGAGATGGTCAAGGAACTTGACCTGGATATCGATGAGGTGCTGATCTGTGAAGATCCTGTCCGGATATTGACAGAAAAAGGATTCTCCAACGAGGAGATGGATGCATTGGCGTCGCTGCTCCTTTCAGTCAAAGATTCTATGTCAATGTACCGTCAGGGGCAGGTGGAGATCCTGAACAATCATATCAGAGAGCATTTCCAGACCGAGGGATATCTGTCGCTGGCTTTATGGCAATAATTCTCACGGGGGGCATTTTTCGGTACCCCTATGAGAGCCAATGTGCCTCTGAGGGCCTTCTGTGGCAGGTGATGTCTCACGGGGGCGGCAAAAATGACCCCTGTGAGAGGTGGCAGACAAAAAAGTCCCGATCTGATCGGGACTTTTTTTGAGTTATTTCTTTGCAATGTAATCGTCGTAGTCTTCCATTGCACGGACGATGACGTCTTTGGCTACCTCAGGGCCGTAGATGCTGATGAACTGCATTCGGCTGGTGTGCTCTCCAGGGATGTCCTTGTAGGTGCTGAAGTAGTGGATCAGACGACGGATGATGTCGGTCGGTACCTGATCGATGTCGGTCATGGATCCGTATACTGCGTCGCTCTTGAGGACAGCTATGATCTTGTCGTCTGCCTGATTGTGGTCGAGAAGACGGAGACCGCCGATCGGGCGGGCGTTCACGATGATGTCTCCATGGGTCACATCCTTTTCTGTGAGGATGCAGATATCCAATGGGTCACCGTCACCTTCTACATCAAGACGTACGAGAGCCTTGTTTGTAAGCTCTGCCATCTTAGGGCCGCAATATGTCCTTGGAAGGAAACCATAAAGCGAAGGTACTATGTTGGAGAATTTCTGAGGACGGTCAAGAGAAAGGTATCCTGACTCCTTGTCAACTTCGTATTTTACTGTGTCGGTAGGCACGATCTCGATAAATGCCCTTACTTCCTCGGGCACGCTGTTTCCAAGGCTGATTCCGTGCCAAGGATGAGCTTTGTGTGCGTTTCTGTAATCCATCTGAATTGTTTTAATCATGCAAATTTAGCAAAGATTTATAAAGAAAGGAGTTTTTCGCCGACAATTCTTGCAGAAATCCCTACAAGTTCTTCGCATGGACGCTTCTTGTAATACTCGGGAGTCCTGTCTGAAGGCTCAGGAGACTCCTTTGGAGCCGCCTGGCTGCTTCCCATAGGCACAAGGCCCAGAAGTTCCTTGCAGACGATCGAACCGTTGATTTCCTTGAATTTCCCGGCCATCTCCTGGACGAGAGCATAGTTTTTCGTGCGGTCTACCTTGATCGACGGGTCAGCCGCAGGAGCCATGAGGCCTGCCAGCATGACCATACCGCTCACGCTTCCGCATACCTCCCTCATGCGGCCCATGCCGCCTCCGAATCCCGAAGACATCGCCGCCGCAACAGCATCGTCAATCCCGAATACATCATTATATGCAAGCACAACAGCCTGACAGCAATTGTACCCCTCCTCCTTGAACAGCCTCTTCGCCTTCTCCACTCTTTCTTCTATATTCATATCACTTATCTTTTATGATTGCCGGTCGTGGCCGGCAATGACGTATAACTGATTTTAATCTAACTTTCAGCGTTAAGGGATGTCATTGTGACATGCCACCCCCCGGCTAGGGGGTGCATAAGAGCCGAAGGCTCGACGCGGGGGTCACTTTGACATTCCTTAATGCTGTTACATTCTAGAAATCTTGATCACATTCCTGAGATTACGTATCTGTGACGTAACCTTATCCAGCTCCAGGTTGCTCGGCACCGCAATCTTCATCGTGATCTCATATGTGCTCTGCCTGTCATTCTCAGCCACATTGAACATCCTTATGGATGCCCTGAACGAATTCACGATATCCATGATCTCATTGATCACATAAGGCTCGAGCGCAGCCGTCACCCTCAGACCAGTCTGGAAATTGCCTGTGCTAGGATTCTCGCTCCACTTCACTTTCTGGATCCTGTACGGGTACATGTCCATGAGACGTCCTGCGTTAGGACACGACATTCTATGGATCTTGATGCCCTCGGTCCTGGTCACGAATCCGAATACATCGTCGCCGAACACAGGATTGCAGCATTTTGCCATACGATAGTCGATGCCCTTGACGTTCTTGGCGTCGATCACAAGTATGTCGTCATTGTTTCCGCTCCTTTCCTTCAGCCCGCCGCCAGACTTCTTGTCCTGCTCGGCCGGACCTGACGGAGTCTCGACATTCCTGATCTCGTTGACCATGTTCTTTACCTCGGCAACGTCAAGCTCTCCCTCTCCTATGGCCGCGTAGAATGCATTCAGAGTCTTGTATGGAAGCTTTTTGAGGATTGCCGCCATCTCCTCGTCTTCGATCTCCATCTTCCAGTTCTTCAGACGCCTGTTCAGAAGCTCCTTTCCGTCAGCAGCCTTCTTGAATTCAGCCTCGCTGAGCTTCTGGCGGATCTTGTTTCGCGCCTTGTTGCTCACGACGATGTTCAGCCAGTCCTGCGACGGCTTCTGGTTCTTGCCGGACATGATCTCGACGACGTCTCCGGTCTTCAGATTCTCATTGATCCTCACGGCCTTTCCGTTGACCTTTCCGCCGGTACATTTCACACCGAGGTTGGTATGGATGTCGAAAGCGAAATCGAGCACTGTAGCCCCTGCAGGCAGCTTTCTGAGCTCTCCTGAAGGAGTGAACACGAAGACCTCCTTGGTAGGCATCTCCATGAGCTCGTCCTCATAATATGCAGCCATAGGGTCACCCTCCGAGCCGAGAGGATTCTCCAGAGCCTTTCTCACAGCAGTAAGCCATTTGTCCAATGTGGCCTCATGGCGTATGCCCTTGTATGACCAGTGCGAAGCAAGTCCGCTCTCTGCCATATCGTCCATCCTCTTCGTTCTTATCTGAACCTCAAGGAAGCTGCCTTCCTTGTTCTTGACGGTGATGTGGAGTGACTCATAGCCGTTAGGCTTAGGATTGGAGATCCAGTCGCGCAGACGCTTCGTATCTGATTCGTACTCCTCGGTCACATAAGAGAATACCTTCCAGCACAATGCATGCTCGACGGCCCTGTCCTCCTCGCAATCGATGATGAATCGGATCGCAAACACGTCAAACACACCCTCGAAAGGCACCTTCTGCTTCTGCATCTTCTTATATATAGAAAGCGCAGTCTTCGTGCGGACCTTCAGCTTATACTGGATACCCTCGTCGGAAAGTCTCTGCTTGAGAGGCTCGATGAACTGTGTCATGAGCTTCTGACGGTCTCTCTCCGTGCTTTTCAGCTTGTTGGTTATCGCCCTGTACTGCTCCGGCTCCGCATGCCTGAAATAGATCTCCTCCATCTCTCCCTTTATGTTGTAAAGGCCGAGCTGGTGGGCGAGCGGGATATATAGCATCATCGTCTCAAGGACCTTCCTCTCGCGTGAGAGCTTAGGGAACATGTCCAGAGACCTCATGACCTCCAGACGGTCCGCGATCTTAAGCACAGTCACGCGAGGGTCCTTAGAGTATGAAACGATAAGCTTCTTGTAGTTTTCAGCCTCAAGCTTTGTGTCTTTAGGCTTGATCGTCGAGATCTTGTTCAGACCGTCGACGATGGTATAGACATCCTTTCCGAACCCCGCAGACATGATGTCTGTCTCCGGGAAGAACCTTGTCGCTTCATGGAGATACACTGCTGCAATACATTCAGCAGAAAGTCCGATCTCTTCATAAGCAATCCTGGCTACAGCGTCCGGATGCTCGATGAATGGGTTGCCATTACTCCTTTTGTGCTCCTTAAGGGCTTCAGCAGCAATGGAATATGCGGAGCGGATCATTTCCTTTCCACTCTCGTCATAACGGGGATAAAGTTCATCAAAGCGGTCCATAAGCGTTCGTTTATTGAATTATTACTCGTTGTATGGGAATGTGTAGACAGCAAATGTCTTAGGACCTATGCGGGTCTTGAGATTGTTGTCCTTCCACTCTTCAGGTCTGATCGGAGCCGTAACAGGCACGACCTGATCAGGATTCTCGATTGTATTCTCGGCAACATTGTTGTCTGAATGCAGGCTTGTGCATGTTATCTCAGTGCTGAGCTTGTGCTTGCGAGGAAGATCCTCGAACCTGATGTTGATCTCCTGAGAATAGTATGAAAGGTTTGCCACCTTCACGATATACTGCTTCTTCTCAATATCCTTCACAACCGATGCGTAAAGCTGTCTCTGGCCTTCCTTGCCTGCCACAGCCTTGCCGTCCATAGTGACAGGAAGCACATGTGTACCTCTGTTGAGGGCATAAAGCTGCTGTACATAGTAGCTGCATGTACGCATCACGTCAAGATTGTCGAACCATACCAGGTCAGGTCTCCACTGCCATCCCTCCACATGGGCCAGAAGCGGCGCGTATGTAGCCATCTCCACGATGTCAGCGTTTCTCTCGATACCTGTCATGTACGCCGCCTCCACGAGGGCTGCATTGAAGTGGTTCCATTTCTTGTTGTCGCTGCCGTGGCATGCATACTCGCCTGCGAATACCTTCGGTCCCTTGCGTGGGTAGCTGTCATATCTGTCTGCGTTCTGCTCGAAGAAAAGCTCTCCTGCATAGTAGTGCTCGTCGACAAGCTGCACGTCCATTGTACGCATTGCTGCCCAGAGGTCATCGAACCATTCTCCGCCTCTGTATGGACCTGACGAACCGATGATGTTGATGTCCGGGTACTTGGCGCGGATGGCCTTGATGAATACCTCAAGACGCTCTGGATATTCCTTGCCCCACTGCTCGTTACCTACGCCGATGTACTTGAGGTTGAACGGCTCCGGATGTCCCATATCCGCGCGTACCTTGCCCCATTTTGTGTCAATGCCTCCGTTTGCGAATTCAATGAGGTCGACAGCGTCCTGAACGAAGCACTCGAGCTCGTCCATTTCTGCATGAGGATGCATTGCAGGGTCGTTCTGGAACTGGCATGCCATACCGCAGCTGATCACAGGAAGTGGCTCGGCGCCGATCTCCTCCGCGAAGAGGAAGTACTCATAGAAGCCGAGTCCGTATGACTGGAAATAGTCAGGGAAGAGTCGGTGAGCGAAAGAGTAGTTCCAGCGGTTTACATTGATAGGACGGTTCTCTACAGGACCGACAGAATTCTTCCACTGGTAACGGTTGTCAAGGGTAGTGCCCTCTACGATACATCCGCCAGGGAAACGGAACACGCCTGGATCAAGCGCCTGAAGAGTCTCTGCGATATCCTTTCTGAGGCCGTTCTCATGGCCGTTGAATGTCTCTACAGGGAAGAGCGAGATGTGCTCGAGGTCGACTGCCTGAGTCGGGTCTTCCTCTCTGCCGTTCCACTCAAGGAAGATGCGGAATGCTGCCTTGGCCTCGGTTATAGGCGATGTGAACACAGCCTCGTACTTCTTCCATTCCTTGGAGTCTACCTCTATGTATCCGCTTTCAAACATCTGCTCTTCGCCCATTGTCGCGTTCTGGCAGAGGTGGAAGCTGATGTACTCCTTTTCCTTTGTGCCGGCAGTACGTGCCCATACAGTGAAGCGGTATTCCTTGCCTTCCTCGACACCGATTCCGAAGAATCCCTCGTTCTCGATACCTGTGAAGCGTACAGGGTGGCCAGGATAGCCGAGACGTACATAATGAGGATTCCTCTCGAACGGACCGTCGTTCATGAGCTTCACGTTTCCGAAGATCTCCCATCCCATGAAAGGGTCGTCAAACTCGAAAGAACGGTTCTTGATCTTCTCGGCGTAAAGACCTCCGTCGGCGGCGAAGTTGATGTCCTCGAAGAAGAGGCCGTACATTGTCTCAGGTACCGGAATACCTTTTTCTCCGGCGTCAATTGTCATCAGGTTGTGAGGCTGAGACTGGGCTGATGCCGAGATCGCAAGCGCTGCAGCTCCTGCGGCAAGAATGAATTTCAATGGTTTCATGTTATTCTGCTGTTATGTTGTTAGTCTTTTTGTGTGCGGATACGCTCTGCTCTGTCGCAGGGAAGTATCTTGCTATGATTTCATAGAGAGCTGGGTCGTATGTCTTGAGCTCTTCGCGTGTGTTGACCGCATTGTGTACTCCGTCGACAGGATGTCTTTCCTTGTTGACGTCGAACCAGCTCTGGACTCCTTCGGCCCAATACTCATAGATGTTGCTGCCGGCGTATGTGTCGACCCATTTTCCTGCAGCGAGAGCCGCATCCAGTGCAGCCTTAAGCTCTGCATCAATCTCAGGATATACAGGGACGATTCCGAGCTGGTGGATCGCATGTGCGAACTCATGTACGAGGATGTCCTCTTCCCAGTAACGGTCTCCCTCAAGGCAGAGCACATTCTCCTCTGCGCATGATGTTGTAGGGTCCTCACGGTCTCCGCCAAGTCCTCTGGCACGTTTGTCCCAGTCTGTCTCCGGGTCGTTCTTCAGGAATGCATGCTCGGGAACATCTGTAGTGACCTCTGTCTTGGCCATCACGACGACCTTCGCGCCCCAGTCGGACATGGACTTCACCACTTCCTCCGGAAGAAGGTCTGTCATGGCTGTAAGGGTCTTGTATGCTGCATACATTGCCTCGTCAGAGCAGACAGGTGATGAGATGAGGTGTATTCCTTTTACATTCAGATATTTAGCGTAGAACGGGTCCAGGCCGAGTTCTGCCGGAGGAGCTATGATCGACGGCTCCTGCGTCTTTGGACCGCATGCTGCAAGCGAGAGCGCTGCGGCAAGTATCATCAATGTCTTCCTCATGGCTTTTAGTTTTCAAATGAACTCCATGCCGGAGGATTGACGCCGATAAGATTGCGGACGAAGAAGTCGTAGCGCTTGTGCTCTCCGTAAGCCTCTCCCATAGAGTGAGCGACACCTGGCATGACGACAAGCTCAAAGTCCTTGTTAGCCTTGATGAGGGCGTCGACCACCTGCATTGTAGATGCCGGATCCACATTGTCATCGAGTTCTCCGACCATAAGCATCAGCGGACGTGTGAGGAGGTGGGCGTTCTCGACGTTCGATCCCTCCTTATACTGGTCGCCGATAGGGTAGCCGAGCCACTGCTCGTTCCACCAGATCTTGTCCATTCTGTTGTCGTGGCATCCGCATGCAGAGTATGCGCACTTGTAGAACTCAGGATGGAAGAGCACCGCAGTGGTAGACTCCTGACCGCCGGCAGAGCATCCGAAGATGCCGACTCTGTCAATGTCCATGTATGGATACTTCTCAGCTGCAGCCTTGATCCAGAGCTTTCTGTCAGGGATACCTGCGTCCTTGAGGTTCTTGTAGCATACCTCTTCGAATTCCTTCGAACGGTATGATGTACCCATGCAGTCAACCTGCACCACGATGAATCCGAGCTCTGCGATCGCAGACATGTATCTGTTGAACGAGAAGAAGCTCTTAGGTACATAGTGGTCGCCAGGACCTGAGTAGATGTACTCGAGGATAGGGTATTTCTTTGAAGGATCGAAGTTTGTAGGGCGGATGATGATTCCCCACATATCTGTCTTGCCGTCGCGGCCCTTTGCCACGAATACCTCAGGAGCCTTCCATCCGTTTGCGACGATCTCGGAAATGTCAGCCTTCTCGAGATCCATGACCTGCTCACCGGTCTCGGCGTTTCTCAGAACCGCAACAGGAGCATCTGATACTGTGGAAGTTACGTCTACAATATACTTGTTGTCATGTGAGAGATACGCTGTATGCATTCCCTTTGACGGAGTCATGTCGAGCATGTCGCTGCCGTCGTAGTTGATGCTGTAATATCTGATGAAATAAGGGTCCTCATCCTTGTTCACACCGCTTGCCTGGAACCAGATGCGACGTGCCTGGTCGTCGACCTTGAGGACGCTGCGCACATACCAGTCTCCCTTTGTGATCTGGTTCTTTACCTTTCCGGTCGCCTTGTCATAAAGGTAGAGGTGGTTATAGTTGTCACGCTCGCTCATCCAGATGATCTCGCTGTCGTCTGCTGTGTGGTGACGGAACTGACGGGAGTAGTTCACGAATGTATTGCTTGACTCCTCGATCACAGTGCGCATCGCGCCAGTCTCTGCATTGAGCTCGAGCACGCGGTAATGCTGGTGGCCGCGCTCGTTGAACTCGAATGTGGCAGCCTTGCTGTCCTTGTTCCAACGCAGACTGTGGAGCTCGTACTGAGGCTTGAGCTGGTCTTCCGGAGCCGCTACGGCCGCGCCCGTCTCCACGTTGAAGATGCATGGAAGGTGGAAGTTGAGCTCTTCGCCAGGCTTTGCGTATTCCTGCTTGTGGAGCTTCGGCTGAAGCTGGTCCTTAGGAGAAGATTCTACATAATATACATAATGCTTCTCTGCTGGACGGAGCTTATTGGTGAGCACATACTTTGAGTCCGGCGACCACTGGATGTATGATGAGTAATAGTTTCCGAGGGCTCCGTCAAGGCTGAGTTCGCGTACTTCGCCTGTTGCGACGTTGCGTACCGCTACATTGTGGTTGCGGATGAACGCCACATATTTTCCGTCCGGTGACGGTACAGGAGGGAAGTCCTTCTCGTCGCTCACGACCATCCAGTGCGGCTGCGGCTCGCGTTCAGGAAGCTGGCCCAGATCCTTGAGGGTGGATTTCTTTATGCCGTACTCCCATCTGTGGTTGTCCAGCACGAATGTGATTGTGCCGAGGTCCTTTGATACACTCAGGTATCTGAGGTTGAGTTTTGCAGGGTTGAGGTCCTTTCCGGTCACATCCTTGACAGTCTTTGCAAACTTTTCCTGGTCGAAAAGAGGTTTCTTTGTCTTCTTGTCTGCATTCACGAGCACGTACTCGTCTCCTGTCGGAGTGTGGCGTACATACCAGAAGTTGTGTGTGTCTTCGATCCATGTAGGATTCACGTTTGAGTAGTAGACTTTGCTTGCAGAGAACTTTTCTCCAAGGGAGAAGGCCCTCTTGTAGTCTTCAACCGTGCCTTGGGCGGACATCTGGAAAACAGATGCCATCAAGGCGACAAAAATCAGTAATCTCTTCATAATGATGTTGTTATGTTGTTAGTTGTTATTAGTCTTTCCATACCTTAAGGTACTGCTGCAGGGCCCACATCTCGTCTCTGTACTTCGCCGCTGCCATGAAGTCGAGGTCTGCTGCGGCCTTCTGCATGTTCTTCTTCGCCTGCTCTACGGCCTTCTCTACCTGAGGACGGCTCATCGAACGTATCACAGGATCCTGAAGCACCGCGGCGAGGTCGGCCTGTATGTATCCGTCAGCATAAGCTGAGTTGCTCTCTCTCTTGGAGTCATGTCCGAGTCCTACGCTGACGCTGCCCTTGCCGAGGTCGGTAGGGTCAGGGATGAATGTAGGATCGTCGTATGAGTTCGCTGCGCTGACCTTTCCTGTGACGGTGTTGGCCAGACGAGGGTTCCTGTACTTTTCGTCTGCGGTTCCCGCTTCTTCCAGAAGCACGTTCTTCTTCACTCC
>JAFYME010000038.1 GCA_017556765.1 Bacteroidales bacterium
GATAAACTCTTCGAAAGCATAGTTGCACAGCATAAAGGAAAGGTTGTGCTTGTGGACTTCTGGAATACTTGGTGCGGTCCGTGCCGCTCTGCAATCAACCACAATGAGCCTTACAAGACAGGGGAACTTGCAGATGAAGATATCGTATGGGTATATATTGCCAACGAGACTTCTCCTTTGGGCAAATATATGGAGATGATTCCTGATATCAAGGGTCTGCACTATAGACTCAACGATGCCCAGTGGAGACAGCTCACATCTAAGGACTTCGACATCGACGGAATTCCTTCATATGTTCTTGTTAAAAAGGATGGAACATATGCACTACGCAATGACTTCCGCGACCACGCGCTTCTTGTCAGCACGCTGAAATCAGAACTAAACTAAAACCTACTTCTTTTAGCGTGATAAAATTTATTTTGCGTTGTGTATGAGCGTAAAAAATAAGTCCAAGGCAAAACATACCGTGGATATTTACTATATTTGAGGGTTCAAATGGTTTCTATGGCAAAAAGTAAAGGAAAGATACTGGTTGTAGATGACAACAGCGGCATCAGGGCGGCACTTAAGGTGTTGCTGCCGATGCATTTCGCTCAGGTGGAAGTCATCCCTTCGCCTAACGAGCTGATAAGTCGTATGGTGGATTTCAGACCTGATGTGGTACTCCTGGATATGAATTTCCATACTGACATCAATACAGGAAACGAAGGGCTTTTCTGGCTTTCTGAGATCAAGAAACGCTGTCCTGAAATCGAGGTCGTGCTGTTCACGGCTTATGCCGACATCCAGCTGGCTGTCGAGGGAATGAAGCGCGGAGCATTCGATTTCATTGTCAAACCATGGGACAACGAAAAGCTTGTGGAGACTTTGAAAGCAGCATACGACAACCGAAGCAAGGAAGCTAAAGAAGCATCACAGACGCCGCCCTCTTCGCTCAACATGCTCTGGGGTAAAGGCCAGGCCATGTCAGTCGTACGCAAGACTGTGGAGAAGATCGCACCGACAGATGCGACCGTCCTCATAACCGGAGAAAACGGAACGGGTAAGGATGTCCTGGCCGGCGAAATCCACCGCATGTCCGAGCGTGCTCTCAGACCGATGGTCTGTGTCGACGCCGGAGCATTGACCGAAACGCTCTTCGAGAGCGAGCTCTTCGGTCATGTAAAGGGAGCATTTACCGATGCTCATACCGACCATGTCGGTAAATTCGAGCAGGCTGACGGCGGTACGCTCTTCCTCGATGAGATCGGAAACATTCCGCTTCATCTTCAGGCAAAGCTGCTCAGAGCCCTCCAGAACCGCAGCATAACAAGGGTCGGAGATACAAAGGCAATCCCTGTAGACATAAGACTTATTTGTGCGACTAACAAGGATCTTGAAAAGATGGTACGTGAAGGAGAGTTCCGTGAAGACCTTTTCTACAGGATCAACACGATGCATCTCCACCTCCCTGCCCTGCGTGATAGAGTCGATGAGATAGTACCTCTGGCAGAGATGTTCATAGCAAAGTATGCTGAAAGATACAGACGTCCCGTCCAGGGAATCACACCGGAAGCGGCGGAAATCCTGAAGACTCACTACTGGGGTGGAAACATACGTGAACTCCAGAACTGCATCGAAAAGGCGGTCATCCTCTCCGACGGAGAGAGTCTGACCGCATCTGACATCGAACTGCCTCAGAGCCGCTCACCACAGAACACGAACCCGGCGATGGCTGGAAACGACACTTTGGAAGAAACCGAGGAAAAGGCCATAAGAGCCGCCATGGCTCGTTATGGTGGTAATCTTTCCATGGTTGCCAAGTCGCTTAATATCAGTCGGCCGACATTATATGCTAAATTGAAGAAATACAATATATAGATTGCCACGTCGCTACGCTCCTCGCAATGACGTACCAGGATACCGCTCGCAATGACGTTGAAAACGTCATCCTGAGGAGCCCGAAGGGCGACGTGAGGATCTGGATATGATAAATGTAACCTTTATACTGACGATAGTTACGGCTGTAATCCTTACCGCCGTAATTACTTTTTTTGTCACCTCCCAGAAGATGAGGAAAAAGGTGGCGTATATGCTCGATGCTTTGGAGGATAAGGAGCTTAACTTCCGCTTTGACGAGAGCCGTCTTATGGGACGACGTTTCAACAGGACGCTTAACCGTCTTCGCAGCATATTCGACAAGGAAAGGCACGAGATCATCGAGCAGGAAAAGTATTTCGGACTGATGCTGGATCATGTCCGTACAGGTATAGTGGTGGTAGAAGATAACGGACGCATCAATTACTGCAACAGTACTGCATTGGCTCTTCTTGGCATTGCCACATTCGGTCATCTCCGTCAGCTCAGACCGGTCAGCGAATCCCTTTATGAAGCTTTCCAGACCGTTGCAGAAGGTTCTCACGAAGAAAGAGCCAGCTACTACAACGAAAGCGGAAAGATAACGATCTCTCTTACCGCATCGAAGGCACGTATCGGAAAGAGCGAAGTCAAGGTCATCGCCTTCAATGACATAAGCGGTGAAATTGCAGAAAACGAACAGGAATCGTGGTCAAAGCTCATCAGGGTACTTACCCACGAGATCATGAACACTGTCACCCCTATTGCCTCCCTCAGCGAGACACTTCTGAACTTTGACGGTGTCGACGCCGGGATCCGTGACGGTCTCGATACCATATCCCAGTCTTCGCGTAGCCTTATCAAATTTGTCGACAGCTACAGGAATCTTACACGCGTTGCAGCCCCTGTAAAGAAGGCTTTCTTTGTAAGGGAGCTTGCAGAAAGGGTGATCAATCTATCACGGGAACAAGCTGTCATCTCCGGAGCCGTATGTTCATACAGGGAACTGTCTGAAGATGTGCTCCTGTATGCTGACGAAAGTCAGATCACCCAGATACTCATCAACCTCGTCAAGAATGCCATTCAGGCAGATGCACGCAATATAGAGATCACTGCCGAAATCAATCTTTCCGAGCACGTCATCATTAATGTAGTCAACGACGGACGTCCTATCAGCAAGGAAAGTCAGGAAGAGATCTTTGTGCCGTTCTACACGACAAAGCAGGAAGGTACCGGTATAGGACTCAGCCTGTCACGTCAGATAATGCGCCTGCATAACGGCACGCTCAATCTTACCCGCAGCGACGCGAACGGAACCATATTTACATTGATATTCAAATAAATACACATGATAATGAAAAAGACATTTTACCTTTTGGCCGGCCTTCTGATGCTGGCGGCATGCGCGCCTAAGGCGACGACTACGGGCCTTGTGGACCGAATGACACATGACCCGAATGCAACTAACACGGAAACCATCCTCCATGTATGGAGCTGGGACTTCCCAACCATCACTGAGAACATGAAGCAGATTGCAGATGCAGGATTCACCATGATCCAGACATCTCCGGTCAACGCATGTTTCAGCCCGGAGGGCGGAAACATCAAGATCCTAGACGAGAAGGAAGGAAACTGGTACCACTATTACCAGCCGACAGACTGGACAGTCGGTAACAATATCCTTGGAACCGAGGAGGAGATGAAGGTGATGCTTGACGAGGCAAAGAAGTATGGTATCCGTGTCATCGTCGATGTGCTTCCTAATCATACTGCATTCGACATCGACCTTGTCAGCGACGAGTTCTATGCTGCAGTGGGAGGACGTGAGAAGATGTTCCATACTCATGGTCTTGAGGGAATCAATGACTACAACGACCGTACTCAGTGTACACATCAGGGTGTAGGTGGTCTTCCTGACGTAAATACAGAGAATCCTCTCTTCCAGAAGTATTACATGGATTTCGTCAACAAGCTCGTGAACATGGGTGTACGCGGTTTCCGTTATGATACGGCAAAGCATATCGGCGTTCATTCCGATCCACTCGACACAGAGGCTGGAGTAAAGGAAAATGATTTCTGGGATGTAGCTACCGGTCGCAAGGAAGTCCTTGGAGTATCGCTCGCGATTCCATACGACAGCCTTTTCGTATATGGTGAAGTTCTCCAGGACAGAAACGTACCTGAAGAGGAATATGCAAGCTATTTCGGCCAGACTGCCTCTTCATACGGACATGTTCTTCGTGAGGCTCTTGCAAAGAGAAGCGCAAAGGATGTAGATCTTCTCCAGTGGTACCACAGGGCCGCTCCTGAGTACCTTACTACATGGGTAGAGAGCCACGACACATACTGCAACGCCAACGAGAGCGCCGGTCTTACAGATGCTCAGATCCGCACAGGATGGGTGTTCCTTACAGCTCGTCAGAACGGTACACCTCTTTTCTACAGCCGTCCTATGAACTCTACACGTGAGAACTACTTCGGCGACAACCTTCTCGGAGCACGTGGAAACGATGAGTTCTTCCACCCTGAAGTAGTGGCTGTCAATAAGTTCCGCCAGGCAATGGAAGGACAGGTTGAAGACGTTAAGATCTCTGAAGACGGAGAAGTCATCGTAGTAAACCGTGGTGACAAGGGCGCTGCAGTCATCAACTTCGCTCTTGAGGACAATGCCTTCGAGCTTGTCACTACCCTCCCGGACGGTGAATATACAGACAAGGTATATGGTACTTCATTCAAGGTAGAAAACGGCATCCTCAAAGGTACTGCAAAAGCAGAGACCACATATATCCTCTAGAAACATA
>JAFYME010000007.1 GCA_017556765.1 Bacteroidales bacterium
CAATTTGTTTAACATTAATATCCATTAAGTCACATGAAATGCAAAAATAGGAATTTTTTGTTTTAATTTTGCATTTCAGTATGCGAAATATGATGAAAACTAGATATAAGCAGTTATTTGCATGTGTGGCAGCCCTATTGTTAGCAATATCCGTGCCAGCGCAGGACCTTCCTTTGCTGCCCGCGGATCCTGCTGTAAAACAAGGAGTTCTGCCCAACGGGATGACATATTATCTGTCGAATAACCCATCCACTAAGGGCAAGGCTGATTTCGCCTTGGTGCAGAAGACGGGACGTCTTACAACCGGTGATTCTGCAGATTCTTATCCTGTAGAACTGGCCAGAAATACGCTTGATTATGTACCGAGACTTGGCGGACGTTCTCCGCAGGACTTCATGACAGACCATGGAGCGGCTGCCGGCAGGAACGGCTTCGTCGAGGTCACAGACGATGCGACCATTTTCCGTTTCCCCGGCATAAGGCTTTCGGATGGCAAGGACATGATAGATTCGACCTTGCTCGTCGTCATGGACATGACGGAAAGGGTCACATGGACTGAAGATGACTACTTCAAGAAGTGGTATGTTCCTTCGGACCAGGCGATTATCGTGTCCGGAGACATAGACGTGAATTCTGTGGCCGAGAAGCTCAGGATGCTTTCGTACATGACTCCAAAAGGGGAGTCATCGGAGAGGAAAGAACATGTGTGGAGCAGTCATGACAAGCCGGAGATCATTGCAGGAGAAGCATCTGCAGACGGATTGTCGTGCGTTTCATTGGCATGGCGTTCGGCCAGACCTCCTCGCAGCCTCATGAATACTGTCCAGCCGGTCACATTTGAGATGACCATGCATTCTCTTGGTGAAATTGCCTGCATGAGATTGCGTAAATTGCTGAAGGACAGGAATATCCCTGTTGCGGATGTTGCATATGAATATATAGATGCTTCAGTTACTCCATATGATGAAGAACTTGCAGTCAAGGCTGTCGTCGGTGCTGATGATTCGCAGGCTGCGCTTCTGGCCATTGCGGAGGTCATGGCCTCTCTTGACGGGGCGGGCGTTTCTATAAGCGAATACAGGACGGCCCGATCAAGGTTTGTCGACAATCTGCGCGACCTTTCGTCCGATCCGTTGAAGTCAAATGAGGAATGTGTGGACAGATGCATTTCCGCCTTCATGTACAATTCCTCTTCAGGATCGCATAAGGAAAAGCTGAAGTATCATGAGTCGAGAAATCTTCCGGATACGACTGCGACAAGGCTTTTCAACGACATTATCGCAGCCCTTCTGGACGGTTCCAAGGATCTGGTGGTCAGATGTCCGGAGATACCTGAAGGTCAGTCCTTTCTGTCGCAGATGGATTCGGTATGGACAGCAAATGCCGCTTCCGGGCTGGTGAGGTCTGCCGCTCCGAATCTGAGGGATACGGTTTCATTCCCAGGCATCGGCCCGAAGGTGAAGATAAAGTCGGCGAAGAAGGATCACCTTTCCGGAGGAACGGTATGGACATTCTCGAATGGTTTCAAGGTAGTATATAGAAACATGCCGTCCCAGGACAGGGTGTATTATACATTGGCTCTGAACGGAGGCTACGGAAGCATTACTGACCTTTCTTCGGGCGAAGGAGCTTTCCTTGCAGATTACCTGGATCTCTGCTTCATAGCCGGACTAAAGGCTGCAGACTTCAAGAGCATCCTTGCGTCGGAAGGCATAACCATGAATGCGACGGTGAATCTTTCCAATACGCTTATCAGCGGATATGCTCCGGAGAACAATATCTCTCTGCTCATGAGGTCTCTGCTGGCTCTTGCTTCCGACCGCAGGCCGGATGATTCGGCATTTGCATATTATTCGAAGTGCAACGAGCTGTCACTCAAGCATCAGGAGGGTTCGGACATGGCAAGAATGACTGCGATAGACAGCATAATGTGTCCGGGATACATCTACTCCTCATACAAGGCTCCGGGCAAGCTTACCCCGGCATTCGCAGCAAAGGCTGAGAAGTTCTATTCCAGCCAGTTCACCAAGATGAACGACGGCGTACTCGTCATCGTCGGAGACATAAATGAAGATGTCCTGAAGAAGACCATCCTCCAGTATGCAGGAGCGTTTACGGTGAAGGATGCGGCATTCAGAAGGCCTGTGGTGAAGTACCAGCCTGTGTCGGGATGGTCGACCTATACTGTCGACGGAGCGGCGAACAGCGTGGATGTGGTCATGTCGGCGCGAATGCCGATAACGGCGGCAAATTATGCATCTGCGGCTGTGGCGGCTCTGATTCTGGAGCAGAAGCTGACGGAAAAGCTGTCGGCTGCCGGACTGAATGTGAAGACATCATATAATTGCAGGATCTATCCGGAGGAAAGGGTGAATCTGATCGTTTCGGTCGTGGAGGCCCCTCTCAGCGGATTTGCGGCCGGCACTGAAGACCTGGGGTCTATGGATGCCCTCAGTGTTCTTCGTTCCGCTTTGTCCGGAATGTCCCGGATGGAGATAAATGAGGGAAGGCTTTCCGCATGCAAGGCATATCTGAAGAATGCTGTGTCTGCGGAGATGAAGTCGCCGCTTTACTGGACCAATGCCATGACCTTGAGACATCTCGACGGCAAGGATCTGACGACGGGATATGCTTCGCGCATAGATGCTGTAAAAGCGTCAGACGTACAGGCTGTGCTCGAACTGCTCGAGAGCGGCAGCAAGGTTGAATATGTAATCAAAGGAAAATAATATCTATATGTATCACGGAACAATTATCCAGATAGACGATTGTCTTGTGTCAGAGGAGATTCTGACCGAATATTTTGCATGTGACTATGAGAAGTGCAAGGGCTGCTGCTGTGTGATAGGCGATAGCGGCGCTCCTATGGAAGAGTGTGAGGCTGAGGCGATTGAGAAGAATTATCATATTTTCTCTCCGATCATGTCGGAGGAAGGCCGCAAGGCTGTGGCTGACAAGGGATTTTTCGAAATCGACAGGGACGGTGACATGGTTACGCCTCTGGTGCCTGGCAGCGAGGAATGCGCATACACTCTTTTTGACGAGGACGGTAACTGCTTCTGCTCTATGGAGAGGTGCTGGTTCCAGGGTAAGGGAGACTTCCGCAAGCCGATCTCATGCTGGCTTTACCCGATCCGAATCACCGAGCTGAGCAACGGAACAAGGGCATTGAACCTTCACAGATGGCATATCTGTCAGGATGCATTCGCCAAGGGCAAAAAAGAAAAGGTCCGCGTATATGAATTTTTACGCGAACCTATAGAACGTTATTTCGGTGAGGAATTCTACTCGGCTCTTGCCGAGGCTGCAAAGATGCTCAATGGGGATTCATAGTCCCCATGGGGCTATCCCTCGTTGTTCGGATTCAGACGGTGCTCCAGTCCGGCAGACAGTCTCAACACGTCTTTTCTGAGGCCTTCCAGCTCATATCCTTCGGGAGTCCTGGTAAGGGTGAGCCTGTCTTCATACATCTTTGAGAGCTTTCCTGCCACATCCTTGAAACGGAATGTGATCACGCCAGACTCCTCTGTTTCAGGTACATAGCGGCGGTCTCTCATATATTCCATGACCTCGTCGCGGATCTCGTCCCATTCGCGGTTGACGGGGATTTCTCTTTTGATGAATCCCACCTTAGGATATACGGCCGCTACAAGTACGAAGAATACGGCGATCTTCCATAATGCGCTGTACCCTCCCTCGAAAATCGAGTTGATGTCGCCTTCGACGGCTCCGATAAGCACGAGGGCCAGAATGATTGCTGTAGTCAGGAATGCAAAATAGAAGAAGTATTTTACTGATCTGATTAAATATTTCATAGCATCAAATTTGCAGGGGTTATAAGCCAATATCCATACAAATATACACAAAATCCGATATTTTCTTATCTTTGCGGAGATAATCAGAATAATAACAATACAAAAACGATAGAAATGGAAGAGCAGAGCTTGAAAAAAGTGATGTATGCGCTTGCCGCTGTGGCTGTTGTGCTTGCGGGAGCACTTGCATACATATGGTATCAGAAATCATCCCTCGTGAAGGAGCTTACAGTTGAGAAAGAGGAGCTTACAGAGCAGATGATCGCCCTTCAGAACGATTATGCGACATTGTCTTCAGACTATGACGATATCAACCTCCAGCTTGATTCATCACGTGTAGAGGTGCAGATGCTCATTGAGAAGATCACTCAGACAGAGGCTACCAACAGAAGCAAGATCCGCCAGTATGAGCGTGAACTTGGTACTCTCAGAAGCATAATGAAGAATTACATCACTCAGATCGACTCCCTGAACACTCTCAACAAGCAGCTTACAGCTGACGCTGCCGCTGCACGCCGTGAGGCTGCCGAGAGCAGAAGGAAGCAGCAGGAGCTGAACAAGACAGTTGAGGAACTCTCAGGCCAGGTAGCGGCAGGAGCTGTCATCAAGGCACGTGGCATCAGGATCGAGGCATACAATGCTTCAGACAAGGTCACAGACCGCAGCAGCCGTGTGGTAAGACTCCTCACAACCCTCAGCCTTGTCGAGAACGATCTCGCGCCTAAGGGCCCTGTAAGAGTATACATCAGAGTGAAGGGCCCGGACGGAATCCTTCTCACAAACGATACTCAGAGAGCGTTTGAGGTAAACGGTGAGCCTATGACATGCTCGGCGTCACGTGAGGTTGACTACCAGGGCAAGGAGGTCGAGATGAGCATCTATCTCAATGACATCTCAGGATACGTGAAGGGTATCTATACAGTCGAGGCTTATACAGAGCAGACATTCCTCGGTTCTGCCGAGCTCATGCTCCGATAGCCGTGATATACGTCCATGTCCCGTTCTGCAGAAGTTTCTGCACATATTGTGATTTCTATTCGGAAGTCGCTGCAAAGTGCCGTCAGAACGAGTCGGAGCTTTTCGATGGCTTCGCGCAGGCACTCTATGCCGAGGTGAAGGCACGAGGACATGAGATCACAGACGAAACGAATACATTATACATAGGAGGTGGCACCCCGTCGGTGCTGCCTCTTAGTGTTTTCAAGGGCCTTCTGGATGCGCTTTCGGAAGTCGGGCATGGAGGGCCATATGAGGAATTTACCGTTGAGGTCAATCCCGAGGACATCGTCGAGAAGGGAGAGGCCTATGTGGAAGGGTTACTGAAGCTTGGCGTGAACCGCATCAGCATGGGTGTGCAGTCTTTCGACGATGGTATCCTCAAATTCATGAACCGCAGACATGATGCGGATACGGCCCGCAGGGCATATGCCGTTCTTGAAAAAGCCGGGGTCAGGAACATAAGTATCGACCTGATATTCGGACTGCCTCAGCTGTCTGACGAACAGTGGGCAGATACATTGAAAAAGGCTCTGGAGATATCTCCAAGCGGTGTTTTGCCTCAGCACATATCTTCATATCAGCTGTCGGTAGAGCCGGGAAGCATGCTGGCCAGGATGGTCGAAAAGGGTATGTGGAGCGAAGCCTCCGATGAGCTGTGCGAGAGACAGTACCGCATCCTTTGCGAGACATTGGCCCATGCCGGCTATCATCATTACGAGATATCGAATTTCGCCCTTCCGGGTCATGAAGCCGTTCATAACAGCGCCTACTGGCGCCATGTTCCATACGTCGGCCTCGGTCCCGGAGCCCATAGCTACCGTCGCGGATGTGTTCCAGCGACATGCCACCCCCGGCTAGGGGGTGCCACAGCTCCGCAAGGAGTAGTGGCGGGGGTCGCAGGAACACATTCGCCGGCGGTAGCTCTCCGCATGTGGAACAAACCCGATCTGAAGGGATACATCGCAGATCCATGCGGCATACAGGAGCATGAAGTCCTTGATGACGAACAGCTTGTGCTGGAGAAGGTGATGCTTGCCCTGCGTACCTCGGAGGGCATATCGGAGAAATATCTTTATGAACATTGTGACAATCCTGCTGTGAAGCGGGCTTTTGCCGCAGGCGATCTTGAGCATACCGCATCCGGCAATGTCCGCATCCCCGAAAACCGCTTTTTCGTATCGGATTCGATAATTTCTGAAATAGTCTGACATCATTTCCCGCCCTATCTCTGTCATTTTCAGATTATTTTTCCTAATATTGTAGGCTTAAAATCTACGAGAATATGGGAAATGTCCATTCTGAAAGGATCGCCGCTCTCAGAAGCGTCATGTCAGAAAACGGTTGGGACGCTGTCGTGATCACAGGTTCTGACCCTCACAGCAGTGAATATCAGGCTCCAAGATGGAAGCAGGTCGAATGGCTTACCGGATTTACCGGTGAGGCAGGTGATGTCGTCGTGACAATGGACCATGCTGGCCTCTGGACTGACTCAAGATACTTCATCCAGGCTCTTACGCAGCTTGACGGCACAGGCGTGGAGCTTCATAAGACACGTCAGCCGGATACAGTAAGGATACCTCAGTGGCTTGCAGGAAGGGCCAAGACTGTCGCTGTCGACGGACTCTGCCAGAGCGTGAGCGTTGTGCAGGAGATAGAGGAGTGCCTGGGCAAGGGCGGACTCGTCGTTGATGTCCCGGACCTTCTTCAGGACCTTTGGGAAGGCAGACCTCAGATCCCCGTTACTCCGGTAACTACCCTCGATGTCGAGGCGTTCGGAGGGATTCCTCGCATAGACAAGATCTCATGGCTCAGGAAGTGGATGCTTCTCAAGGGTTATGACAAGGTGCTTCTTTCGTCGTTGGATGAGATAGCATGGATGCTGAATGTAAGAGGAAGCGATATAGACTACAATCCTCTTGTGATTTCGTATCTCCTTGTGTCTCAGGATTATGTGAAGTGGTTCGTGAAGAAGGGAGCTTCGGATGCGGAGCTCGATCCGGATACATTGGACAGCTTCAGCGAGCTGAAGATGGACGGTGTCGATGTGGAGGATTATGATGCCGTGTTCTTCGCATTGTCAGATTTCGGACAGGACGAGACTTCGGGGACAATCTTCGTCGACCCTTCGACATTGAACTCCCATATATACAAGTACCTCTGCGATTCGTTCCCCGCTGATTCCGTGGTATGCGGAATGTCGCCGGTGATAAGCGAGAAATCGATCAAATCACAGTCTGAGGTCGAGAACTTCAGACAGGCATACATAGAAGACGGAGTCGCCATGGAGCGCTTCATCCACTGGCTGGAGGCGGAAGTCGCTTCCGGCAGGGAAGTGACCGAATGGGAGGCCTCGGAGAGACTCACTGCATTCAGAGCGGAGATTCCGGGATACCGTGGAAACAGCTTTGAGAACATATCAGGATATGGCCCTAATGCAGCTCTCCCTCATTATTCGACCCCTCAGACCGGCTCTGCAGTGATCCGTCCTTATGGACTTTACCTTGTCGATTCCGGCGGACAGTATCTCACCGGCACGACGGATATCACAAGAACCATCCCGATGGGAGAATGTACCGACCTTGAAAAAGAAGATTATACCCTTGTGCTCAGGGGCATGATCGAGCTTTCGCGCTGCGTCTTCCCTCGCGGCACGACAGGATGTCACCTCGATGCATTCGCCCGTATGCCTCTGTGGCGTGCGCAGCGTAATTTCGGCCATGGAACAGGCCATGGAATAGGATATTATCTCTGCGTCCATGAAGGCCCTCAGGAGTTCCGTCAGAACTTCAACCAGTGGCCGATCCTGCCGGGTATGGTGATGACCGATGAGCCTGGACTTTATCGTGAAGGAATGCACGGAGTGCGTCATGAAAATACTCTCGTCTGCCGCGAGGCTGGCATCAACGCCTTCGGCAACTGGCTGGAATTCGAGACCATAACATGCTGTCACATAGATACATCCGCTGTCATCAAGGATCTTCTCGGGCCAGAAGCGACAGCATGGCTCAATGCATATAATGAAAGAGTATACCGTACATTGTCTCCTCTCCTTCCGTCCCATGTAGCTGCATGGCTCAGAGGAAAGACCATGCCTATCTAAACAAGCAGACCTATGGAAACGAACTATGACCAGCTGATTCAGGGCAATGTCGACGAACTGCTCGGCAGAATGTGCTGCAAATGTAATGGAGATGATATCCAGAGACTTCGAGATGCCTTTGAATTTGCACGTGAGGCTCACAGCCCGCAGAAGAGGAAGTCGGGAGAACCGTATATTATCCATCCGGTGAATGTCGCTCGTATCGTAGCGGAGGAGCTGGAGCTGGGAGTCGATCCTGTGATCGCCGCTTTCCTGCACGATGTGGTTGAGGATACTCCATATACCATAGAGGATATAAAGGAACGTTTCGGAGAGGATGTGGCCTTTCTTGTAGGTGTTGTCACAAAAGAAAAGAAGGACAAGTATGTCCAGTCGAAACAGGTCGACAACTTCCGTCAGATCCTTGCATCGATGCAGTATGATGTCCGCGCCCTGCTCATCAAGCTCGCCGACCGTCTGCACAATATGCGTACTCTCAACAGCATGCGTCCGGACAAGCAGATGAAGATTGCCGGAGAGACCGACTATTTCTATGCTCCGCTTGCGAACCGTCTGGGACTTTACCATGTGAAGACCGAGCTGGAGAACCTTTCGTTCCAGTACCGTTGTCCGCGCGAATATGCCCTTCTTGAAAAACTTCTTCGTGAGGAATTTGAGTCGGAACGCACTCATATCGAGGCCTTTACGTCAAAGATAGAGACCTTGCTGGCTAAAGGAGGCATAAAGGCCCGCACAGAAGTGCGTTACCGCAAGCCTTACAGCATATGGATGAAGATGCATTCGAAAGGCTGTGACTTTGCCCATGTGAATACGAAATACTATGTCAGGGTCGTTTATCAGAACCAGGAGCCATGGTCGGAGAAGGACACCAGCCTGCGCATATATTCGATTCTTACAGATGTCTTCAAGGAGCGTCCGGGAAGCGTCTCGAACTACATAGATGCTCCGAAGGAAAACGGCTACCAGAGCTTCCAGGTCAAGCTTTTGAATGAAAAGGGACGTTGGGAAGAGCTTCACATCTCATCAGAGAGAATGGTCCGCAACGGACGTCTGGGATGTGCTGCAGAACGTACTGATGAGAATATCCAGGCATGGCTCGACAAGTTCAATGAGCTTCTCAAGGAAGTCGCAGACCAGGAGGCTGGAATGGACTTCATGGATGGAGTAACCTCATCATTCTACTATGATGACATCATGGTCTTTACTCCGAAGGGTAAATGCGTCATCCTTCCGAAGGGCGCTACAGCTCTCGACTTTGCCTTTGAAATCCACAGCCGCATCGGCGAACACGCCCATTATGCACGTATCAACGGAAAGCTTAGCTCGGTCAAGACCGTACTCAAGCGAGGCGACTGTGTCGAGATTGGCACATCCGACAGCGTGGAGCCGGACCCAAGCTGGCTTGATCATGTATCTACATACAAGGCACGCAAGTCCATCAATTCGCATCTTTCACGTATGACAGGATCTCATTACGTGAGATGTCCGCACTGTCATCCGCTCCCTGGCGATGAGGTGATCGGATTCAAGAAGAATGATGGCTCCATCGAGGTGCATAAGAGAAACTGCCAGACTGCAATCCGTCTCGCCTCACAGCACGGAGACTCGATCGTCGCCGTGAACTTCGAGGAGGAATCAAGATGTCTCTATCCGGTACGCATCAGCGTCCGTGCGATCGACCGCTATCACCTCCTGAGCGACCTTGTGGACTGTATTACAGAAAAGCTCCGCCTCTCGATGATCGGCCTCCGCACCGAAACAACCGACCATATCGGCGTCTGCACAATCGACTTTGAGGTCCACTCAATGAACGAACTCCAGACCGCCATGGACAGCATAGCCGCCATCGACGGCGTCGACGAGGTTCAGAGAATCGACATAGAGTAATCAATCCTCTTTCTCGGATTTCTTTTTTCTGCCGTACTTTGGCCTACTGCCCTCGCTCAGCAAGCGTCTCTTTCCTTCCGGCATCAGGGCGTAGCCGGCGACAGGTTTGCGATATTTCTTGACGGAGATGATGTCTTCGCCAAGTACAGTTTCTATCTTGACAATGGTCGCAATTGTGAAATTGTGACCACCACCCAGCCATTTGGAAATTTCGGAGTCTCTTTTGCCCATGGCTTTGGCGAATTCGGTCTGGCTCCACCCTTTCCGTTTTAGGATTTCGACAATACGGTCGCCGATTTCGACAAGCATGTCGTGGTGACGTCTCGTCTCCTGAGGTATCTGCTCCACCAGCTCGTCAAACAACGGGTCAGGGTCGGCATAATATGTTGTCGCTTTTCTCATATTTATGGTATGTTTAATGTCAGATTATTAATGGATTGGTGTATATCAATGCCATCTTTTTCCAATTCTCTCAAGGCGTTGTCGATGCTTTGCAGGGTTTGTACCTTGTCAGATAGAATGGCATCCTCATCATATGTCTGTGTGGTCTTCTCTCCTCCGCCTCCAAGTATCAGGAGCTGGTCGGAGATTCTGATGCAGTACAATCTTAAAGTTCCATTACATTGTTTAGGTCTTGGAATTGTATATAAAGGAAGTGCTTGTATCCTATCGTTTAGATTCCCTTCAGGCCGAAAGTATCGTTCCCTGATGCCGTTGTTGATCATTGTACTCAATGACGCCAAAATACGATTGAAATCACTTCGCAGATAGTCATCATCTATATCCTTGAAGCTTATCAGAAACTCTTGAAACTCAGTCGTCTCTTTCCCCTCTATCCTTATTGAATAAATATCCGCAGCTTCTGTCAATCTGAACGGCACGAATTCCACCTGTCTCATACATTGTTGCATTTGTTGGTGCAAATATATGGATAATATATTATGAAACAATGGTTTGAATGTAAATTATTTTTACTTATAAGTGAAAAATGTATTTAACAGTCTTTGGCCAAGTTGAGGATCATAATACAAAATCGGCTGACTGGATTGCTCCGGTCAGCCGATTTTTAATTTCTGTTTGTTTCGGATTAGCAGCAGCAGTTTGCCTGGATGAAACCATTGATAGCTGTTGCACAGAAGCCGAGAACGATGATCGCAACAACTGCATAGCCGATGTATGTGAGTCTCTTCTCCCAGATCTTGTTGCTGAGACCGATTGTCTGGAATGCGCTCCAGAAACCGTGGCAGAGGTGAAGACCGAGAGCTACGAACCATACGATGTAGATCACTACCATCCACCAGTTCTTGAATGTCTCGTTGAGGAGGAGGTAAGGATCCTCTGCGTGCTCGCCCATGAACTCCTTGAGCTGCATGTCAGCCCAGAAGTGGTTGAGGTGGAATGCCACGAGGCCGAGAACGATAACACCGAGAAGAAGCATGTTCTTAGAAGCCCACTCAGCCTTTGTCTTGTTTGCTACTGCATAACGCTCAGTACCACGTGCCTTGTAGTTTCCGATTGAAAGGATGATAGCATAGATGATGTGAACGATGAAGCCTGCAGCAAGTACAGGGACCATGATGGTCACGATTGGGAGCGCCATGAACTCGCAGCCCTTTGCGAAGAGACCGTCAGCTGCACCATATGTACCATTGAATGCGTCAATAACTGAGAAACAGTTGATTGTCATGTGCAGAAGAAGGAAAACGATGAGGAAAAGGCCGCTTATACTCATGATAAGCTTCTTTGTGATTGAAGAAAGTGCCATAATAGTTTTATAATCTTTTTAGTTAATATTCGGTTTGAATATGCTCTCTGACATGCAAAGATATATTCTTTCTTGGAAGTTTCATAATAATTCGATACTTTTGTTTGCTTGAATTTTTGAAATAAATAAGATTATGGGTGCATATAGACGTGTTCTTTTGAAATTGAGCGGCGAGAGCCTTGGAGGCCCTGCCGGAAAGGGTATAGACGAAAACTGGCTTGCCGCTTATGCGGAGGAAGTAGCTGAAGCAGTGAAGAACGGTCTTCAGGTAGCGATCGTCATCGGTGGAGGAAACATCTTCCGTGGTCTTCAGGGCGTAGGCAAGGGTTTTGACAGAGTGAACGGTGACAAGATGGGTATGCTTGCGACCGTGATCAACTCGCTCGGTCTTGCGATGGCCATCCGTTCTGCAGGAGTGGAGGCAGAGGTGTTTACTGCGACTCCTATGATGCCTGTGGCAAGATATTACATGAGGGATGACGCTGTCGCTGTGATGGAGAGAGGCGGAGTGGCCCTCATCGCAGGAGGAACAGGAAATCCATATTTCACTACAGACTCAGGCGCGGCCCTCAGGTCGCTCGAGATCGGCGCGGATGCTCTTCTCAAGGGAACGAGAGTCGACGGAGTCTATACAGCCGATCCGGAGAAGGACCCTACTGCTGTGAAGTATGACGAGCTCACATTCGACAAGGCGATCGAGGACCGCCTCAAGGTGATGGACCAGACAGCTTTCGCGCTCTGCCGTGAGGGAAACATGCCGATCATCGTCTTCGACATGAATCAGAAGGGCAACCTTACCAAGCTCGTCAAAGGCGAGAAGGTAGGAACATTGGTACACGTGTAAATACTAATACAATATACTATGATTACAAGAGCTAAAGAAATCCTGACAGCTGCAAAGGACAAGATGTCTCACGCTGTCACACACCTCGATGAGGAACTCAAGACATATCGTGCCGGTAAGGCAAATCCGCTGGTATTCAACAGCGTTATGGTTGACTACTACGGCAGCCCTACTCCTGTGCCTCAGGTAGCTTCTGTGACTACTCCTGACGCAAAGACCCTCATGCTCCAGCCATGGGAGAAGAAGATGATCCCTGCGATCGAGAAGGCTATCCTCGACGCAAACATCGGCCTTACTCCTTCAAACAACGGCGAGAGCATCCGTTGTACAGTTCCGCCTCTTACTGAGGACCGCCGTAAGGAGCTTCTCAAGAAGGCTAAGGGTGCTGGCGAGAATGCAAAGGTGAGCGTACGTAACGCACGTCGTGACGCTATCGAGCAGCTCAAGAAGGCAAATAAGGAAGGTATGCCTGAGGATCTTCAGAAGGAGTACGAGCAGCTCGTACAGAAGGAGACTGACGCTTTCACTAAGAAGATCGACGAGCTAGTGGTTGCAAAGGAGAAGGAGATGATGACAGTATAACCTGTCATTTCGAGCCAGACTCACTGTCATTTCGAGCCTGACGAGAAATCTTTTTCGATTTTTTTACTATATTTGTGACCGTTATGGGAACTTATCGATTTAGCAGCTTCGGTTTTTCTTATTTCTATTTCCAGAGAAGGGGATAGACCGGGCGCTGCGTATCGAATCATATAGGAATTTTCATGCTGCCTGGTTTGCGCCGGGCAGCTTTTTTATTTGAATATGGACAGGAAGATAGCTATTCAGGGAGTGAAGGGATGTTTCCATGAGCAGGCGGCAAGGCTGTTTTATGAGGAACATGGACATATAGTGCCGGAGATAGTGGAGTGCTCGACATTCGACGGGCTTTACAAGAGCATGGACGGTGGCGTGGCGGATGCTGCAGTCATGGCGATAGAGAATACGGTTTCGGGCGGTTTGCTGCCTAATTTCGAGCTTCTGCGCAAGTATGATCGTAAGATAAAGGGTGAGGTGTTCCTTCGCATCCAGCAGAATCTGATGGCCCTCCCGGGGCAGAGGATCGAGGACATCAAGGAAGTCAGGACGCATTACATGGCCATAAACCAGACGCGTCAGTTCTTCAAGGATTATCCTTGGATCAGGCTTGTCGAGTCGGAAGATACGGCGAAAAGCGCGGCCGAGGTTGCTGCAGAAGGCCTCAAAGGTGTGGGAGCGGTCGCTTCAATGCTTGCGGCGGATCTGTATGGACTTGAGGTCATGGCTGAAAGTATCGAGACATACAAGCAGAATTTCACGAGATTCCTTGTGCTGGACGATGCGCTTGAGGTCGAGAGGGATAAGGTGAACAAGGCTTCGATGTGCTTTACATTGCCTCATACCCCTGGCTCATTGGCCCATGTGCTTACCATCCTGTCTTTCTATGGAATGAATCTGACGAGGATCCAGTCCCTGCCGATACCGGGTCAGGAGTGGCAGTACTTCTTCTATGTGGACATAAAGTTCGACAGTTATGTGAGGTATGAGCAGGCTGTGGCGGCTGTAAGGCCGTTGATGGAGAATCTGAATGTTTTAGGTGAATATGTAGCGGCGATATGATCATAAAGGCGGCGAAGAGGACGGAGAGTGTGCAGGAGTACTACTTTTCGAGGAAGCTTAAGGAAATAGCGGCGATGAATGCCGAAAGAAAGGAACGTGGGGAGGAGCTTGTCATCAATCTGGGCATAGGCTCGCCTGACGGCATGCCTCCCATGCCTGCGATCGAGGCGTTGTGCGAGAGTGCGGCGCAGCCGGGAAACCATGCATACCAGAGCTATGTGGGACTTCCGGAGCTCAGGCAGGCGTTTGCCGATTGGTATGCTCGTTGGTATGGAGTGACATTGGATCCTGCAAAGGAGATCCAGCCGCTTGTGGGCTCCAAGGAGGCGATCCTGCTGATTTCGCTGGCCTTTCTTGACAAGGGTGACAAGGTTCTTGTGCCGGACCCGGGATATCCTACATATTCTTCTGCGTCGAAGCTTGTGGAGGCTGAGATCATGACATATGATCTTTGCGGGGAGAACCGTTGGTGGCCGGATTTCGAGCCTTTGGAGAGGATGGATCTGAGCGGGGTGAAGATAATGTGGACGAATTATCCGAACATGCCGACCGGGGCTGCGGCTTCCGAGGAACTCTACGCGAAGCTTGTGGATTTCGGCCGCAGGCATGGGATATTGATATGCAATGACAATCCGTACAGTTTCATATTGAATGATAACCCGTTGTCGATACTGGCTCAGCCGGGAGCGAAGGAGTGTTGTCTTGAGCTGAATTCGCTCAGCAAGGCTCATAATATGGCCGGTTGGCGAATCGGAATGGTAGCGGCTGATGCTGAGGTGATTACGGAGATTCTTAAGGTGAAGAGCCAGATGGATTCGGGCATGTTCAAGCCTCTTCAGCTTGCGGCGGTCGAGGCGTTGTCCCAGGGGCCGGAGTGGTTTGAGGATCTGAATGCGGAATATAGGCGCAGGAGAGTTCTGGCCGGTGAGATCTTCGATCTGATCGGAGCCGAGTACGATCATGATAGCTCGGGAATGTTCCTTTGGGGCAGGATTGGTCTGCCTGTGGATTCCATTGACCCCCGCCACCACTCCTGCGGAGCTGTGGAATCTCCTGGCCGGGGGTGCGAAAATGCCGATTCCGGTCATCAGTCTGCCCAATCTGCAGAACAAAGGATTTCTGCAGGGCAGCAGGTGTCGGACAGGTTGCTGTATGAGGCAGGAGTGTTCATTACGCCGGGATTCATCTTCGGAAAGAACGGAGAGAATTATGTGCGCATCTCACTTTGCGCAAAGCCTGAAGTGCTGAAGCGTGCAGCGGAAAAAATCAGAAACGTCATCCTGAACGTATCATTGTGATCTGGAATGTATCATTGTCATCCTGAATGTTTCACTGTCATCCTGAACGAAGTGAAGGATCTTTAATCGGAATAACATGAAAGTAGGAATCATAGGACTTGGACTCATCGGCGGCTCGATGGCCATAGACCTCAAGCGGAAAGGTTTTGCGGATGAGGTGCTGGGCGTTGAGGCGGAGCCGGTGAATGCTGCGGCGGCCGGGAAGATCGGGCTTGTGGATCGCGTCGTGAGCCTGGAGGAGTGCCTTGAAGAAAGCGATGTGGTTGTGCTGGCGGTGCCGGTCGGAACGGCGGTGCGTCTGCTTCCGCAGGTGCTGGATACATTCGCGAAGAGCGGAGCGGCGGACAAGGTCGTTATGGACGTGTGTTCTACAAAGGAACATCTGGCCCGCAGCGTTAAGTATCATCCGCAGCGCAGGCAGTACGTCGCCTCGCATCCTATGGCCGGAACAGAATACAGCGGCCCATGGGCGGCGATGCCGGGCCTTTTTGACGGCCATGCATGCATCATATGCGACAGCGAGGAGTCTTCACCGAAGGCGGTAAGGGCCGTTGAGAAGCTCTACGAGACATTGAACATGAGGACGATATACATGAATTCGTCAAATCATGATGTCCATACAGCATATGTCTCGCATATTTCGCATGTGACTTCGTTCGCCTTGGCCCTGACCGTGCTGGATAAGGAGAAGGATGAGAAGCACATATTCGATCTTGCTTCGGGAGGATTCTCGTCGACCGTGCGCCTTGCAAAGAGCAGCCCGGACATGTGGACTCCGATCCTTTCGCAGAACAGGGACAATGTGCTTCATGTGATGGATACATACATTGAGAAGATGCAGGCCTTCCGTCAGGCGATCGCAGACGGTGACGAGGACGGCGTGCGCAGCCTTATTGAGGAAGCTAACAAGATAAGAAGAATAATCAGATAATTATGGCAGAGAAGAATTTGGACATCATTCCTCTGTATGAGTGGGGAATGTTTACTGAGCCGAAGCCAAGTGTGGTTGCCGGCCCATGCAGTGCAGAGACTGAAGAGCAGGTCATGGAGACCGCAAAGGGATTGAAAGACATGGGAATCAATGTGTTCCGTGCCGGAATATGGAAGCCGAGAACTCATCCGGGCTGCTTCGAGGGCATCGGAGTCGAGGGATTGAAGTGGTTCCAGAGAGTCAAGAAGGAATATGGCCTGAAGGTTTCGACTGAAGTTGCAAGTGAGAAGCATGTATACGAATGTCTGAAGTATGGAGTCGATCTTCTTTGGTTGGGAGCCAGGACTACAGCCAATCCTTTCCTCGTGCAGGAGATCGCTGATGCGCTCAAAGGTACCGATATTCCTGTGCTGGTCAAGAACCCTGTCAATGCCGATCTCGATCTTTGGATCGGTGCGCTTGAGCGCCTGAACAGGGCAGGAGTGAAGAAGCTTGGAGTGATTCATCGCGGCTTCTCTACATTCGACAAGATCAAGTACCGCAACGACCCTCAGTGGCAGATCGCGATCGAGCTCAGAAGCCGTTATCCGGAGCTTCCTTTCTTTGTGGACCCCAGCCATATGGGCGGCAACAAAGACTATATCCATGAGATCAGCCAGCGTTCTCTCGACCTTGGTTTCGAAGGCCTCATGATCGAGTCGCATTGCAATCCTTCAGCCGCATGGAGCGATGCCAAGCAGCAGCTCGTACCGGAAGAACTCAGTGATCTTCTCTATAACAAGCTGATTGTCAGGGATGTGGATTCTGATTCTCCGGAATGGAAGGAGAATATCGACCAGCTTAGAGCCAAGATCGACGTCATCGACGAGAACCTTCTCTACGCCCTGGGCTCACGAATGAAGATCAGCCGTCAGATAGGTGAGTACAAGAGAGACAACAACATCGCCATCATCCAGGCGTCACGTTGGGATTCCCTCCTTTGCAAGGTCGTCGAAAAGGGTAAGGAGTACGGTCTTACCGAAAATTTCCTGAACGACGTCTTCAACGCCATCCACGAAGCTTCAGTCGAGATCCAGAACGAGATTATTTCAAAGCAGAAGTAAGGAGAGACCTGAATATGTTCCTGTCCTCGTCAGTGAGGAAACCGACCTTGATGGGGATATGGAACATTCTGTCCTTGAGGCTTCCCGGCACGAACTTGCAGTCTCTGATTCGCTGACAGTCCTTCTCCGTTGTCATGATCACGGAAGTAGGGTATGCGTCAGAAGCGTTCCTGATGGAATATACGTCGGAACGGGTGAACTTGTGATGGTCAGGGAAGTTGAAGTGCTTCACTATCTTGTAGTCTCCGCAGAGGAAGTTTCTGAGCGGAGTGTCGTTGGCTATGCCTGAGAAGAGGATGAGCCTCTTTGCATAGAGGTATCTCGAGTCGCCTTCAGGAAATACGGCCTGCGGAGTGTCGTATGCGATGGAGGTGAATAAGATGCGCTGCTTCTTGCCGTTTTTTCTTGTTCCCATGCATGTCTGCGGGTCGAATTCCTTGATTCCGAGGTTTGAAGCCCATTCCGCCCTCTGTTCGTCATCGATGTATGTCGGACATTTTGTGACTATGAGCACATCTGCCGCACTGAGTCGTGAAGGGAGGTCGCGAAGCCTTCCGAAAGGCATGAGATGATCCTTGAATACCGGTCTGTTGTAGTCTACGAGCACGACGGAGAAGTCCGGCTTGAGGGCACGGTGCTGGAATGCGTCGTCGAGGACGATGATGTCAGCCTTCGGCATGTCCTTGTGGATGCATCTGCGGGCCTTCTTCGATGTCTGGAGAAGGTCTGGGTTGCTGAGGAACATGCATCCTTCCTTTCTTGACTTGTCTACCGCTACCGTTACCTGAGGGAACTTTCTCTTGATCTGAAGCGGTTCATCACCGTAATCTTCAGTTGTTCCGTCAAGGACTACCTGCTGGAATCCCTTGCTCTTTCTCTTGTATCCTCTTGAGAGTACGGCTATGTTCTTGTCCTGCCACTGCTCGTCTTCAAGCAGCATCCTGAGGATCATTTCCGTATGAGGAGTCTTGCCGGTACCGCCTACGGTGATGTTGCCGACGCAGATGGTCGGAACAGCGGCCTTATGGGACTTGAAGAGTCCTATATTATATAATGCATGCCTGCATGCGAGAGTCAGGGAATATGGAAAAAGCAGTATTCTGTCAATCATAGTCTGTTTCTACACTAAAAAGGTCGCAAAGATAGCGATTATAATCCATAAATGCTTCGGATTTCGGGAGCTTCTTCTCCCCATCTTTCCGCGATGTAGTCCAATGTCGCGAAAAGTTCCTGAGGGTCGTTGATGGTCACCAGCTTAAGGCGGGTCTCCTTGAAGTCAGGGAGGCCTTTGAAATAGCATGAGAGGTGACGGCGCATCTCGAGGATACCTACGCGGTCTCCCTTGATCTCCAGTGACTTGGCCAGATGTCTCTTGGCCAATGCGACCCTGTCGGTCACGCTCATCTGAGGCATGAGCTCTCCGGTCTGGAGGTAATGCCTGATCTCCTGGAATATCCATGGATGTCCGTATGTGGCGCGGCCGATCATGATGCCGTCGACGCCGTAGCGGTCGAAATAGTCCTTTGCCTTCTGAGGCGAATTTATGTCGCCGTTACCTATTATAGGTATGTGCATGCGCGGATTTTCCTTGATCTTGCCGATCAACGTCCAGTCTGCCTCGCCTGTGTACATCTGGCAGCGTGTTCGTCCATGTACGGTCAGGGCCTGGATTCCGACGTCCTGGAGCCTTTCGGCCAACTCCACGATGATCTTCGAGTCCTCGTCCCAGCCCAGTCGTGTCTTGACAGTCACCGGCAGTTTCACCGCTTCCACGACCTGTCTTGTGATCTCGACCATCTTGTCCGGCTCCCTCATCATTCCCGATCCTGCTCCGCGGCGGGCGATCTTGTTTACCGGACATCCGAAGTTTATGTCCACGATGTCGGCTCCATGGCCTCCTGCGATCTGGGCGGCCTGCTCGGCCATCTTCGCCGCATCCACCATCGCCTCCGGGATGTTTCCGTAGATCTGTATGCCGATAGGGGCTTCGTAGTCGTATGTCACCAGCTTTTCGAGCGACTTGCGTGCGTCGCGGATGAGTCCGTCCGATGAGATGAACTCTGTGTACATCATGTCCGCTCCGAATTCCTTGCATATGAAACGGAAGGATGCGTCGGTCACATCCTCCATCGGCGCCAGAAACAGCGGTTTTTCTCCTAAATCTACGTTACCTATCTTCATTTTTTTGTCATTCTGCGCTAGTCGAGAAATCTCAACCTGCAAAAATAGCAGAATTTTTGTAGATTTGCAGGATATAAACAAAGAACTATGGCAAGAATAAATACAATCGGTGTGCTTACTTCAGGCGGTGATGCACCAGGAATGAATGCGGCGATCAGAGCCGTGACAAGAGCGGCCATCTATAACGGATGGAAGGTGAAAGGTATCTACAGAGGCTGGGAAGGCCTCATAAACAATGAGATCAAGGAGTTCACATCCGAGAGCGTCAGCGGTACGATCAACCGTGGAGGTACCATACTTCGTACAGCGCGAAGCAAGGGCTTCATGAACGAGGATGGCCGTGCCAAGGCATATGAAAACCTCAAGGCCCATGGAATCGATGCCCTTATCGTGATCGGCGGAAACGGTTCGCTTGCGGGAGCTCAGGTTATCGCTTCCGAGTATGATATCCCATGCGTGGGACTTCCTGGAACCATCGACAATGACCTTTATGGCACAGATACGACTATCGGATATGACACAGCGCTGAATACCATCATGGACTGCGTGGATAAGATCCGTGATACCGCAAACTCGCACAACCGTATCTTCTTTGTGGAGGTGATGGGACGTGACGCCGGCTTCCTTGCTCAGAATGCGGCCATAGCCACTGGTGCAGAGGCTGCGATCATCCCTGAGGATCAGACCGATGTGGACCAGCTTGCCACATTCATCGGCCGCGGAGTCCGCAAGAGCAAGAACAGCTCGATCGTCCTCGTGTCGGAGAGCAAGAAGGACGGCACGGGCGGAGCTCAGTACTATGCCGACCGTCTTGTACATGAGTACCCTGAGTTCGAGGCCCGCGTTACAATCCTCGGTCATCTTCAGCGCGGAGGTATCCCTACTGCGAACGACCGAATCCTCGCCAGCCGTCTTGGTGTTGCAGCCATCGAGGCTCTGAAGGACGGACAGCGTAATATAATGGTAGGTGTAAAGAACGATCAGATCGTGTATGTTCCGTTCAACAAGGCGATCCGCATCGACAAGCCTATCGACCGAGAGCTGATCAACGTGCTTAATGTATTGTCGATATAACGAGATTGCCGGTCAGGCCGGCAATGACGAACAGTTAATGAGGCATCGGCGAACAGTCGAATACGTCATCCCCGGCATCGACCGGGGATCTTTTTTGTCTTTAACTTATTGATTTACGGGAAAATTTGGCCAAAACAAAAATTATTTCTATCTTTGCACCCCCTATGTAGTGTAGGGATCGCAATTTTTAGATTTAATTATTTAAGTATTAACCATTTAACAGTACAAGATGGACACACAGAGCTACAAAACGGTATCCCTCAAGGCAGGCGATATCAAGAAGGAGTGGGTTGTGATCGATGCTACTGACCTCGTAGTAGGCCGTCTTGCTGCCAGAGTAGCGCTCGTTCTTCGTGGTAAGAACAAGCCTTCTTTCACTCCGCACATGGATTGTGGTGACAACGTCATCATCCTCAACGCGGACAAGGTAAGATTCACTGGTAAGAAGATGACTGACAAGGTGTACGTTCGCCACACTGG
>JAFYME010000039.1 GCA_017556765.1 Bacteroidales bacterium
AAGAATACCTCCCGGGCACATGCAGAACGAGAATACTCCTCTGTCAAGTACCTGAGTCACAAACGAATACTCGGCTGTCGGCATGTATGGCTGGTACTTGCCATGGTACTGTATCTTGTTGATCAGAGACTGAGGATGCTCTACGCGGACTCCGAGGGCGAAGCCCTTTGCCTGAAGCTCCCAACCCTTTCTGTCGAACATTTCATATATGTCGCGGGCAGAGTGGCCGGTAGCGAGGATAACCTTACGTGAAGTATAGGTCAAAGATCCTTCACTTTGTTCAGGATGACATGTACATACATCAAACTGACCGTCAGGACGTTTAACGATATCGGTCACACGTGAGTCGAAATGGTACTCGCCTCCGTGCTCGATGATGCATTTGCGGATGTTCTCGACAACTACAGGAAGTCTGTCGCTTCCTATGTGCGGATGGGCATCTATGAGTATCGACTCATCTGCTCCGAAACGAACGAGTTGATAAAGGACTTCACGGATGTCTCCCCTCTTTGAGGAGCGCGTATAAAGCTTTCCGTCTGAGAATGTACCTGCTCCTCCTTCTCCGAAACAGTAGTTCGAGTCCGGATTCACAACGCCTTCGCGTGAGAGCTTGGCCATGTCGTATTTGCGCGCATGAACATCCTTTCCTCTTTCGAGAATCACTGGCTTGAGGCCTTTCATGAGAAGTCTCAAGGCTGCGAACATACCGGCTGGACCTGCTCCAATGATGATCACAGGCTCCGCAGACGATACGTCCTTGTAGTCTTCAAGGACATATTCTGCCATGACCTCATCAGGCTTGTATACCTCGACTCTGTATCGGTACAGGATGTCGTTGCGGGCGTCGATCGAGCGGCGCATTATGCGGTACTTGAGTTGTGATTTCATCTTCGGAGACACTCCCAGCGCCTTGACAGCGGCTGTCTGGATCTCGTCGGCACTAAGCTCCTTACCTAATTTGCACGTTACTTCTATTTCCTTCATATCTTCAACATTATCACGTTATTCAACGAAGCATTTGAAAGTACAAGGGTCCTTTGCGTACATGATATGAAATCCTGAACGTTACCCCTACCCTAAATCCCTTCCCTCGGGGAAGGGACTTACCATCGCTTCGCTCAAATCTTCAAAATCATCATCGGTATCAAAATTCAGCGAGGCGGCTGACTGGCGCGACATCGAGGGATGAGCGCTCGCCGTTCATGTAATGGAACCAACCGGCTATGGCTATCATTGCGGCATTGTCGGTCGTGAACTTGAACTCAGGCAGGAATGTGGTCCAGCCCCTCTTGCGTCCCTCCTCCTCGATCCTCGAACGGAGTCCGCTGTTTGCCGAAACGCCTCCTCCTATGGTTATCTGCTTGATACCCGTATGTTTAGCAGCCTTTATGAGCTTGTCCATCAGGATGTCGATAAGCGCTTTCTGGAAGCTGGCGCAGATGTCCGCCTTGTTCTTCTCCATGAACTCCGGATCGATCGCCATCTGATCGCGTACAAAATACAGCAGCGAGGTCTTTATGCCGCTGAAGCTGTAGTCGAATCCTGGAATATGAGGCTTGGAGAACTTGTATTTCAGAGGATCACCTTCCTTGGCAAGCCTGTCCACGATCGGGCCGCCGGGATAGCCAAGTCCCATCATCTTCGAACACTTGTCGAAAGCCTCTCCTACTGCATCATCAATAGTCTGGCCGAGGATCTCATAATCCAGCGGACTGTTCACCTTCACGATCTGAGAGTTTCCTCCAGAAACAAGAAGACACAGGTACGGGAACTCCGGCTGTCTGTTTTCGCTGTCGTATTGCTTGATGAAATTTGCCAGAATATGGCCCTGGAGGTGGTTGACCTCGACAAGAGGCTTGTCCAGAGACATAGCAAGGCCCTTGGCGAAAGAAGTACCGACAAGAAGCGAGCCGAGCAGTCCGGGACCACGTGTAAATGCTATCGCCGTAATGTCTGACGGCTTTATGCCGGCACGCGTAATCGCCTCACTGACAACAGGTACGATATTGACCTGATGGGCACGCGAAGCAAGCTCCGGGATGACTCCTCCGTAAGCCTTATGTACGTCCTGACTTGCCAGGACATTCGACAACAGGTAGCCGTCCTTGATCACTGCCGCCGAGGTATCATCACATGATGATTCTATTCCGAGAATGATATCTGCCATAATGGTACAAATTTAGCACATTCCGTGCTGCATATCAAGGTGCAAAAATACGGATTTTATCCGATATTTTTACTATTTTTGCAAGTTGGGACATATATAAACATATCAAGCCATCAAAAGGACTCTCAAAATATTCTGGCTGACATTCGTCGCCATCACGGCATTGCTCTTCGCGGGGATACTGGTCATCCAGCTCCCGCAGGTTCAGACATATGTCGCAGGAAAGGTCGTGGACAGGCTTGATGACAAGCTTGACGGAGACATCCATTTCGAGAAGATCCACCTCAAGCCATTCACAACCCTCGTCCTGAAGAAGGTCGCCATCATAGACCGTAATCCGCAGAAATGCGCAGTCGACCCGCTCGCAGAGCCTGTAGACACATTCTTCCGTGCTGACTATATCATTGCCAAATTCACCCTTCAGGGACTGTTCAAGCATGATTGCCTGCATCTTGACAAGGCGTACATAAACGGAGCTCAGATGAATCTTGTCATCGAGGACAAGGTGGATGAAGGAGACGGAGACACACAGATAGACAATCTCTCGCGAATCTTCCGTCTCAAGAAGAAAGCCGAGCCGACATACAATGAAAAAGAGATATTCCACATCAAGGACGTACAGATCATAGACATGGGATTTGCCATGAAGGATTTTGGAATCGACCAGACCCCATACTATGGAGGAATCAACTGGAACGACCTTGATGTCAAGGACATAGACCTTACGGCAAAGAATCTTCAGTTCAAGAACAGCATCATGTCCGGAGAGCTGAAGTCAATGTCTTTCAGAGAGAAGAGCGGATACATCTGCAATTCTCTGACAGGAAGCGCAAAGGTCGGAAGAGGAAAGACCATCATCGAAGATCTCCTGCTTATCGATCCATGGTCAGAAGTAAGTCTGCCGTCCTTCATGATGAGCTATACAAACATGAAGGCCTTCAAGGACTTCATTTCGGAGGTTAAGCTGGACGGAGAATTGAGCGACACCAAGCTCGATTTCAGGACAATATCCTACTTTGCTCCGCAGCTTGAAGGCAACAGACTGAACCTCAGCCTGAACGGAACAGTATCCGGCTATGTTGACGACTTCAATGTATCGGGACTGCGTTTCGCATCGAAAGACGGAGTATTTTCAGGAACATTGGATGGTTCCATGACAGGTATACCGGAAATCGAGAATACAAAGATCAAGGCAAGGATCAGCAGGAGCCTCATGAGCGCGGAAGGACTGGGAGATTTTCTCAGCCAATGGATGAAAGAAGGAGAACTGGACTTCAGCAGATTCGCCAGGGGCATATTGTTCTCACTTGACGCAAAGGCCGAGGGCATCATAGACAACATGGACATCGACGCGTCCATAAAGTCACTTACCGGAAGCATGGATGCGGATGTGAATGTCGCGAATGTGATAAATGAGGTCAAGCCGATAGCCATATCAGGCGGGCTGAAGACCGACGACCTGAACATTGGCAGGATCATAGGAAGCGACATGGTCGGAGAACTCACCATGGAGACGAAACTGGAGGCCATACTCAGTGAGAAACCGTCATTGAATCTCAGCGGCATGGAGGTAAACAGGCTGCATATCAACGGATATGACTATGAGGGCATCATGGCTACAGGAAAGCTGAACAACAACCTCTTCAACGGATGGATCACATGCCACGATCCGAATCTCAACTTCATGCTCAGCGGTACCGTGTCTCTCGCTCCTAAAGGTAAGGACGCTCCGTACGGCTTCAAGATGACAATCGGAGATGCCGATCTGAATGCATTGAACATCGATAAAAGAGGAAAGTCGAAGGTCAATCTGTTTGCAGATGTAAACTTCCTGAAAAAGGCGGACGGAACATTGAGCGGAAAGATCGACATAGACGACATCATGCTCGTGAACAAGCTGGGACAGCACGACATCGGAAACATAGACGTAACCTTCCTGAACAAGGAGGAAAGTCATGAGATCAGCTTCAAGTCGGGATTCGCTGACGGAAAATTCAAGGGAAGCTCCACCATTCAGAAATTCATCAAGGACATGGCAAATGTCTCGTTCAGACGCGAGATCCCGGCTATGTTCAAAGAGCCTGAATATGTCTGGGACGGAGACAGCTACGACCTGCGGTTCGACTTCAAGAATTCCGTGAACCTCATGAACTTCGTGATGCCGGGCATGTATATCGACGAAAACACATCCCTCAGGGCTAATGTCAGCAGCGACGGAAGCCTTGATGCATCGTTGAAATCGCAGAGGATAGCCCTGGTCGGACAATTCGTCAAAAACATAAGCCTGTCCCTGAACAACGCAGGAAACGCTCTCAAGGGTGAGGTAACATGCGATTCGCTGCAGATATCGTCGATCAGCCTTGTCAACGACAGACTTGAGCTACTTGCACATGACAACCATATCGGAGCACGATATGAATTCGACAATGAAAGCGAGCCGGTAAACAAAGGCGAGATAGTTGTGACAGGAGATGTCAGCAGGGATGGAGAAGGCGTAGGAATGTCCCTCGCCATATCCCCTTCTGCGCTTTATGTGAATTCCCGCGAATGGAACATCCTCGAATCAAGGATGATGTTCAAGGGTAAGGACATCAGCGTGGACGGTTTTGAAATGACAAGCGGCGACCAGCTTCTGCGTGTGTCGGGAAGAACGTCGACAGAACGCCAGGACACTCTTGCTCTGGATCTTGAAAGATTTGACATATCTGTCCTCAATGCGTTCCTCGGAGACGATTTCGGCATCAAGGGCGCCGCGACAGGCAATGTGCGTCTTGTCTCCCCTATCGCAAGCAACAGCCTCAGCGGAAAGATTCTGTGCGACTCGACATTCATCGCCGGTGAGGCACTTGGAGAGCTCGACCTGAGCGGCTTCTGGAACGAAGAATTCGAAAGGTACGACTTGAGGATCAGCAACCGTCACGACGGCCACAGCGACATTGACGTGACAGGAAAACTCAGCCCAGCGTCCAAGATGCTTGAAGCTGTAGCATCGTTGAACCACATGCACACAGCATATGCAGAGCCTTTCGTGAAGGAAATATTCAGCGAACTCGGCGGTTCGGTTTCCGGAGACATCATCGTGTCAGGTCCTCTTGACGACCTCACGATCAGCAGTGAAGGCACACGTCTGGAGAATGCCCTGCTGAAGGTAGCATATACCAATGTACCTTACTATGCAGACGGTGCATTCCACATAAATGACGAAGGCGTATTCTTCGATGACATCAGCATCAGAGACAGCCAGAACGGCACAGGAACCGTGACCGGAAGCATCGACTGGGATAAGTTCCGGGACATAAGGTTCAACACGAAGATCAAGGTGAATGAGATCGAAGGAATCAATGTTACGGAAGAGATGGCCGACGCATTCTACGGCAACATATTCGCGACAGGAAATGTTTCGATCACAGGTCCAGCCAACTCAATCCTTCTTAGCGTCGACGCAGTTACTGCAAAGCAGGGACAGCTGCATATTCCTGTCAGCGGTCTGGGCACATCGACCAGCAGAACCAACCTCCTGAAATTCAAGGAACCGGAGAAGAAGATATACATCGATCCATATATGGCCATGATGAGGAGGATCGAGATCAACGAAGCGCAGGAGAGCGACTTCAGGGTAAACCTCAGGGTCAATGCATCTCAGGACGTCGAAGCGTTTGTAGAGATCGATAAAGCTACCGGAAATGTCCTCTCGGGACGCGGTAATGGACTTGTGGAGCTTGAAATCGGAGATGATCTATTCAACATCAACGGAGAATACACTCTTACCGGAGGTAACTATAGGTTTGCTGCTCTGGGACTTGTCAGCAAGGACTTCCAGATCCAGCCAGACAGCAAGATCACTTTCGGAGGAGACATTATGGAGAGTACCCTCGACATTACTGCCGAATACGCGACAAAGGCCTCTCTCGGAACCCTCCTCGCCGACTCCACATCTGTAGGAAACAGAAGAGACATCATCTGCGAGCTTGGGATAACAGACAAACTGAAGAATCCTCGATTGTCGTTCAACATAGAGATCCCGGATCTCGACCCTATGATCAAGTCCAGAGTGGAGAGTGCTTTGAGCACGGAGGACAAGGTACAGAAGCAGTTCCTTTCACTTCTGGTAACGAACAATTTCCTTCCGGAAGAGCAGTCCGGCATCGTAAACAACTCCTCATCACTTGTGACTGAGGCGATTGCAAATCAGCTGAACAATATCTTCGAAAAGCTGAACATCCCTGTCGACCTGGGATTGAAGTACCAGTCCAATGATCGGGGAACGGACATCTTTGACGTAGCTGTGTCCACACAGCTCTTCAACAACAGGGTCGTTGTGAACGGAAACATCGGAAACAAACAGACGGGAACGAGCGCGCAGACCGACGTGGTCGGAGATCTTGACATAGAGATCAAGATAGACAGGTCAGGCTCAGTCCGCCTGAACATATTCTCACACTCGGCAGACCAGTACACCAACTACCTCGACAATTCGCAGAGGAACGGTGTCGGTCTGACATACCAGACGGAGTTCAACAATTTCGGACAGTTCGTAAGGAACATCTTCAGAAGCAAGGCCAAGAGACAGGAGGTCAGACAGGCTGAAGAAGAGGCTCTTCTCAATGCGGAAAGAGTCGAGATCCGGATAACAAAAGAAAATGATGGAAAACAACAAAGGTAAACTTTATCTGATTCCTTCGCCGCTTGGCGAAAACGATCCGGCGGAAGTAATCCCGGAGCCGGTCTTGAAGTCGCTCGAGGGCTTCAGGACTTTTGTCGTGGAAGAAATCCGCACTGCCCGCAGATACCTTTCTAAAGCAGGTTTGAAAGGACGGATCGGAGAACTTGAATTTCATGAACTTAACGAACATACAGACCAGGCGACCGTAGAAAGCTACATCCGCCTTTTCGACGAGGGAAATGACGTTGCATTGATCTCTGAGGCAGGTCTTCCGGCAGTAGCCGACCCTGGCGCTCAGCTCGTAGCTCTGGCTCACAGGCATGGTATCGAAGTTGTTCCTGCAGTCGGCCCGTCCTCGCTCATGCTGGCGCTTATGGCTTCAGGTCTGAACGGTCAGTCATTCGCTTTCTGCGGATACATTCCGGCAAAGACAGAGGAAAGAAGAAGCCGCCTGAGAACCTTGGAGAAGGTTTCCGGACAGCTCAAGCAGACTCAGATACTGATCGAGACGCCATACAGGAACGATTCCCTCTTCGCTGACATTCTGGCCGTATGTTCCGCGTCGACAAAAGTCTGCGTGGCGGCCAACATAACAATGCCGGACGCATATATCAAGACAAAGAAGGTCAGTGAGTGGAAGAAGGAAGGGCTGGTCATCGGCAAGAGACCATGTGTGTTTTTAATTCTGGCTTAATATGGAAAATATAGGAGTAATAGAGCTTGAGGGCATGGAGTTCAAGGCTTACCATGGCTGCCTCGAGCAGGAGAAGGTAAGAGGAAATTCGTTCACTGTGGATTTCCGAGGAGAGCTTGATCTCTCGGCTGCAGCTGAAAGCGACAATCTGAACGACACTCTGAATTACGGTGAGATCTACGATCTTGTAGCTGAGGAGATGTCGATTCCCTCTGAGCTGCTTGAAAATGTAGCGGGACGAATTGTCAAAGAGATCGAGAGAAGGTTTCCGCAGCTTGTTACGTTTTCAGTGAGGGTTTCAAAGAAGAGGCCGCCGGTAGACGGAGTGGCGCAGTGGTCAAGAGTGACTTTGTATTCTAAAAGATGAAGATAGCATTTATAACGTTGGGATGTAAGCTGAATTACGCTGAGACATCGACATACGAGAGGGAACTTCTGAAGGAGGGGTTTGAGGCAGTGCCATGGAGCAAGGGAGCGGACATATTCCTTGTGAACACATGCACGGTTACGGAACATTCCGACAAGAAGAGCCGCAACATCATCAGGAAGCTGCACAGGCAGAATCCCGACGCATTGATCTATGTGACAGGATGTTACGCTCAGCTCAAGAAGGCTGAGATCGAGGCGAT
>JAFYME010000040.1 GCA_017556765.1 Bacteroidales bacterium
CCTCTTTTCATCAATGGAGCAGTGATGAGCGATACAAAGATGGATTTGAATGTAGCTTCTTCGCTTCAGATGGGATACAAATGGAGCACAGTGATCCTCGGACATGTGTCAGGAAACATCGAGGAGCACGATATGAACGGCGACGGATTCATGGATGATCCGAAGATGCTCCAGTTCAACCTTTCGAACCGCTGGCTCTATCAGGCTGACAACGGCACACAGATCCGTTTCGGAGTGCGTGCGATCCAGGATACACGTAACGGAGGTCAGCTTACTTCGATCCAGAACCGCTGGGGCTCGGATATCCTCAACAGATCGCTCAACGGATACTTCAAGATCGGTGTTCCGCTCAATGAGGAGAATACCCAGAACATAGCCATGATCGCTGATTACAACTATCAGGACATGGACTCAAAATTCGGCATGACCTCTTATGTGGCCGATCAGCATTCCGCTTACATGAACCTCCTGTATCAGAATGTCATCAATGATTCACATCAGTTCACGGTAGGATTCAACGGCACCTTCGACCGTTATGACGAGGATTTCACAAGACCGCGTGTCATGCTTCCGGAAGTCAGCAAAAAGGGAATCACAGACCTTGCAAACGCAGGTGTGTTCGGAGAATATACATTCCATGCCGGCGATAAGTTTACTGCCATTGCAGGTCTTCGCGGAGACTGGTTCTACCAGCATGGCTTCAAGGTGTCGCCTCGCGCAACAATCAAGTACATGCCTGTGGATGAGATCGTTATCAGAGCCAACGGAGGCCGCGGTCTGAGATATTCGACTCCGCTCGTGGACAACATCGGAGTATTCTCTACAAGCAAGGAATTCGTCGGGGCCTTCGATGAGCATATTCTTGAGGATGCATGGACAATGGGAGGAAACATCACCTATTACATGCCGTTCGGAGCATCATCGAATACATACCTGAGCTTCGATTATTTCCGTACTCAGTTCGCCCAGCAGATGGTCGTGGACTATGAATATGGAATGAATGAGATTCATTTCTATGCTCTTGATGGAAAACGTTCATATACAGATAATTATCAGCTTGATTTCTCTGTCGATCCGATTGAACGCTTCAACATCACGGCTACATTCCGTTATACAAATGCCAAGATAGAACTTGCCGGCCAGGGCCTCGTGGAGAAGCCTATGACAAGCCGCTTCAAAGGTGTCCTCAACATGCAGTACGCTACTAACCTGAACAAATGGATCTTCGACTTCACAGCTTCGCTCAACGGATCCTGCCGCGTATACAACTTTATGGAAAACCTCAAGGACGCCGACGGAAAACTTCTTTACAAGGACGGAAGAACCCCTATGTACCCTCTCCTCTATGCTCAGGTCACACGCCGCTTCAAGGGCTGGGATGTATATATCGGTGCTGAAAACCTTACTAACTTCAGACAGAAGGAAGTCATCCTGGGTTCATACAAGGACGAAAACGGTTATGTGAATCCGTTCCAGCCTTCGTTCGACGCCAGCTGCGTCTGGGGCCCTCTCATGGGCATAAAGGCTCATATCGGCTTCCGTTTCACCCTCTGGAAAACAGCATAGACCGTCATCCTCTGTGTTATGACGTCATCCCCTATGTTATGACGTCATCCCATATTATGACGTCATCCCCGACCTGATCGGGGATCTTATTAAGAATTAATCATTATATTTGTAACTTATATTATGAAAAAGACAATCATCCTTGCAATCGCAGCCCTCATGACCGTTTCAGTGTCATCTGCATATGCTGCAACAACTGACATGACTGCCCAGTCATCCCTTACAGACAAGAAGCCTGCAAAGAAGCAGAAAGAGCTCAAGGAAGTTACCTTCAACGTACACCTCCACTGCGAGAACTGCATGAAGAAGGTTCAGGAGAACATCTCTTTCGAGAAAGGCGTGAAGGACCTTCATGTATGTCTTGACGATCAGACAGTTTCGATCAAGTACGATGCAGCGAAGACTACCGAGGACAAGCTTGAGGCAGCTATCGAGAAGCTTGGCTATCCTGTGAGCGGAAAGCGTCAGGGAGGCCACGCGCATGGCCAGTCACAGGAGCACTCTCATGACCATGGCCACGATCATTCGCACGGACATAACTAATCAACATATATGTATAAGATCATAACCAAAGAAATGCTCACGCCGACGATCTGTCGCATGAAGGTTGAGGCACCGCGTCTTGCGGCTGCGGCTCTTCCCGGACAGTTCCTCATCGTGCGCGCAACTGAAAACGGCGAGCGAATTCCGCTCACTATCAGTGACTATGACAAGGAAGCCGGTACGGTTACAATCGTGACTCAGCAGATCGGCGCGTCATCTTCAGAAATCATTTCCTTCGAACAGGGAGAGTCCTTCAAGGATGTTGTCGGACCTCTCGGCATCCCGTCTGACTTTACTGAAATGTCGGAGGAGGAGCTCAAGGGCCAGAGATATATCTTCATTGCCGGCGGTGTCGGCACAGCCCCTGTATATCCGCAGGTGAAGTGGCTCCATGAAAGGGGAGTGGCTGTAGACGTGATCGTAGGAGCAAAGACAAAGGACCTCGTTATCTACAAGGAGGAGATGGAAGCAGTCTGCGACAATCTCTATCTCTGTACAGACGACGGTTCTGCAGGATTCAAGGGCCTTGTCACTGCAATGCTCGAGAAGCTTGTTAACGAGGATGGAAAGAAGTATACTCAGGCTGTGGCCATAGGTCCTATGATCATGATGAAGTTCGCTACGCTTACTGCGAAGAAGCTCGAGCTTCCTATCATCGTCAGCCTCAACACATTGATGGTCGATGGAACCGGAATGTGCGGAGCCTGCCGTGTGACAGTGGCGGGAAAGACACGCTTTGCATGCGTGGAAGGCCCTGAGTTCAATGGTTATGATGTAGACTTCGACGAGGCCATGCGCCGTCAGGGCATGTACAAGGCTGAGGAGATCGAGGCCAATGAGCATCACAAATGTAGAATAGGGAGGGGAAAGTAATGGCGAACAAGATTCCAAGAGTGCCTGTAAGAGAACAGGATCCTAAGGTACGTGCAACCAACTTCGAGGAGGTATGCTACGGATATAATGTAGAGGAGGCTCAGCTTGAGGCCACAAGATGTCTTCATTGCAAGAATCCGCGTTGCGTCGCTGCCTGCCCTGTAAGCGTCAAGATCCCACATTTCATCGCTCAGGTCGCTGCCGGCAATTTCGCAGCAGCAGCTGCCGTCATCGCTGAAGATTCATCTCTTCCTGCAATCTGCGGCCGCGTATGTCCGCAGGAGACACAGTGCGAAGGAAGCTGTATCCTTGGCGTGAAGGGCGAGCCTGTAGCTATCGGAAAGCTCGAGCGTTTCGTGGCAGACTGGAGCCGAGAGAACGGTGGCGTGAAGCCTGAGATAGCTCCGGCAAACGGCCATAAGATCGCTGTGATCGGAAGTGGCCCTGCTGGTCTTGCATGTGCGTCTGACCTCGCGAAGCTCGGATATGATGTGACAATATTCGAGGCGCTTCACCGTCCGGGCGGAGTGCTTGAGTATGGTATTCCGGAGTTCCGTCTTCCAAAGGATAAGGTTGTAGCGGCGGAAATAGAGTCCGTAAAGGCTCTCGGCGTGAAGATCGAGACAAACGTGATCGCCGGAAGGACAGTTACGATCGACTCTCTCCTTGACGAGGAAGGATTTGCGGCAGTATTCGTCGGTTCTGGAGCAGGTCTTCCTAAGTTCATGGGAATCCCGGGCGAGAACTTCAACGGCGTCTTCTCAGCAAATGAGTTCCTTACAAGAAACAACCTCATGAAGGCGTACAGGGACGATTACATGACTCCTATCCATGCAGGAAAGAAGGTCGTTGTGGTAGGTGGAGGTAACGTGGCGATGGATGCTGCGCGTACAGCCCTCAGGCTTGGAGCCGAGACTACAATCGTATATCGACGTACAGAGACAGAGCTTCCTGCTCGCCGTGAGGAGGTCCATCACGCAAAGGAGGAGGGCATCGAGTTCGCAATGCTTACCAATCCTATCGAGATCATCGGTGACGAGAAAGGCTGGGTGAAGGCTGTGAAATGTATCCGCATGGAGCTTGGAGAGCCTGATGAAAGCGGACGTAGAAGCCCTGTTGCTGTACCAGGATCGGAGTTTGAGATCGAGACAGAGACTGTGATCATGTCTTTGGGAACATCTCCTAACCCTCTGATAGCCAGAACTACAGCAGGTCTTGAGACAAACCGTCGCGGATGTCTGGTAGCTGATGAAAACGGCGCAACAACCCGTCCTGGCGTATTCGCCGGTGGAGATGCTGTGACAGGAGCGGCGACAGTGATCCTTGCCATGGGAGCAGGACGAAAGGCCGCTGCAGCAATACATGAATATGTTCAGAATAAATAATCCTTGACCAAGGAGTGAATTGAAAGTGTCCGGTTGTCATGAGCCGGACACTTTTTTTCTTATGCCCATGCAACGAATCCCGCCCTTGATGCATCTTATATCCGGACATCTTAAACTGAGTGACATGAAAGATCTGATTGTACGAATTTCAGCATGGCTCCTTTGCCTCATCGGCTTTGGAAGTTCGGTCGCATGCAGTCCCGGAATGGTTGCGGATGAATATGGCTCGCCGTATGCATCGTTTGAAGTCAAAGGAAAAGTGACTGACCAGCAGGGAAATCCGATACCGGGCATACAGGTGACATGTGATGCCATGTATATTCAGCCTGTATATACGGAGTCTGACGGATCGTATGCCTTAAATGGAGGTGGTTTCCCTCGAGAAAAGATCCAAGTGTCATTCGAGGATGTTGACGGCGAGGAAAACGGAGGTCTGTTCGCAGCAAGATCGGTGTCGGCAGAAACTCATCAGGTTCAGGACGGTGACGGAAACTGGGACTTCGGAGTATACGAAGCAGAAGCAAATGCTGAACTTTCTCTTGACCAGACGCAGTCTTTTGAGTAAATTTGTAACATTAAATAAAATAGCCATGAAAGAGAGGATGATCAGATTGTTCGGAAAGCTTCTCGGACTGCTCGGGTTTGCCGTTGTCGGAACATCATGCGACGGACTGATGCCTGTCGAGTACGGAACGCCTTATACAAGTTTTGAGGTGACTGGAAAGCTCATTGACAAGGAAACCAAGGAGCCGGTTTCGGGAATTGTAATCGTATATGGCGAGGAACATTCCGATTGGGATACGGCAGGAAATGAGACAAGGCGTTTTTACCCTGAGGGATCTCATGTTTCTGATTATGAGGAATTCTGGTTGAGAGGGCGGATGCATACACCGGAAAATCCGGAAAAGCTCATACTTAAGCTCTCTGACTATGATTCAAATGATAAAGGGCATTATAAGGACACTACATACACAATCGACCTTCAGCGCATAAGAGAACCGGATCCGGAAGAACATTGGTGCGATGGTATATATGGTGCGGAAGTTACCTTGGAACTTGAAAAAGTTAAGTGATATGTCAGGAATATCGATCAGACAGCGCATAGCGCTTGAGCTGCACAGACAGCTGGTGAAGGATATGCAGGAGAAGCATCCCCTTCGCCAGCTGTTTTGGGAAAGTACCC
>JAFYME010000008.1 GCA_017556765.1 Bacteroidales bacterium
CCTTTCCACCGTATGTGTCCACGATGATCTTACGGCCGGTAAGACCTGTGTCGCCGTGAGGACCTCCGATCACGAACTTTCCGGTAGGGTTCACGTGGAGGATGTCGTCACCCTTGAAGAGAGCGGCTGTCTCAGGAGCGAGAGTCTCGATGAGCATAGGAAGAAGGATGTTCTCCACGTCCTCGCGGATCTTCGCCTGCATTGCCTCGTCAACGCGCTTCTGTCCATACTGCGCGCAGCCGTCAGCATAGCTCATGTTGCCGAGAGTTGCCGGAGTGAACTCGTCGTGCTGAGTCGAAATCACGATTGTATGTACGCGTACGGGCTGGTTTGTCTCACCGTCGTACTCGATTGTGAACTGTGACTTCGAGTCCGGACGGAGGTATGGCATGAGCTCAGGCTTCTGCTTGCGGATCTTCGCGAGCATGAGAAGCGCCTGGTGCGAAAGCGCGAGCGGGAGAGGCATGTACTCCTCTGTGTCGCAGCATGCATATCCGAACATCATTCCCTGGTCGCCGGCTCCCTGTGCGTCAGCGTCTTCGCCTACGACGCCGCGGTTGATGTCCACGCTCTGCTCATGAAGAGCCGAGAGGATACCGCATGAGTTGCCGTCGAACATGTATTCTGCCTTGTTGTATCCGATCTTGTTGATCACGCGACGCACTGTCTTAGGGATGTCTACATATGCATCCTCTGAGCGTACCTCGCCTCCTACCACCACGAGACCTGTGCTGCAGAATGTCTCGCAGGCAACCTTCGATTCTGGGTCCTGACGGAGGAATTCGTCAAGGATGGCGTCGGAAATCTGGTCCGAAACCTTGTCTGGGTGTCCCTCTGACACCGATTCTGATGTAAATAAGTAGTTCATATCTTCAATGTTTTTATAATTCTTGTTTAGATCCTTCACTTCGTTCAGGATGACGTGTGCCCGTCATTGCCGGCTTGACCGGCAATCTTATGTTCAGGGCAAAACAAAAGCCCCACAAAAATGCGGAGCCGTCACAAAACACAAAACATTGATAAGGATTTCATCGCCCAAAGGCGACATCAACATTTTAGCATTTTTTCAAGTGGTTGCAAGCGGTCAAATCTCTCCACATTTTCGGGGCGCAAAGATAGTTAAATTTTTTGATTTGCAAACATTTAGTGGGATTTTTTGTTGAAAAGATCCTTCACTGGCGTTCAGGATGACAAAGAGGTATTGTTCAGGATGACAAAGAAGTAAAGTTCAGGATGACAAGGGAGCATTGATAATGATGATAAAGAGCCATAGTTCAGGATGACAAAGGGGGTATAAAAGTCCGTGTAATTCTTTATAATAACGTTAAAATTTAGTATCTTCGCGGGATAAAACCATTCATTAATTTTCTAAACCGTTATGAAACAAACAATTAAGTGTTTTATTGCTGTTTTTGCAGCAATGCTTATGAGCGTGGCAGCTTTTGCACAGGTTACCACATCAGCTCTGAGCGGACTCGCTGTTGACACTAACGGAGAGCCGGTGATCGGTGTCGCAGTGATCGCGACTCACACCCCTTCCGGTACTGTTTACGGCGTAACCACTAACGAAGTCGGCCGTTATACCATCAACGGTATGCGTTCCGGTGGTCCTTACACTGTTGAGTTCTCATGCCTGGGCTACCAGACTGTGACTTATACAGACGTGACTCTCCAGCTCGCAGAGACTTACTCTTTGGGTGCAACTCTCAATGAGGACTCGGAAATGTTGAGCGAGGCAATGGTGATCGGCGCAGCCGCATCAAAGTTCTCTGCTCAGAAGATGGGCTCTGCTACAAACATCTCAGGTAAGGATATCGCATCCCTCCCTACTGTAAGCAGAAGCATCACTGACGTTACAAGACTTTCACCATATGGTGGTAACGGAATGAGCTTCGCAGGTCAGGACGGACGTACTGCAAACTTCACTGTCGATGGAGCCAACTTCAACAACAACTTCGGTCTCAGCGACGGTCTCCCAGGTGGCGGAAGCCCTATCTCTATCGATGCAATCGAGGAGATGCAGGTGGTTATCTCTCCATACGACGTACGTCAGACCAACTTCATCGGTGGTGGTGTGAACGCTATCACAAAGTCAGGTACAAACCAGTTCAAGGGATCAGCTTACATCTATCATCGTAACGAGAACCTCCGTGGTGATACAGTTGACGGTGAGATGATTTCAGGCGCCCGCCAGAAGGATAGAAACACAAACTACGGTTTCACCCTCGGCGGTCCTATCATAAAGAACAAGCTCTTCTTCTTCGTGAACGCAGAGTACGCTAAGATCCCTACAATTGTCAACAGATGGAGAGCATCTGAGGACGGTGTGATGGATGCTGACAACTATATCTCACGTACAACTCTCGCTGACCTCAAAAAGGTTTCGGATTTCGTGAAGGATAAGTACGGATATGACACAGGTTCATGGACTGATTATCCTGCAAACGAGAGCAACCTCAAGCTCCTCGCGCGTGTTGACTGGAACATCAACGACAACCACAAGCTCGCTGTCCGTTACAACTACACTCTCAATAGAGGATGGAACAACACCAACAGCTCATCAATGGACGGTGGTTCGCGTTCTGGTTACGGTCGTCTTTCACAGTATGGTATGGCATATGCCAACTCTATGTACTCGATGGACAACATCGTGAGTACAGTGTCACTCGACCTCAACAGCCGTCTTTCAGACAACCTCTCAAACCAGTTCCTCGCAACTTACTCAAAGCTTGACGATATCCGCGGAACTAACTCAGAGGACATGCCATTCGTTGACATCCGTAAGGATGACGGCAGCGCGGTTCTTCCATACATCGCTCTCGGATACGAGCTCTTCACATGGAACAACGGTGTGCACAACACTCACATCTCTATCAAGGATGACCTTACTTACTATGCAGGTAATCACAAGATCACTGGTGGTGTAAACTACGAGTATCAGATGGCTGACAATTCATACATGAGAAACGGTACAGGTTACTATCGTTACAGGAGCCTTGATGACTTCCTTTCGGCGTTTACAGACACTCCAGCAGCTCCTGAGGTTGTATGTCTTACCTATGGTTATGACGGAGAGGCTAATCCTGCAGCACGTGTAAGATTCCATAAAGCTGGTATCTATGCTCAGGATGAGTGGAACGTAAACGAAAACTTCAAGCTTACTTACGGTCTTCGTCTCGACGGTCTCTTCTTTGATAATCAGGACCTTCTGAGAAATCAGGCAATTTATGATCTTCACTATGGTCCGGGAGAAGATAACTATGTGAGGAATTCTAAGGGTATAACGCTTAGAAATGAAGCTGGTCAACTCCTGAACAAGGATCTGGAAGTTATTGAAGAATGTTCAGACAAGAAACACATCGATACAGGCAAGTGGCCTTCAGCAGCTATCACAGCTTCTCCACGCGTAGGTTTCTCTTGGGACGTCCTCGGAAACAACAGCCTTAAGGTTCGCGGAGGTACAGGTCTCTTCTCAGGTCGTCTCCCTCTCGTGTTCTTCACCAACATGCCTACAAACTCAGGTATGGTTCAGTATCAGGCGCAGATCAACGATGCTAACCTTCTTAACATGTTCGGTACTGTCAAGAATGATGAAGGAGTCGAAGTTCCTAAGTATACAATGAATGATTTTGCAGGTGGAATTTTGAAGCGTGAGCAGCTTCTTGCTAAGCTCGTCGAGATGGGCTATCCTTCGACAATTTCTCCTAAGGACGGTACAGTCCCTTCAGAGATCTCAGCTGTAGATCCTAAGTTCAAGATGCCTCAGGTATGGAAGACATCACTCGCTATCGACTACAACTTCCCTACATCATTCCCATTCTCTATCAGCGCTGAGGGTATCTTCAACAAGACTGTCAACGGTGTGATCATCAGAGACTGGAGCGTAAATCCTGTTGACGGTTTCGCAAGATTCAACGGTGTTGACAACCGTCCTATTTATCAGGATTTCAAGAAGACTTATGAGGTATATAATTTTATCTATAAGGAAGTTGTTGATGCCGAAGGAAATGTGAAGAAGGAATTGGAGCGTGTAGAGAGTACAGGAAAGCGTAATAACAATCCTGCAGCTTACGTTCTTGAGAATACGAACAAGGGCTATGGCTACTCTGCTACATTAACAGTGAACATGCGTCCAATTGAGGGCCTTTCACTCATGGCAGCTTATACTCATACAGCATCTAAGGAGCTCACAGGTATGCCAGGTTCAAACGCTGCTTCAGTACTCAACTACATGGGTACAATCTATGGTCCTAACGATCCAGGTCTCCACAACTCACAGTACGTGACTCCAGACCGTTTCGTGGCATCTCTTACTCACAGCGACAGAAGCGGCAACCACTACAGCTTCATCTATGAGACATGGAGAGGCGGTTACAACTACACTTACATGACTGCAAACGACATGAACGGTGACGGTTATAACTATGACCTTATCTACATCCCTACAGATCAGCAGGTTGCAGACCGCGAGTTCCGTTTCGTATCAGCTGACGATGAGAAGCGTTTCATGGATTATGTTCATGCTGACTCATATCTCAGCAAGAACCAGGGTAAGTATGCTGAGGCTTACAGCGTATACTCTCCATGGGTACACCGCCTCGACTTCAGCTACAAGCATGACTTCAAGGTTAAGGCTGGAAACTCTACAAACACTCTCCAGCTCAGCCTCGACGTCAAGAACATCCTCAACATCTTCAACTCAAGCTGGGGCGTATCAAAGTATATGAACCCTGCTCTCGGAGAGGGACGTATCCTCAAGTATGAGGGCGTTGACGAGGACGGTTACGCTACATTCTCTACTCCTAAGGCCGTTTCTGGCGACGCTAATATCTGGCAGCGCAACCGCGCTCTCGGTCAGTGCTGGTACGCTTCGATCGGTATCAAGTATATGTTTAACTAATCATTATCCGGAATAATATGAAACTCAGATATATTTTCACGATGCTCGCATCCCTTCTGATGCTCGCCTTCACAGGCTGTCAGGAGGAAGAGGGTAGATTCCTGGATGAGGTAAAGGTTTCTCAGTCATACATCGCTATCCCAGCAGAGGGCGGTTCAGTGGAGATCACTGTCGACGCTATCGATTCATGGAGTATTGCAGGTGTTCCTGAGTGGCTTACCGTATCGCCAGCTTCTGGATCTGCAGGTCAGACAAAGGTTACTTTCTCTGCAGGTGCCGCTACAGCTACAAACGAGGCGACTCTCGCTCTCAATTGTGCTGGTGTTTCACAGACTCTCAATGTTCTTCAGATGACTGAGCCGCTTGAGGTTCCTATCTCGACTTGTAACTTTGTAAACACTCAGGGTGAGGACGGCGTTATCTACCGTGTAAAGGGTACTGTGACTTCAATCGCCAACACTCAGTACGGTAACTGGTATCTCGATGACGGTACAGGCGTTGTATATATATATGGTACACTCTATGAGGGTGCTACTCAGCAGTTTACAAAGCACGGCCTTGAGGTTGGTGACATCGTTACTGTAGAGGGTCCTAGAAAGAACTACAACGGTACCATCGAGCTCGTTGACGTAACAGTGATCGAGATCGAGAAGTCTCTCATCAAGGTTGACGCTGTAGAGCCTGAGACAGGTATCCTCCCTATCGAGGGCGGTGAGTTCAAGGTAACTCTTACTTGCAAGGGTGACGGCGTTTCTGTAAACGTTCCTGAGGATGCAAAGTCTTGGCTTTATGTAACAGGCCTTTCTACTTCAGGTTCTGAGGCAGTCGTGACATTCACAGCTACTGAGAACCCTGCAGGAAAGCGTACTGCTGACCTCGAGTTCGTAACTGTAAGCGGTGGCGTTGAGTACAAGGCCATGACATCAGTTACTCAGGAGGGTTCTATCGCTGAGGTATCAGTTGCAGACTTCCTCGCAGCTTCTGAGGGTACAGCTCTCTTCAAGCTCACAGGTAAGGTGAAGAACCTCCAGGCTAGCGACTATGGTAACTTCGACCTCGTTGACGCAACTGGTTCTGTATATGTATATGGTCTTACTGCTACTCCTGTAGCTAAGAACGATAAGTCATTCCCTACTCTCGGCATCAAGGAGGGTGACGTTGTTACCCTTATCGGTACAAGAGCATCTTACAACGGTACAGCTCAGGTAGGTGGTCCTGCTTACTATGTAAGCCACGTAGGCCACGTTGAGTCTACAGTCGCTGACTTCCTTGCACAGCCAACCGCTGCTGACAAGTGGTATCAGCTTACAGGTACTATCGCAAATCTCGTAAACGAGACTTATGGTAACTTCGACCTCGTTGGTGAGGACGGTTCATCAGTATATGTATACGGTCTTACTGTAGCTCCTGTAGCAAAGAACGACAAGTCTTTCGCACAGCTCGGACTTAAGGAGGGTGACGTTGTTACACTCATCGGTACAAGAGCTGAGTACAACGGCACTGCTCAGGTAGGCGGTCCTGCATACTACATCTCACATGAGGAAGGTTCTGCACCGGCTCCAGAGTATTCTATCGACGGCAAGCAGTGGCTTGCAGAGGTAGAGGGCATGCAGGTTCTCTTTGACCTTGGCGTATATGAGGAGGGTGCTCTTGTCGTGGCTCTTCCTACTATGGACGGTTCTGCTTTCGGTCTTTACATGACTGGTTCATATGAGGTTGTTCCAGCTGACGCAACATCAGGTAAGATCGTCTTCACTCAGTATGATTATGAGTGGGATGAGTTCATGGCACCTGTAGAGATCGCTTACTCTGCTCTTTCAGAGAACAGCGTGAACATCTCTGCTGAGTCTGTATTCGGTGTTGCTGACGCAGTTCCATGCACAGCAGTAGCTGAGCCATACGACATCATTACTGAGGGTACAGGCGGTGACCAGCCTTCAGGCGAGATCGAAAATGGTGAGTACTGGTTCATCGAGCCTACAACCCAGAAGGTCATGACTGCTCTCGGCGAGACTCAGACTTACGGCCGTCCTGCATCAGCAGACGCTGTAAACGGTGCAAGCACAGCAAAGAATGCATACACATTCACATACAATCCTGACTGGAGCTGCTACACTATCCAGGACAGCTATGGAAGATATCTTTACTCTTCTATGCAGGCTGATGGTGTAACTCCATACAGAACACTCAGCGTATCTGAGACTGTTCCTTCAGCTGAAGATGAGAATCTTGCATACTACATGTGGACAGTATATAACAACGGCGACGGTACATATGACGTATACAACGCTGCTACATATTACTCTATCACATATTCAGCAAGCTACAACAACTGGGAGATCTATGATCCATGGGAAGATGACTTCTCAAACCTCTTCCCAGCTCTCGTAAAGGCTGACAATCCTGTAGAGGAGGAGCCAGAGACTCCAGCCGGAAGCGTTCTTACTCTTACAAATGCAGAGATCTGCGCTGTAATGACATCTTCTGAGACTTCGTATCAGACTTATACAATTGAGTCAGCATCAGGAGTATGGACAGTAAATGCATCGAGAAACAAGGACAATACATTCCTTCAGTGCCGTGGAAAGAAGGGCGCTTACATCAAGACCCCTGAGTTTGACAAGGACATCAAGTCAGTGACTCTCCACTTCACAGACCAGAAGCCTGTTTATTCGAATAATGTATATTGCGCGTTCCCTTCGACTTGGACAGTTCCAACAGCTGATGCCGCATATCCAGAAGACGGAAATGTAGGAAGAGCTGTGACTGACGGTTCATACAGTGTCACAATTCCTGTAGCAGAGGGCAACAAGCAGGTGTATGTTTCTCTTATCAGAACTAATGCTTACTATGTTGACCATATCGATGTTGCATTCTAATTAAAGAATCACATAAAGCAAGTTTTCCGGCGGTTCCTTGCGAACCGCCGGATTTTTTATATCATGCTGATGAGATTGTCTGGAAATTATTAAATTTGTATCTTTTATACAATGAACTATGAAAAATCGGATTCTATACGTTTTGATGATTTCTGCAGCTGTCCTTTTTGCAGCCTGTGAAAAGCCTGTTCCGCCAGAGCCGGAACATAATGATCCCGAGCCGGAACCTGGCTTCGTCGAAAGCATTCCGGATACGACGGTGTTTGACAATGCTGACTTCATCTACTATGGTGACGCTTCCGGAGAGGAGGTTTCCGACGAATGGGTGATCAAGCTTTATACTGACATGTATATTGACGAGCTGGGAAATCCTGTCGGCCCGGGCGCTGTCATGCAGCTTATGCTCAATGTGAAATACGATGAGGAACAGGGAGCGGATCCCGAGATGCTTGCGGGCAGATACACGGAGATGCTGAATTCCGGCAACTATGCTCCAGGAACCTTTGTATGGGGATATATGACGACCATAGACCTTCCGGGACTGCGTCTGGAGCTTGCTGATGCGACTTTCTATGCGGATGTGGCTGACGGATCGACCGAAATGGATTATGACCTTCTCGATGAAGGAGCTCTCGTCATAACTTCCGCAGGCGAGGGGATGTACCGCATTGAAGGTGTGATGGTCGGCGACAAGTGTACGAAGAGGTATTTCACATGGTCGGGAAAGATAGAGCCGAGGAACAATGTGCCTGAGGAGGTGCCGAACAGTACTCTCAAGCATGACCTTATGGACATCTCGTTCGTCAAGGGAGCGGTGCAGGACAAGGGGGACTGCTTTTATCGTATGGACAACACATACCGCTCGCTTGTGCTGTATCTTGCGGAGGAAAGCGTTGACATGAGCGCGTCCAGACCTGCCGGAAACGGTGCGGTGCTGAGACTTGAGTTCCTTGTCCCATGGGATGTCGACGTCGCTGAGGATGGAATGCCGGAGGGTACATTCGTGATGGTGGACAGGAATCCGGATACATCGATAGACAAGGACAAGATCGTGCCGGGATCGGCTGTTCCGGGATTGCCGAATGTGTTTGCGGCATGGAAAGTTTCCGGAACATGGTACTATGAACTCGAGGGAGGCGTATGGACAGATACATATGCAAGGATAGATGAGGGCGAGATAACGCTCGAGAAGGCGGAAGACGGTTCGTATATCGTGAAGTATGACCTTAAGGATTGTCAGGGCTACCCGAGGAGGATAACCGGACAGACGCTTCTGGATGTGATACCTGTAATCTGAAAATGAGATGAAGAAGTATTTATCATATATCATTATGACCGCTGTGGCATTGGTGATGGCAGCTTCATGTGAAAAACCGGCTCCCCAGCCGGGACCGCAGCCGGATCCGGATCCGATACCTCAGCCGAAGCCTCCGACTCCGGAAGTCGATACGCTGAAGGAAAATTCGTATAGGATTGATGATGAGACATATACATTCCAAAGCGTCGCTGTGAGCAACCTCGGGGAATACATAGCCATAGCGGCAACCCCTTCCAAGGGCGTGAACGATTTCCAGTCCATCTTCGAGCAGGATGAGTATTTCTATGTGGCCGTTTCTCCGCTTCTGAACGGATCGGAATTCGATCTTATGACTGAAACCGGCCTTTATACAGTGATAAGCACTCTCGAGGGAGCATATCTGGAGACCGTGGCGCCGTCGATGACAGAGGAGATACAGGAGGGAAAATGCAGCTTCAACTATGCCGGCAACAAGGCTGTGGTGACCATAAGCATCACATTGGCGGACGGAGCGAAGCTCGAAGTAAGCATGTCTGCAGAGGAGGCAGGAATCATTGTGAATGAAAACATCTTCTCCATTGATGGAAACGACAAGCCTGTCCGCACGGCCTTCTATCAGAGGGAAGACGGCATGACGGCGATTTATCTTACCCCTGCGGGAATTGACTTCTTCGAAGACCTTGAGATCGTCACATACTATGCGTACATCATTCTGGAAGACAGCCAGTGCCATGGAAAGACATTGTCGGTCAATGATATTGTGGCTGCAGGATATGTAGATAACGTCAATTCTCTGGTTGTGGACTCGAATGATACGGAGACGACAGGAATCTTGAATCTCCTGGCTGACCAGGATGATCCGGCTCATTTTGTGGTCTCTGCCGACCTGAATCTGGGAGGTTCGACGCTCAAGCTCCGCTTTGACGGAACGGCTATCGATGCTCTTGTGAAGGAGACCGTCAGGAACGAGCTCATATATGAAGGACAGCCGTATGAGATCGAGGCAGCGTACCTCGACATGAAGCAGAATGACTCGGGTACATATACCTTGTCCCTCAAGACCGAAAGGGGAGACTACCTGAAGATAACAATGCCGGAGGGATTCTTTGACGGAAATGCCTACGGATTCTCACAGAGCCCGGATTTCTATATCGAGTATGACGGGCAGGTCTACAGCAAGGCTCTGGGCAGCAGCGGTACGGCAAGGGTCAGCCTCGGCGAGGGAACGATAGAGGTGGAAGCAACGAATTATGAAAATATTGAAGTTACATATGTGGGAGCCTATGAACAAGTTATATAACCTTCTGATGGCGGCATTGATGCTCGTCATGACCTTCTCGGCATGTGAAAAGCCTGAGGTGCCTCAGACTGATGAGCCGACAGTCGAGAAGCCGATGGTTGAGGCTCCGCTTGGCACATACGTCTATGACGGAACGGAATATCCGGTACATTCTGTGGTCGAACTTTCTTCGGATTCGCAGATACTGATCCGTATATCCCCGTTCAAGAAGAATGAAAAGCAGACGACCTATGCCGTGATAGGTATAAATGCCTCGTTGGAGGGAATGGAAATAGATGTGGACACGGCATGGCACAACGATGACTACTATTTCATTTACGAAACTCCGCTGATGTATTACTCGCAGTTCAGGGAGCTTCGTTCCGGAAAGATCAGGATAAGCCGTTCGGGGGCCATGTATGATATCCTTGCCGATGTGGTGCTTGCTGATGGTAAAGAATTCACTTTCAAGTACAAATACTAATTATAAAAATTGATTATGAGAATAGGTGTAGCAACTTTAGCATGTATTCTGTCGATGTTGTCTTTCATCGGCTGTAATGAACCGGATCCTGTCGTGCAGCCGGATCCTGTTCCTACTGAGGATTTCATCCTGGAAGTATCCGAAGTCACTTCTGTATCATGTCACTTTTCCGTGACCCCGGCCGACAAGGACATGACTTATGTCGTCATGCTTGTGGAAAAGGCGGATTTTGACGGATTTGAAAATGAGTACGAATACCAGGATAACGATCTTGACTGGTTCAACAACAAGGCTATGGAAGAGGGCAAGACCCTTGAGGACTGGCTTGAGGACTTCCTTCATAAAGGCTCGTTTGAGAGTGACGAGAAGGGTCTGATGCCAGGTACTTCATATTACCTGTATGCATACGGACTCTCGCCGGAAGCCTATTTTACCACAGGAGTCACCAAGATCGAGTTTACAACTCCTGAAATTCAGGAGCAGGATGTCGCATTCAGCATAGAGGTTACGGATGTAGGTCTTACCTCAGCCAAGGTAAGCGTGGCTGCAGACCAGAAGAACACCCTTTTCTTCATGAATGTCTTCTCTATGGAGCAGTATCAGGAGTGGGGAGGTGATGAGACAGCCTTTTCAGCCCATGCCGCTGCCCTCGTTGATTATTATATCATGATGGGACAGAGCCTTGAGGCGATAGTCACCAATCTGGGCAGTGTCGGCAAGGCAGAGCTCATATTCGATGACCTTACGGCTGACACGGAGTACATGGCATATGCAGTGGGCATAGATGAGAACTTCTTCGTCAACTCCAAGGCGGAAATCATATATTTCAAGACGTCCAAGGCGGAACAGTCTTCGAATACCTTTACTGTAGATATCAAGGAGACTACCTTCTGTTCGGTAATCGGTACTGTGACTCCTTCGAATGACGATCCATATGTATGCTGCATCCAGCCAAAGTCACAGCTGGAGAACTATTCTTCCGACATCGACATAATGTATGAGCTGGTAAGCACATATAAGCATTGGGATGCCTTTGGCGAGGTGACTTATGCAGGGGAGACTGTCGATCTGGAACAGATATCGTCGCTTTCGGCAGATACTGAGTATGTGCTCCTGTGCTTCGGATGGAACGATGCCCCTACAACGCCATTGACCAAGGTCGAGTTCAAGACCATGCCGGGAGGAGGCAATCCTCGTGCTCAGGAACTCTTTTTCACTATCCTTGACGTTCAGCACAACAAGATTACCGTCAGCATTTCCCCTAAGCTTGGACTTCACTATTTCTATGACTGCATGCCGATGGCGACCTTTGAAGAGTATCTTGCGTCGGAAGGTTCTGAAGATGAAGCAGTATGCAGGTTCCTCGATGAGAGGATAGACTACGGTGCAGACTTCTTCTTATGTACAAGACTGGAATATCTTGAAGACATGGGAGCTGCGATCGGAAAGCAGAAATGGACATTCACATCTCTTGAAGAGGACACAGAGTATATGGTGGTAGCCGCGACAGTGGATATGAATACCGGCAAAATAGCGTTGAGGAAACCGTTCATGAGCGAGGTCGTAAAGACAGGAATCCTTATAGAGAGCGATGCGTCGATAGAATTCATCATCGACAAGTATTATGACGGTACCGAGCTCGCGGCCCTTGATCCTCAGCAGTTCAGCAAGTGCAAGGGAATGGTCATGGTGCCGTACACAATCGTTCCGAACGCCACTGCAGCTCACTGGAGGACCAGCTTTACATACGGAGAATTCCTCAGCTGGGCGGAAAGGGATGACGTGCTCTTCGAGCTGGATTACAAGTGTGACAACGACAAGACAAAAGGTTATGCCGTGGTCCATTACGACCAGATAGTCTCATTCCTCGGCATAGCCGAGAATGCGGAAGGCTATTCAGGACCTTTCGTCATCCATGAATTCAAGGCGGTCAAGGGCGGAGCATCGCCTGCACAGGAATTCATAGATTCATTATAAGCATAAACAAAAACGATAAGAATATGAAATGGCTTAAATTTTTGCCGGTTCTTCTGGCATTCATGATTGTCTCGGTATCATGCGGTAAGGACAAGGGCCCGGACGACAACAAGCCGACCAAGACTCCGGAGCTTAAGGTGACACCATCCGAGCCTGCTGCGGTATCGTATGACGGAGGAACAGTAAGCCTCACCGTCTTTGCGAACATGGACTGGAAGGTGCAGGATGTGCCGTCCTGGATCACTGTATCTCCTGAATCCGGAATGGGCTCTAACTACAAGCAGCCTGTTACCGTGACAGTCGAGAAGAATAACGGTGGCATGAGGGAGGCGACTCTTGTCTTTGCGATAGACGGAGCCACAAGCTCTGTGAAGATCACTCAGGGACATGGATTCGGCTCTGACGCTCCGTCAAATGCCCTTTTCTTCACGAGCTTCACAACAAGCATGGGCAACTTCACGATCAAGGATGTGACTGTCCCTGAGCAGCTTCCATGCATCTGGGAGTTCTCAAGCCAGTACAAGTGCATGAAGGCTACAGCTTTCATCAATCCGAACAATTATGCATCAGAAAGCTGGCTCATTTCTCCAGACATCACCCTCCCTGCCGGTTCACAGTCATACCTCACATTCGAGCATGCAGGCGGATATTTCGGCAAGGCTTCTGAGGAAGCTACGGTATGGGTTTCAAAGGAAGGAGGTGACTGGCAGCCGCTCGTGATCGATCCTAAGGCATACCCTACAAGCTGGACATTCGTATCGGCAGGAAACTGGGACATGACTCCGTATGCCGGCGGCACGATCAAGCTCGCCTTCAAGTACAGCAGTACCGCGACAAAGGCCGGTACATGGGAAGTGCGTAATGTAGCCATCCTTTCGGGATCGTACACTGAGACCAAAATCCCGACTGTAGATCCAAGGAAGACAGACTGGATGGAGCTTCCGGCTATGGACAATGATGACTATGGATATTATTCTCACAGCTTCTCGATGAAGAACAACGTGTACAGAAATTACTCTTTCGCATGGAGTCAGAAGGACCTCGTATCCATCTGGATGGCATATCCTCTCTGCGAGACCTATACTGAGAAGGTCGTGAGCAGAACCGATGCATGGAACTATGACCCTATCCTCGGCCCTGAACTTTCATGCGCTCCGTTCTCAGGCTATGCCGGCGACTATGCGCGTGGACATCAGGTGCCTTCTGCAGACCGTCTCTGCTGCCGTGAGGCCAATGAGCAGACATTCTACGGCACCAACATCATCCCTCAGCTCAACGAGCACAACGAGGGCATCTGGCAGAACCTCGAGAACCGTATCAGAGAGGTAGCCAATGCTTCGGATACAACATATGTAGTCACAGGCTGCGTTGTCGAGGGCTCGAAGGAGATCACTACCGATTCGGACGGAAAGAACATCACAGTCCCTGTGGCTTACTACAAGGCTGTCCTCAGATACAAGAAGGGTGACGCCGACGTATGGACAGGAGCGGCATTCTATACCGAGCATAAGAAGTATCCGAACAACGACCTCAAGGCTGTGTCCATGTCAATCGACGAGCTCGAGGAAATGACCGGACATGACTTCTTCGTGAACCTTCCGGGTAAGGTCGGAGATGATGCGGCAGCGGCTGTCGAGGCCCAGAAGCCGACCGATTACAAGGTATGGAACCTATAATTGAAAACCAACATATTAACGTATAATGAAAAGAATATCGATTTTACTTTCAATCATGATTGCAGCAGTTTCATGCAGCACAGCCAACCCTTTCCTCGCGGAATGGGACACTCCTTACGGAATTCCTGACTTCACAAAGATCCAGGAGAAGCATTACATTCCTGCGATCCAGGCAGGTATCGCTCAGCAGGAGAGCGAGATCCAGGCTATCATTGACAACCAGGATGCTCCTACATTCGAGAACGTCGTAGAGGCATATGAGCGTTCGGGCGCTATCCTCGACCGTGTTTCAATGGTCCTCTTCAATATCTCCGAGTCTGACGCGACAGAGTCGCTTCAGAAGATCGTGGAGGAGGCTCTTCCTCTTGTTTCTGTCCACAGCGACAACATCTTCATGAACCCTGATTTCTTCAAGAAGGTCGACGCTCTTTTCCAAAATATCGACAACCTCGGTCTCAATCAGGAGCAGAAGATGGTCCTGAAGAATCTTCACAACTCATTCGTGAAGAACGGTATCGCTCTCGGTGAGGCAGAGCAGGCACGCATGCGTGAGATCAATCTCGAGCTTTCTTCGCTTTCAAATACATTCGGCAACAACCTCCTCGCAGAGAACAATGCTTTTGCTGAGGAGTTCGGAGTGTCGATTTCGGAGTATGGCGAGGCTATGGCTGCTACAGAAGACCGCGCGACACGCGAGAAGATGTTCAAGGCATACTCATCACGCGGAAACAACGGTAACGAGTATGACAATAAGGAGCTGATGGTCAAGATGATGGCTCTTCGTATCGAGAAGGCTAACCTCCTCGGCTACGAGAACCCTGCACAGATGATCCTTGCAGATAAGATGGCCGGAAATCCTGAGACAGTGGATTCATTCCTTGCAAGCATCATGGCTCCGGCTGTGGCAAAGGCAAAGGAGGAGATCGCAGACATGCAGGTGTTCATGGACGAGGACGTAAAGGCAGGCCTTCTTCCTGCAGGCAGCAAGATCGAGCCATGGGACTGGGCATATTACACAGAGAAGGTCCGCAAGGCAAAGTACGCCCTCGACGAGGAGCAGACAAAGCCATATTTCAAGATGGAGAATGTACGTCAGGGCGTTTTCGACCTTACTACAAAGCTCTGGGGACTCCAGTACGAGAAGCTTGAGAACATCCCTGTATATCATGCTGACGTTGAGGGATTCAAGGTTACTGACGCTGACGGTTCGCTTATCGGAGTGATCCTTACCGACTACTTCCCACGCAGCACAAAGAGAGGCGGCGCATGGATGACTAACTTCGTGAATCAGGAGATCGTAGACGGTGTTGAGGTACGTCCTGTAATCGTGAACGTAGGAAACTTCGCGAAGCCTACTGCCGACAAGCCTTCTCTCCTTACCCTTGACCAGGTCGAGACACTCTTCCATGAGTACGGACATGCTCTCCACGGCCTTCTCACACAGTGTACATACAAGAGCGTGAGCGGAACATCTGTAGCACGTGACTTCGTCGAGCTTCCGTCACAGATCATGGAGAACTGGGCGTTCCAGAAGGAAGTCCTCGCAAGCTACGCACGTCATTATGATACAGGTGAGGTGATTCCGGACGAGCTCGTTGCAAAGATCGAGGCTGCAGGTACATTCAACCAGGGCTTCATGACAACAGAGCTCGCTGCGGCGTCTATCCTCGACATGAAGTGGCATGAGCTCACATCTGCTGAAGGCCTTGATCCTATGGCATTCGAGGCTCAGGCATGCGCTGAGATGGGTCTTATCGACGAGATCATCCCACGCTACCGCAGCACATACTTCGCCCACATCTTCAGCGGCGGATACAGCGCAGGATACTACAGCTACCTCTGGGCTGAGGTTCTTGACAAGGATGCATTCGAGCTCTTCATGGAGAAGGGAATCTTCGACAAGGAGACAGCGAAGTCATTCCGTGAGAATGTCCTCGAGAAGGGTGGCAGCGACGAGCCTATGGATCTCTACCGCCGTTTCCGTGGCGCAGATCCTGACTCAGGAGCCCTCCTTCGTGGCCGTGGCCTCTAGTCTGAAGCATTGACATGGAAATATCCCGTGACCGGCTTGTGTGATGAAAGCGCTTGTCACGGGATTTTCTATTTGTTGTTCTTTACATATTGGTCAAACTTGACGAGCCGTTCCTTGAGGCAGTTCTTCATGAACTCGACTTCCGCCTCATATGTGCCGAGGGCCTGGAAGTTCATATGAACCTTATATCCGAGGATCTTCCAGCGCTTGAAGTTCAGCTCCTGCGACTCGCGAAGCAGCTGTGCGGTCTGGTCGACATAGTCCGGAAGGCTTTTCAATGTTCCGTTTTCATATACCTCTCTCCATATGTCCGCAAGCATCTCTCTTGAGTAAGGATCCTGCTTTACGATCCTGTCGGTAAGTTCCCTGACCGCGTCGCTCGCAGGTGACGGTACGCTAAGGTACAGGAAGTCGTTTTTCGAATTGACGGAGTATACCCTGTAGTCATTGTCAAACGAAAGGTCATGGTCCCATGTCGGGCCGGTATAGAACTTTCCGTCCTCGGCGTCCTTGTACATGAACATGCTCCAGAGCAGATCGGGATTGCCGCAGAAGTCTCCGACTATGATGTTTCGCAGGAAGCTTTCGACATCGATGTATTTCCTGTATCCTTTCTCAGGGTCTTTGAAGTTGCTGCCCAGGGAGGCCGATTCCATCTGGTTGAAGAAGTTTTCGATATGTGCCCGCTGGTCTGCAGTTATCTCGTCTTCGTCAGGGTGTTTGATGGTTACCGGAGTGCCTTTCCATGACCAGAAACAATGCGTCTCCTTCCATGCATATGAGTCTATTTCAATGAGATAGCCATCTTTTACCGGGACTCTCTCTTCTCTGGCCTCGACCTGATCGCAGAACTGATAGCATCCCCTGTATTCTCCGTTCACGACAAGATCCACAGGCTGACAATATGGAGTATAAGCCATTCCGACTCTCCTGCTGACCTCGAATGCGAGGATGTTTCTCATCAGGGTCTTGTCGCCGTAATTGCTCAGCAAGGTCCACTTCTTTGCCGATGCGGGAGCTCCCAGAGGGCTCTGTTTCTTGTCGAACTTGATCCTGTACGGCTTCTTCTCGAAGTAGTCCCAGCTGGCGTTTCCGCGTCCGCGCACGCCGGTCTCGCTGGTCGCGAGGAGCTTCGTGCCGCCTTCTGAAATTATGTACACATTGCAGGACAGCTCCTCCTCTTTCGATACGATTTCCTGGGCTCCCGGAGTGTTGATGATGACTGTCGGCAGGTTAGTTATCTGATACAGCTTCGAGTCATTGCCCTCGTCGGCATATCCGTAGAATTCAAGCTCCGCGAGATTGCATCTCACGTCGTATGGAGATACATAACGCACATATCTGAATCCACGCGAACAGCTGGTCTCCTCATAAGTCATCTGCCTTTCCGGGGCCGCTTTCTTTATCATATGGATAGGAATGGCGTCGCTGAAGTCAGGCATGTTAGCTCCTTCGATCATTGCCAGCTCGACTCTGCCCGGCTGGGTGATGCGAGGGGAGTATCCGATCTTCGTGATTACATGCTTCGTGCCTAGGTCATAGCCCACCCATGTGCCCGAGCGGTCGTATGAAGCGAAATATGTATCGAAGTTCCCGTCGAAGACGTTGTCTTTGGTGTTGACCGTAGTCGATTGGGCGTTGCCGTTGTTGTAATCTACTGAGTATGTGCTTCCTATGACGGCTCCTGACAGCTTTGCAGGCACTGGCTTCGGCTTGACTTTGGTCCTTGCCGCCGTGCATATCTCTGTCCATATCCTGTCGCCCTTCTGGTCGAAGGCCCAGCCCCAGATATAGTATACGGTATTGTCCTTGAGTCCCTCTATGGTGACTTCGCCGCTTCCCTCTGCAGGACTTCCGTCGATGCCTTGGCCTTTTCCAAGAGTCTTGTCTTCAGTCTCTCCATAAGTGATGCCCCAGCGGATGTAGTCGTCCTTATCCTCGCCTTCGGCATGCAAGGTCAAGGTTATGGACTCTGTACCCGTGGTTACATTCTTTATGGTCAGGGTCATGTCCGGATTGCCAGAAGGCTCCGTCCCCTGAACTTCGTTACATCCCCACGATAGAATCGACAGAATTCCTATGATGAAAAAATAAAACCCCTTCATAAACATTTGCTTCTGCACAAATATAATAAAAAATGAGAGTCAACGAACTGTATGTTACGCTGACTCTCAATAAAATCTTATAATCGTGCTGATGTTATACGAGCGGCTCTCCAGTCATGGCAGCTGGCTGCTCGATGCCCATGAGCTTGAGGATTGTAGGAGCTACGTCGGCGAGCTTGCCGTCCTTTACCTCCTTTACCTCGTCGCCTGCGTTCACTACGATGAAAGGTACATCGTTGAGCGAGTGAGCTGTGTTAGGTGTTCCGTCCTCGTTTACAGCGTAGTCTGCGTTACCGTGGTCAGCTGTGATGAGTACTGTGTAACCCTGTGCCTTTGCGGCCTCGACA